>CAJTYS010000014.1 GCA_910583765.1 uncultured Eubacteriales bacterium | reverse complement strand
AGATCTTGGAAGAACGAGAGGCGGAAAAAGAGGCGGCTCTCAAAGCCATGGAAGCCTAAGAGCTGTTAGAGAAAAACAGATACATACGTTATTTTCTCTTTAAATAAGGAGTTAATAAGTAAATAAAGTAAAGCAGGATAGGGTGCTCGCACAGCGCCCTGTTTTGCTTTGTCCAGAGAAAAACAGAAGGCATCGGTACGCAAGATGAGGAAAGACCGCGCATCGCGTAATGCCTAGGCTTTAAAGTGAAAAATGAGCCGCCACATCAAATGTGACAACTCATTTCGTATTTGGTGGAGAATAGGGGGATCGAACCCCTGACCTCGTGATTGCGAACCACGCGCTCTCCCAGCTGAGCTAATCCCCCACGGGATAAATTTTTCCAACAGAACTATTATAGCATAGCTGTTGCTAAAAGAAAAGGAAAAAATCGCTCAAGAGCAAAAAAATATGAAAAATTCCGTTTGCCATTTGGAGTCGCGAAAACCAGTCAGAAACAGGGGAAGGAGGTCGATGAGGACTTACGTTGGATAACTTGGAATTCACGTAAAAAATGGCAGAAAACCCGTTGACCGCCTAACTTACCATGAAGTATAATAGCATGTAGATTGAATAAAAGAAAAATCCGTGATAAGGAAGAGAGGACAACATTTTGAAACAGTTTTTTGGCAAGAGCCAGAGCGGAAACCTGCAGGAAGCAGTCCGGGGGCTGCGTGACCCTCAGCTGATCATGCTGCTGTCCAACGGTGACCAATTTGAAAGGCATGTAAAAGAATTAGAAGATCTTTATCCCCAGGTTCCAAGCATTGGATGCATTGGAATGAGCTATGACACAAAAGTCGTGGAAAAAGGCGTGGGCGTGGTAGCCTTTTATGATGGTGTCACTGTCACTGCTAATGTATTGGAAGAAGTCTCCGTCATGCCGGTAAAATATATCCAGCGGCTGGAGGAGGACATACATACCATCAACAGTTCTAAAGATAACACGGTATGCATTGATTTTTGCACAGGCAATGACGCATGCGCCTTAACTACGATTTTCAGTGCGCTGAAGCACAAGAACATCTCCCTGGTAGGCGGAACGGGCGATGGCGGAAGAGTGTCCGCGAACGGCAGAATTTATCAGGACGCAGTGGCTTATGCGCTGATCAAAAACAACAATGGCAGAATAAAGGCTTATAAAGAAAACATTTATCATCAGAAAGAAAACTATCGTTTCATCGCCTCTAAGACGGATCGGGCCAATTATATGATTGGACAGCTCAATGGAAGGCCGGCGAAACAGGTCTATCAGGATATCCTCCATGTGACAGAACAGGAAATACAAACGCAGACCTTCAAAAATCCATTTGGAAAAATCAATGGGGACGATACGTGCATCATCTCCATCAAAGAAGTCAGCGGAAACGCATTGACCTGTTTTAGGCAAGTGAATGACTCGGATGTGCTGATCATGCTGGAGCTTGGCGATTATCAGGCCATTGTTAAAGACACCATTCAGACCATTCAGAAGGACTTTCCAAAGCTTTCCGCGGTATTTTCCGTAAACTGTTTGTTCCGGTATCTGTTATTCAGCGACAATCATTACATGGACGATTATCTGCGTGAAATGAGCGCCTTAGGCAACCATGTGGGTCTAGTAGGATATGGGGAGCATTACAACAACCAGTTTGTGAACCAGTCCATGACATGCGTGGCATTTGAGTAAGGGAGGAAAGAACATGAGCTTTTGGAGAAAAAATCAGCAAGAACAACCGCAGCCCAAGATCAGTAAGACGAACAAGAGCCTGCATCCCATAGTCTATGTGATCGAAACCCTTAAGGGATATCATCATGACCTTGTGCAAGGGGAAGTGGATTCTCTGAACGAATTGAGCATGGTGAAAAAATCCTTTGGCCAGGTGCTCGAAGAATCGGAACATTTCAGAGGAACTTTAGAAGATTTTGAGCAGACTTTTTCCAATATCAATGATGTGTCCGGTCAATTCGAGTCTGTGAAAGACAACATTTCGCAGTCCGTGGTCCAGGCCCAGAACGAAGTGGAAGAGCTGAGAAACAGTTCTCTTGTGGTGGAAACATATTTCGATAAAATGCAGGAGACTTTTGAAACTTTCCAAGCATCCCTGCAGGAAATCAAAGGGTGTATGAATCAGATCGTGTCCATCGCGGATCAGACCAACATCCTTTCCATCAATGCGTCCATAGAAGCCGCGCGTGCAGGAGAGCAGGGTAAGGGCTTTGCTGTAGTGGCCGGCGAAGTGAAAAAACTGTCCGAGGAAATCAAAGAATTGGTTGGCACTGTGGATTCCAGTATCGGTGATGTGGAGTCTGGAGCCAGTGAACTGAGCAGCAGCATCCATACTTCTCATCAGGCATTAGGTGAAAGTTTGTCAAAAGTGGACGAAACCTATGAAATGTTCGATAGCATCACCCAGGCGGCAGAAGGCGCGACATCCGTACAAACGGAAATCTCCCAAGTCATCGATGCTTCCAGGATGGAGCTGCAGACTGTGTGCGGTTTCTTTGAAAAAATGAAAGAACAGTATCAGGAAGTGAAGCAGCACATCAATCGGGTCAGCAAAATGGGAACCACCAAGAGCGCGATGTTCGAGGACATCGACAACATGATGTCTCAGATTCCGCCGATCATCAAGGATTACGATGCCTGATCAGAGTGAAAGATCAGATTTGAGAATATAGCAACGCATGATAAAAATCAACGGAAAGCTGCCCTTGCCATGGTGAGGACAGCTTTTTCACATACTGGCGTGGCGACATGAGCGTGAATTTACCCTTGCGCACAGTGGCAAAAAGGTCTATAATGCATTCATAAATATATGCGTGTACGAGAACGCATAATCGGAGGCGTTTTTATGGCAGTGACATTACAAAAAATCGCAGAACAGGCTGGCGTTTCCCGAGGGACAGTGGATCGGGCGCTGAACAACAGGGGTAGGATCAAGCCAGAGGTGGAGGAGCGGATCAAACAGATCGCCAAGGAATTAGGCTACCAGCCCAGCAAAGCCGGACGCGCCCTTGCTATGGCCAAGCGAAAAATAAAGATTGGCTTTATCATCCAATCAGCGCAAACGCCCTTCATGCAGCTGGTGAAAGAGGGAGCGATGGAAGCGAAAAGAGAAGCGGAAAGCATGGGCGGCAGCGTGTGGATCGAGGAGATTGAAGACGTGGACACGGCAGCCCTGATCCGGCTCATGGAGGAAATGCACGCTGATCACGCACAGGGTATTGCCCTGCTGCCTTCCGAGGACATGCTGCTCCAGCAGACCATCGACCGTTTCGCGGAAGAATATGAGATTCCAGTGGTCACCTTCAACGCTGATTTGCCTGGGACAAAGCGCAGGTGCTTTGTGGGGCAGAACGCAAAGCGAAGTGGGGCCGCAGCCGCGGGACTCATGGCAGAAATGACAGATAGCAGAGGAGACGTGGCCGTGGTTTCCGGCCATGCGTCCAATCCCGCTTTGCAGGACAGGGTTCGGGGATTTCAAAAAGAATTGGAGCGTTCCTATCCAGACATGCGCATTGTGGATATCCGGTGTTCCTATGATGATGACTGGATCGCAGAAAAGATCGTTGAGGAAGAGCTGAGACAACATCCCTTCTTAAAGGGCATTTACATTACAGGGCATGGGAAAGCAGGCGTTTGCCAGGCCATCGAAAAGGCAGGAAGAAAAGGATCTCTGAAAGTCGTGGGTCATGACTTTTTAGAAGCAAATCTGAATTATTTGAAAAGAGGCGAGATCAACTTTCTTATTGGCCAGGAGGCCCATGTGCAGGGGTATGAGCCTATCATGATTTTGTTGAGAGGCATTATGGACAACGACTGGCCAAAGGAAGAACTGCAATATACGGAAATCGTCATTAAAAATCGATACAATATCTAAAATAGCATTCGGAGCATGGATGAAGATGAAGTTCGTTTGCGTTTTGGGAAAAAAATAACTGTGCAGGTGCACGGTTATTTTTTTATACAAAAAAGCGAAAAAGCAAGAAAAATACGAGAAATTTCAAAAAAGGGGTTGCGTTCACGTGCACACAGTGCTATGATAAACCCAACAACAGGAAACACCCCCGAAAAGGGAAAGGAGGAACTAAAAATGCTGAACATAGGAGTTATTGGATGCGGTGGAATGGGAAGAGACCATATCGAACGTTTAACAAGTAAGATTCAGGGCGCGAAAGTCGTAGCCGTGACAGATGTGGTAGAGGAAAACGCCAAGAAAGCGGCAGAGATCTGCGGCGGAAAGATTTATGCCACAGGCAAGGAACTGATCCAAGCGCCGGAAGTAGAAGCTGTTTTCATTGTCTCCCCGGGATTCGCCCATGTGGAACCATTGCTGGAAGCCATTAAAGCGGGGAAGCGGGTCTTCTGTGAAAAGCCTCTCTGCACCACGGCGGAAGATTGTCTGAAAGTGGTAAAGGCAGAAGCGGAAGCGGGAAAACATCTGATCCAGTTGGGATTCATGAGACGCTATGACAAAGGTTACATACAGGTGAAAGAAGCGCTCCAGTCAGGCGCTTATGGTGAACCGCTGATGCTTCACTGCACCCACAGAAATCCAGAAGTGGGAACCAACTACGACACGCCTATGGCAGTTTATGACACGGCTATCCATGAAATCGACACCCTTCACTGGCTGGTGGACGATGAATACGAATCCGTGCAGGTGATCCTGCCAAGAGTGACAAAATACTCTCATTCAGCATTGAAGGATCCACAGATCATGCTCATGAGGACGAAAAAAGGCGTGTGCATTGATGTAGAAGTGTTCGTGAACTGCAAATTCGGCTATGACATCAACTGTGAAGTGGTCTGCGAGGACGGAGCGATCAAAATGGCGCAGCCGCCGTACCCATCCATCCGCAAAAATGCGGCAGCAGCATCTGCCATTGACACAGACTGCTTCGTAAGATTCAAAGATGCCTATGACACGGAAGTGCAAAACTGGGTGGACTGCGCGGCAGAGGGCGTGATCAACGGCCCGACGGCGTGGGATGGATATTTGGCAGCCGTTACCGCCGATGCGCTGGTAAAGGCTCAGGAAAGCGGCCAGATTGAAAAAGTGGTCACCGCGGTAGAAAAACCGGAATTTTACAAATAGGAGGTAAGGATCGATGAAGCTTGGATTTAACGAAGCGACAGCGCTGGAATGCAAAGGACAGTCTCTCATGGCAGACCTGGAGGCTTGTGAAAAATATGGGTTCGATTATATTGAGATCCGCTTTGACTGTGTGAAGGATTACTTAAAAGCGCACACCTTGGAAGAATTGGCGGATTGGTTTGCGAACCACAACTTGAAGCCATGGGCTTACAACACCCTGATCTTCTTCAACCAGAGAGACGAAGCAGGAGTCAAGGAAATTGACGAAGAAACAGAATTCATCAAAAAGGTCTGTGCGGCTATCGGTATGAAAATGCTTATCACAGTTCCATCCTTTGACGTAAAGGATAAATCCGTGAGCGAAATCAAGGAAGAGGCTGTGGAAAGGCTCAGATATTTGTCCGATAAAGTCGGCAAGGACATCAAGATTTCCCTGGAATTCTGCGGTGCGCCAAACTGCTCCATCAACCAGTTCAAAACAGCCTACGATGTTGTGAAGACCGTGGACAGAGAAAACGTGGGCATCACAGTGGATACCTTCCACTTCCATGAAATGTGCTCTGATCTGGAAGACCTGAGAGCGGCTGACGGCGAAAAGATTTTCGCCTATCACCTCAATGACTGTGAAGATCTTCCGCTGGGGTCCTGCGGTGACGACAAGCGGCTGTGGCCCGAAGAAGGGGTGATCGACCACAAGGGGATCGCAGCGGCGCTGAAGGAAATCGGCTTTGACGGCGTGTGCACCATCGAAGAGTTCAGACCAGAGTATTATCAGCTTTCCCACGATGAAAACGTGAAAAAGGCGGCAGAGGTAACAAAAGCGTTCGTAGCAAAATATTTCTAAATATTTCTAAAAACCGAGAGGTGATACCAATGAAAAAAGGCGGAATCCCTGAATTGCTCAACTACAAGCAAAAGGGAAAAGATATGAACGAGTTCATCAAAGTACCTCTTGCGGAAAAGCTGGCTTACTGCTTTGGCGACCCGGCTTTGACCCTGATGTACACCATGACCATGACGCTGCTGGTCTATTTCTACACCAATGTGGTGGGGATCTCGGCAGGCGCTGTGGGGATGATCATGTTGGTTTCCAGGGTGTTTGACGGCTTTTCCGATGTGATCATGGGGACGCTCATCGACCGGACCCATTCCAAATATGGAAAATCCCGTATCTGGATCCTGCGCATGACCGTTCCTTACGCTTTGGCGGCTGTGGTGCTTTTCACCATGCCGCCCCTGGGTGACACGGGCAAGATCATTTATGCGTTTGTCACTTATAACATCATGAACACCGTGGTCTATACAGCCATCAGCCAGCCGTTTCATGCGCTGGGTTCTCTCATGAGCAGAGACAGGCGGGAAAGGGACATTATCTGCAATATCCGAATGATCCTGTCCATCACCGCCAGCATGATCATCACGGCTTTCACGCTGCCGCTGATCAACACCCTGGCAGAAACTATCGATAACCCGCAGCTGGCCTGGATCCTGGTGACAGCAGGCTATGCGGTGATTTCCGTGGCTATCCTCTGTAATACATATGCTACCTGCACAGAACGGGTCAAGGTGGCAAAGCAGGAAAAATCTGACGAGGACATCCCGTTTTGGACCACCTTCAAGATCACCTTCACCAATCGCTATTTCCTCATCGCCCTGGGGCTGATGATCGCCTATACCGCGTATCAAGTGATCATCGGCACGGACCTTACCTACTATTGCCAGTATGTGCTGGGTGATGTGGATCTGGTCATGCCGCTGTCCGCGTCAGAAAAAGTGGCCACTATCTTAGGCATCGCTCTGCTGCCAAAGATCCTGCCTAAATTCGGCAAGCGGAACCTGATCTGCGCCGGCTGCCTGCTAGGAATCGCCGGGCAGCTGCTGTTCCTGATGGACATCACCAGCGTGCCTCTGGGGGTTGTCACTTGCGTCATGAGAGGTCTGGGAATCGCCCCGTTCTATGGGGTGCAGTACTCCTTGCCAAGCGATGCCATTGAATACGGGCAGTGGAAGACAGGCCTGCGGGTGGAAGCGCTCATGTTCTCTTCCATGAGCATGGGACAGAAAGCAGGTTCTGGCTTTACCTCAGCCATCATGGGCGCAGCCCTTTCAGCGGCGGCTTTCGATGGCTTGAAAGCCACTGCCGCCGAGCAGACAGAAGCGGCCATCAGCACCATCAAACTTTTTTACCTGTACATCCCTATCTTCATCTGGATCGTCATGTTCCTCATAGCCGCCTGCTATGGACTGGATAAAATTTACGACAAGATGATGCGGGAACTGATCGCCAGAGAAAAAAAGGCGGATCTCAATGAACTGGCCGCAGCCTCGGGATCGCCGGAAAAAAGCAGCGGCAACCAAGTGAACGTAGCTATCGGCAGACTCTACGGCAGCAGCGGAAAGCGGGTCGCGCAGGAAGTGGCAAAAGCTTTGGACTGTCAGCTGTATGACAGCAAGATCATCTGCGGTATGGGGGAAAAACTGGGGATCCGGGAATCAGATCTGGAAGAACTCCGCTCCATCATCGATTCCTACAATTACGATAAAAACGCCAAGCAGACCTTCACGCCGTACGCCTATACGAGAAACGGCACAGCGGAAGATTACAAAGGTGCGGACATGTACAAGGTCCAGAGCGAGATCATCACCGAGCTGTCGCAGCAAGAGCCGGGCGTGTTCTTGGGAAGATGCGCCAACGCGGTGCTCAGCGGTGAACCTCATGCGTACTCGTTCTTCATCTGCGCGGATGATGACTACCGGGCAAAGGAAGGCGCGCAGGATTACGATGGTGCCAGCCTCAAGGAATTAAAGCGGAGAGACGCATTGAGAAACGAATACTACAAACGCTTTACCGGAACAGAACGAGATGACCCGGAGGCTTACGATCTGGTCATCAATGTTTCCCGAACAGGCGTGGATCTGGCAGTAGAGCTGATCATAGACTACATCCAAAGAAAAGAAGGAGGAACTGATCAATGAAAATCGCATTTGACGTAGACGTGCTGGCAAAGCAGATGGAGATTAACAGAATGGTCCACCAGGTGGCGGATTGGGGATACAAATACATCGAACAGTCGCCGCACCCGAGGATCAATCCTTTTTACAAGCATCCCCTCTTTTCCCGGGAATGCGAACAGGAATACAAGAAAGCGCTGAAAGAAACAGGGGTGGAGATCTCTTCTCTCATCTGTGTTTACCGTTGGTCCGGCCCAACGGAAGAACAACGGCAGTTTGCTGTGGCCAACTGGAAGAAGCTAGTGGAAGTGGCGGTGAACCTGGGCGTGCAGGTGATCAACACCGAATTGTCCGGTGACCCGAACCAGCAGGAAATCTGCAATGGCATGTGGTTTCGTTCAGTGGAAGAACTGCTGCCGCTCTTTGAGAAAGAAGGCATCCGGGTGGAGATCCAGTCTCATCCTTACGATTTCTGCGAGCTTAATGATGAATGCTGTGACCTGGTGAAATCTTTCCGCTCGGATCATCTGAAATACGTATACGCCGCAGCCCATGGTTTCTTTTATGACCAGGGAAAAGGAGATGTGAAACACATGTTAGAATATGCGGGCGATGATCTTTCCCACGTGCTCTTTGCCGATACCTTCAACCAGGTAAAAGATTGCCGCTACATCGTCAATCCGCCTTGGCTAAACGGCAGAGGCTCCGCGGACGTGACAGTGCACCAGCACCTGGGCATGGGTGAGGGAGACGTGGATTTCGACACGATCTTCCAAACCTTGAGAGACATGAAATTCGCGGAAAAAACATTTCCAGTAGGCGGCGAGTCCATCGCGGCGGTATCCTACTTTGGATTCCCGGAAAAAATGAACCGCCAGGCTCCGGCAGCCAGAGAACGGATCGAAAAGGAATTGCTGGGGAAATAAGAACAAGCAGGGAAAGGGGAGTTTACCATGGCACTGGTGACAATGAAAACGCTGCTGAAGCAAGCGCAGGAGAAAAACATTGGATACGGCGCTTTCAGCGTAGGCAACATGGAAATGATACGCGGCGCGGTGAGAGCCGCAGAAGAAGAAAACACGCCCATTATCCTGCAGATCGCAGAGGTGAGGCTGGCCCATTCGCCGCTTCACCTGATGGGGCCCATGATGCTCAGCGCGGCAAGGAAAGCTAAGGTGGACATCGCGGTGCACCTGGATCACGGCCTGACTTTGGAAACCGTAAAGCAGGCTTTGGACATGGGCTTTACCTCAGTGATGCTGGACGCTTCGGCGCTGCCTTTTGGAGAGAACATAGAAAAGACAAAACAGGCAGTCAGTCTGGCAAGGGATCATGGAGCCACAGTGGAAGCGGAGTTGGGTCTGGTAGGCGGCAGCGAAGATGGAAAGAGCGATCATGGGATCCGCTGCACGGATCCGGAAGACGCGGCTGTCTTTTGCCGGAAAACAGGTGTGGACGCATTGGCGGTAGCTATCGGCAACGCCCATGGGAACTACCCTTCGGCACCCAATCTGGCCTTTGACGTATTGCGGGCCATCCGCGAAAAAGTGGAAACGCCTCTGGTGCTTCACGGCGGCAGCGGCATCTCGGACACGGATTTTCAAAGGGCCATCAGTCTGGGGATCCGCAAGGTGAACATCGCCACCGCCAGCTTTAACAGTCTGACCCGCCAGGCGGCCGCTTATCTGGCGAAAACAGATAAACCGGATTATTTTGGGCTCAACGAAGCCATGGAGCAAGGGGTCTACCAGAACGTGACCCATCATATCCAAGTGTTCAACACGCCTTTTCAGGCAAAATAAAAAGCAGATAAAGGAGAATGGCCATGTTAGATAAAAATAAGATCAAATTAGGAATCGCGCCCATCGGTTGGACTAACGACGACATGCCGGATCTGGGCAAGGAAAACACCTTTCAGCAGTGCGTCAGCGAAATGGCTCTGGCAGGCTTTGCTGGAACAGAGATCGGCGGCAAATACCCCAAAGAGGAAGAAGAACTGAAAAAAGCCCTGACGCTGAGAGGGCTGCAGATCTGCAATTGCTGGTTTTCTTCTTTTCTCATTTCAAAGCCTTATGAAGAAACAGAAGCCGAGTTCATCCGGCAGACGGATTTTCTGAAAGCCATGGGCGCTAAGGTTATCGGCGTGTCGGAGCAGAGCCACAGCATCCAGGGAATCATGGATCAGCCGGTGTTTCAGGGAAAATACGAGATGAATGACCGGGAGTGGCAGCTGCTGACAGAAGGCCTGAACAAACTGGGTAAGATCGCCAAGGACAAAGGCATGTGTCTCACCTTCCATCATCACATAGGGACCGTGGTGCAGACGGAAGAAGAGATCGACCGTTTCATGGAATCTGTGGATCCTGAGCTGGTGTATTTGCTCTTTGACAGCGGCCATTTATCCCTGGCAGGCATCGACCCAGTGAAGGTACTGAAAAAATATGTGGATCGGACCCGGCACGTGCATCTGAAAGACATGCGAAGCCCGGTGGCAGAGAAGGCAAAGCGGGAAAACTGGAGTTTCCTGAAGGGAGTCAGAGAAGGGATCTTCACTGTGCCTGGGGACGGAGACGTGGATTTTGCGCCGATCTTTCAGGTGCTGGAGGCATCTGGCTACCAAGGCTGGGCGGTAGTGGAAGCAGAGCAGGATCCGGCCAAAGCCAACCCGCTGGAGTACGCCATAAAAGCAAGAACGTATATCGCAGAAAAGACAGGCCTGTAGCCTGAGGAGGAAACGCGTAATGAAGTATATCAAGTTTGATGAAACAAGACCCATGGACCTGATCCTGTTAGGTCGGGTAGCCATTGATTTCAATCCGGTCGATTATTTTCACCCCCTTTCCCAGTCCACCACCTTTAAAAAGTACGTGGGAGGCTCCCCTGCCAACACTGCGGTAGGCGTTCGCAGGCACGGACTGAAAACAGGATTCATCGGAAAAGTTTCCGATGATCAGTTCGGCGAATATGTAGTGGACTTTTTCAATAAAGAGGGGATCGACACTTCCCATATCACCCGCTGTGAAAATGGAGAAAAGCTGGGACTTACCTTTACCGAGATCCTTTCGCCGGATGAAAGCAGTATCCTCATGTATCGAAACTGCATCGCGGACCTGCAGCTTTCCACAGAGGATATTGATGAAGGGTATATCCGGCAGGCAAAGGCCATTCTCATTTCCGGCACTGCCCTGGCGGCCAGTCCTTCCAGAGAAGCGGCCTTGAAGGCGGTGATGCTGGCAAAGAAAAACCAGACGAAAATCATATTCGACATTGACTATCGGGCGTACAACTGGAACAGCAAAGATGAGATTTCCATCTATTACGCCATGGTGGCCAGAGAAGCGGATATCATCATGGGTTCCAGAGAAGAATTCGACCTGACGGAGCATTTGATCCAGCCAGGCAGGAGCGATGAGGAATCGGCGGCCGCCTGGCAGAAAGAGCAGGCCAAGATCGTGGTCATCAAGCATGGAAAAAAAGGTTCCACCGCTTATGTAAAGGGCGGAGAAAGCTACAGCATCAAGCCGTTTCCAGTGGAAGCGCTCAAGTCCTTTGGCGGCGGTGACGGATACGCGTCCGCCTTCCTGTATGGCATATTTATGGGCTGGGATATCATGGAATGCCTGGAATTTGGCAGCGCCGAAGCGGCCATGATGGTGCGCAGCCATTCCAGCTCTGAGGAACTGCCGGACACGGAATCCGTGAGACAGTTTATCCGGGAAACAAAAGAAAAATACGGCGAAATGATCGCCAGAGCATGAGAAAGGGGAGAGGAACCATGGCAGAAACAACGAGAATGACCACCGCTCAGGCTATTGTCCGGTTTTTAGACAATCAGTACGTGGAAATGGACGGAGAGGAAACGAAATTCGTAGAAGGCTTTTTTACCATATTCGGACATGGGATCGCAGTGGGCCTGGGAGAAGCTCTGGACACGAACCCGGGGCAGCTGAAAGTCCTGCAGGGCAGAAACGAACAGGGAATGTGCCACGTGGCCACAGCTTTTGCCAAGCAAAACGACCGGAAAAAAATCATCCCCTGCGCTTCCAGCATTGGGCCGGGAGCCGCTAACATGGTGACCGCCTGTGCGACCGCCACGGTAAACAACATTCCGTTATTGGTGTTCCCAGCCGATACCTTTGCTTCCAGACAGCCGGACCCGGTGCTGCAGCAGTTAGAGCAGCCGGGCAGCCTGGCCATAACTACCAATGACGCTTTCAAGCCTGTATGCAAATATTGGGATCGGATCCAAAGGCCAGAGCAAGTGATGACCGCCCTGATCAATGCCATGCGGGTGCTGACGGATCCGGCGGAAACGGGAGCAGTCTGTATCGGGCTGTGCCAGGACGTGGAAGGGGAATCCTATGATTTTCCGGAGTATTTTTTTCAAAAGCGGGTCCACAGGATCACTAGGCAGGCAGCGGCCAAGGAAGAATTGGAAGATGCGGCCCAGCTTATCCTTTCTGCGAAAAAGCCGCTAGTCATTGTGGGCGGCGGCGTGCGCTACTCGGGAGCAGGGGAGACTGTGGAAGACTTTTGTGCGGAATTTCATATTCCTTTCGGAGAATCTCAAGGGGGAAAGAGCGCCTGCAAATCCAGCCACCCGTACTGTCTAGGCGGCATCGGCGTGACCGGGACATCTGCTTCCAACAGGATCGCTGCGGAGGCGGATGTGGTCATTGCCATTGGCAGCCGGCTTTCTGATTTTACCACAGGCTCCAAGCGCCAGTTCAAGAATCCGGACGTGCGTTTTGTGACCATCAACAATTCCCGCTATCACGCATATAAGATGGACGCGGTCAAGGCGGTGGGCGACGCAAAGGCCACTGTGGAAGCCTTGGCAGAGCTGCTGCGGGCAAAGGGCTACGTGTCCGCTTATCAAGGGGAGATCGAGGAAGAAAAGGCGAAGTGGGATCAGGAGATGGAGCGTTTGGCCAGCTATGCGTATGGAGAAGACTTCCAGCCGATGATCGCCAACCTGGATCCAAGGACCATCCCAGAATTCGTGGAGCTGACAGGCGGTGTCCTGACACAGACCGGAGCTTTGGCGGCTTTGCGAAAGCATATGGAGCCGCAGGACACCATCGTTACCGCAGGGGGCAGTCTCCCAAGCTGCCTGCAGCGGGTGTGGACCACGGATAAAAGAGGCGGCTACCATGCGGAATATGGGTATTCCTGCATGGGCTACGAAGTGGCTGCGGCCCTGGGCGTGAAGCTGGCAGAGCCGGGAGACGAGGTTTATGCGGTAGTGGGAGACGCGAGCTTTCAGATGCTCCACAGTGAGATCATGACCGCTATGCAGGAGAAGCAGAAGATCAATATCCTGGTCTTTGACAACTGCGGCTTTGGCTGTATCAACAACCTGCAGATGAATCACGGTGTAGGAAGTCTGGCCACGGAATTCCGCTATCGGGACGGCGCGAAACCATCGGGCGATCTGATCCCTGTGGATTACGCTAAGATCGGAGAAGGCTACGGCTTGAAATCCTACACTGTGAAAAACATGGAAGAGCTGGAGGCGGCTTTGGAAGACAGCAAGAAACAGGAGAAGGCGTGTCTCTTTGATCTGAAGGTTTTGCCAAAGACCATGACAGACGGCTATGAATCCTGGTGGAACGTAGGAATCGCCACCACATCGGAAAAGGAAAGCGTGAACCGTGCCTGCGCCGGCGTGCTGGAAGGCAGGCAGGAGGCAAGGAAGTATTAAGGAATGGAAACATCTCATGATCGAAGGAGGCAGAAAAATGGGAAAAGTATTTGGTTATCCTGTGTTCAATGACCAGGGGGAAAAGGTGCTGACCACGTATGATAACGATTATCGGGAAATGCTGATGGACATTCGGGTTTTCCGCATGAAGGCCGGAGAGACGAAGGTTTCTCTGAAAGAGGAAGAGGAAACGGCAGTGCTGCTTCTCAGCGGCTGCGTCACTTTTGCCTGGGAAGGCTGTCAGGAAAAAGTGAGCAGAAAGGACGTGTTCACGGACGGCCCTTACTGCCTGCACGTGTGCAAAGGCGTGGAGGTCCGAGTCACTGCTGAGGAAGATGCGGAGATCCTCATCCAGGCCACTCACAATTCAGGTTCTTTCGCGAGCAAGTTTTACAGGCCGCAGGACGCGCCTTGGCAGTATTCCTGCGTGGGACTCTTTGGCGACACAGCAAAGAGAAGGGTCAACACCATCTTTGACTATGAATCCGCGCCTTACTCCAACATGGTCTTGGGGGAAGTGCTCAATGACAAGGGTAACTGGTCCGGTTATATCCCGCACCAGCATCCGCAGCCGGAAACGTATTACTTTATGTTCGACCGGCCAGAAGGCTTTGGCGCCAGCTTTGTGGGAGATGACGTGTTCAAGATCACAGACGGCAGTTTTTCCGCTATCCCCGGCGGCAAGACCCATCCCCAGGCAGCAGCGCCGGGATTTCAGATGTACACCTGCTGGATGATCCGCCATTTGGACGGCAATCCGTGGACAGATCGCATCGATGATCCCAGGTACACCTGGCTTTATGACGCGAAGTAAGGCTGGCTCGGCGGCTGCGGGGTTATGATGGATTTCTCTCAGCGGATATGGATACGGATAAAAGTGGTTGAAGATAGATAGAGGAGAAGCCCCATTGACTCCGGGCAGGAGGGATGGGGCTTTGGTATGCTAGGGAAATATAATGCGGATGATTTAGTTAAAAATGTAAATAAGTTCTAAATTGATCTTGACAAAAAGAATAAGTCGCTTTAAAATAATACATAGAAACTAGCAGTTCTGTATATGATAGTGTTGATCTTACTCCGGTGTCCTACGGGCCCGGGGTTTTTCATTTACACATATTTTTAAGGTCGTGTAAAATAAATTCAAGTACTCTAGATAATAGATCAATTCTGGACTGCGGTCCTGATTTTGAAGTATTATGCTTTTTAAGCGTTCGAGTTCTTTTAATATCAGATTCGATGAAAGTGTGCATGATATCCTCCTAGATGTCACCCGCTGTTTTGATATCGTATTCTTCGATGAGTGCCGTGATAATGTTTTTCTTGTTTTCATTCAGTGGTTTTACTTTGTACGCTTCTTTTTTCCTTGTCATAAAAAAACTTCCTAATTTACAGACTTTTTTCATAGTCTCGCTCTTTCCCATCTCATATCACGGAAACAATTCCTGCGCTCTCTCTTCCCCTGCTATTTCCCCGTTTCGAGCCGTTCCAAAGCCATGCCCATCAGCCGGCTGGCGTGGTCAGCCATGAAAAGTGGAATGTTCAGCACATCGTGATCCAGTTTTAAATTGTTCAAGGAAAACCGGACCCGCAATTTTACTTCCGTAGGGAACAATTCCTTGAATTTTTTCAAACTCTTGCTGGTGACATTACTTTCCGCCTTCACCTCCACGGGAATGATATCATTTTCCCGCTGTACTAAAAAATCGACTTCATAAGGTGGGTTGCTTTTCGCCCAGTAGCGAGGTTCGGCTTCAAATTGTGTGGCTAAAGACTGCAGCACATAATTTTCTGTCAGTGCGCCTTTAAACTCCGTAAACAAGCGGTTACCCTCCCCAAAAGCGGTGGGAGCCAGCAGCGCCAGCCTGCGAAGAAGCCCCACGTCCGCAAGGTAGATCTTAAATGCGGACAAATCATCGTAAGCAGAAAGAGGGAGTCTCGGTGCGCTGCTGCGATAAATTTTGCGAACAAGCCGGGCATCTACCAGCCACTGGAGCGCATCTTCATACTCCCTGGCTCTGGCGCCATCCTTCACTACTTTGTAAAGGAACTTTTTGTTTTCCTTAGAAAGCTGAGAGGGTACGGATTTCCAGACCATTGAAATCTTTGGGAATTCGCTGGTGCTGGGATGCTTGGCGAAGTCGCGTTCATAAGCGTTAATGATGTCGGATAGCGCTTCCTGCATGGCATCCACGTCACGTGCCTGCGTCCACATGGAGACTGGTTCTGGCATGCCGCCAGTCACATAATACATTTTCAGCTTTTCATACAGAGGCTGAAAGAAGGCATCAGGAAGAGGCTCTAACTCTGATACAGCATCCAGATACCGCAGAAGATTCTCGTCACCGTTAGCCAGGAGAAATTCACTGAAAGTCATAGGATCGATCTGCATGAAACGCACTTTTCCCACAGGGAAAGAAGATGGTTTTGCCAGAGCGATACCCAGCAGAGAGCCTGCGCAGGCCACATGGTATTGAGGCGCGTTTTCACAGAAATACTTCATGGAATTGATGACTTTGGGACAATCCTGCACTTCATCAAAGATAATCAGCGTTTTTTCCGGCCGGATCTTTTGTCCGCTTGCCAGCATTAAGTTTTGCAGGATGCGTTCCACATCTTTTGTTGTTTCAAAAAACTGCGCATACGTTTCGTTTTCATCAAAATTAAAATAAGCGGTGTTTTCATAATAACGCCTGCCGAATTCCTTTAATGTCCAAGTTTTTCCCACCTGGCGCACGCCTTTTAAAATAAGCGGTTTTCGATAAGGCGATCGCTTCCAGGTCAGTAATTTTTCTAAAATAAACCGTTCCATATCCACCTCTCTATCACATTATTATAAAGAAAAACGAGAAAAAAATCACATTTTTATTATAAATCCCTTTCGATTTAAACGCAAGCCCAATCCGCTTAAACGCAAGCCCAATCTTCTTTTACCCACAGGGACTGTGGCCTTTTCTGAACAATTATGATAAACTGAGAGCATCGGTCAAATCCTAAAAAATACGGTGCAAGATGAGTATGCCGAGTTTGAATGGTTAAAAAGAGGCGGAGCGCTTCTCATTGCTGCGTTGAAATTTATCGGGCAGTGTCACATGTTAAGGAAAGGAAGCAAGGTGGCTTACAAAATACTGATCATAGAAGATGACCCCAGCATCAGGCGGGAACTGAAAATCTTATTGGAAAACGCCATGTACCAGGCAGCGGCCTTAGAGGGTTTCCAGGATATAACGGCGCAGGCGGCAGCGGAAAAGCCGGACCTGATCCTCTTGGACGTGAACCTGCCGGACTGCTGCGGCTTTGACATATGCGTGGAAATACGAGAGCGGATGGAAGTGCCGATCATTTTCCTCACCAGCCGCACCGACTCTATGGACGAACTGAACGGGATGCTGAAAGGCGGTGACGATTACATCACCAAACCTTATCAGGCCTCCATTTTGCTGGCCAGGATCGCCGCGGTGCTGAAACGGACCAAAGGCGCTGTCATAAAAGAGACAACCCTGTTCATGCGAAACCAGGTGGAGCTGGATGTTTCCCGGTGCAGTCTGAGCCATATGGGGCGCAGCGTGGAGCTGACAAAAAACGAAATGAAGATCATGCATCAGCTCTTTGAGCATCCGGGAGAATACGTTTCCCGGGCAGAGCTGGTGGAATACTTGTGGGAAAACCAGATCTTTATTGATGACAACACCCTGAGCGTGCATGTGGCCAGGATCAGAGAAAAGCTGCGGACCATAGGCGTGGAAGATTTCATCGAGACAAAGAGAGGGATCGGGTACCGGATATGAAGCTGTGGGACTTTTTAAAGGACAAGTGCCTGCTGCTCTTGTGTCACGCTGTCTGCGGGACGGCTCTAGCGGTCTTTCTCACCTTGACCGGATACGGCAGGGCCAACATTTGCCTGATTCTCATTTTCTGGCTGCTGATTTTGACCATATGGCTGGCAACGAACTTCTACTGGAGGCAGGCGTATTTTAAAGAGACGAAGCGGATCTTGGACAACTTGGATCAGCGGTATTTGCTGGGAGAATTGCTGCCCCGCTCCTTTCGTTTAGAGGATAGGCTCTACCGGGAAATGATCCTCCGCTCCAACAAATCTGTGATCGAGCGGCTCAGGGAAATGGAGGACGCGCAGAAGGATTACAAAGAATACATAGAAAGCTGGGTCCATGAGATCAAAGCCCCCATCACCAGTGTGTCGCTGCTGTGTGAAAACGGGCGAAAAAAAGACGCTTTGGCTGATCTGGCCGCCGCCAGGGAGCAGCTGCGCAGGGTGGACATGGAAAATCAGAAAATCGAAAACCACGTGGATCTGGCCCTCTACTATGCCCGCTCGGAAAATGTGCACAAAGATTTCTTCATCCAAAAAACAAACCTGCAGGACATATGCCAGCAGGCTTTAGGAAAGAACAAGCTGCTGCTCATCGAAAACCAGGCGCGGGCAGAAGTGAGCTGCCCGGACCCAGTGTACACAGACGGCAAATGGATCGAGTTCATCCTCAATCAAATGATCCTCAACAGCGTAAAATACCGCAGCGATTCACCAGTGCTCTCCTTTTCCACGACAAAGGGGGAAAAGAGCGTGATCTTGACCTTAGAAGACAACGGCACAGGGATACGGGCGGAAGAACTATCCCGAATCTTTGAAAAAGGCTTCACCGGAAGCAATGGCCGGAACCACCAGCGGGCCACGGGAATGGGTCTGTATCTTTGCCAAAAGCTTTGCGGCAAGCTGGGCATCGGACTGACAGCGGAATCAGAATTTGGAAAAGGCACGAAAATGCTACTGGAATTTCCGGTGAGCAATTATATCAGCAGGCAGTGAATACCAAGGATTGCGGTTATCTTAAGAAAATGTAAGATAGCCGCAATCTAGTTTTATACCAAGAAAAATCAGGGGATGGTAGAATCAAGACAGATTCTAAAAAAGGGGAGTGATGAAAATGAGCGATTATATCAAAGTATGCGATGTGGAGAAGTATTATGGGAACGGGCAGAACGTGACCAAAGCAGTGGACCGAGTCAGTTTTTCCGTGGAAAAAGGGGAGTTTGTGGGCATCATGGGCGCGTCTGGTTCAGGAAAAACCACGCTTCTCAACATGCTTGCGGCCATAGATAGAGTGACAGCGGGCCATATTTATTATGAAAACACAGACATCACCGAGCTGTCGGAGGACGGTCTTTCTCAGTTCCGCAAACACAATCTGGGGTTCGTGTTTCAGGAATACAATTTGCTGGACACCCTGACCATGGAGGAAAACATCGAACTGGCCTTGACTTTGCAGGGCTGGGACAAAAAGGCGATCCAAAAGGCCTGCGGCCAAGTGCTAGAGCTGCTTCAAATAGAAGATGTCCGCGGAAAATTTCCATACCAGGTGTCCGGCGGGCAGAAACAGCGGTGCGCCTGCGCCAGGGCCATTGTCAATCACCCAAAGCTGCTGCTGGCTGATGAGCCTACGGGAGCCTTGGACTCCCGCTCTGCCCAGACGCTGCTGGAAACCTTCACAGAGCTGAACCAGACTATGGGAGCCACCATCCTCATGGTCACCCACGATGCTTTTTCCGCCAGCTACTGCGGCCGTATCCTGTTCTTGAAGGATGGGAAAATCTTTCACGAGCTGGTGCGGGGAGAAAAGCACAGAAACCTGTTTTTGCAGGAGGTCCTAGACGTGCTGTCTCTGACAGGAGGTGAGATGTCCCATGCTCGGTAAACTCAGTGTACGCAATATGAAGCGTTCGGCTAGGGATTACATGGTCTATATCCTCACCATGACCATCGTGGCCGCCCTCATGTACGCCTTTAGCAGTCTGATAACGCAGAACAAAGTGGAGGCTTATTTTGAAGTGGAACCCATCATGGAAGTGATGATCGGACTAGCTACGTTCTTTATCCTTTTGATCGTGGCCTGGCTGATCAACTATATGGTGCGGTTCATGCTGGAAAAGCGGAGCAGCGAATTCGGTCTTTATCTGCTGCTGGGCATGAAAAAGAAAACGGTTTCCCGACTGTACATGCGGGAAAATCTGCTGCTGGGCGGCGCGGCGCTGGCAGCGGGGATTTTGCTGGGGATCCTGCTGCAGCAAGTCCTCTGGGCCGTGATGTTCGCCATGGTGCGGCTGGAATACCACCTGTCCGTTTCCTTTGATAAGTGGAACCTGCTCATGACCGGAGCCTGTTATGGGGGCTGCTATCTGCTGGCCCTTTTGCGGTGCAAAGGCAAATTCAGAAAAATGAACATCCGTGATCTCATGGACGCGAAGCGCCTCAATGAAGAAGTGAAAGAGCATCGGGAAAAAGCAAAACGGATCTGGCTGCCCCTTTCCATCCTGTTCATCCTTTTATTTTGGGCCTTGCTGGGGAAGCTGTCCAACACTGGGGAACTGGCGCTTTTTTTGATCAGTCTGGTGGCGACGATCTATCTGTTTTACCGGGGGCTTTCCGCATGGATCATCTGTTATGTGAGAAAGAAAGGCAGCGCTATTTATAAAGGCCACAGGCTGTTTTTGCTGCGGCAGTTCGCATCTAAGATCAGGACCATGCAGTTCACCATGGGCACCTTGACAGCCCTGTTCACTCTGGCGCTTATGGGCGCGTCCGTGGCCTTGATGTTCAGTGAATACGAAAACACGGTTTTAAAGGAGAAATTTCCTTTTGACACACAGATATACAGCAGTGACACGGCAGAAACTTTCGCTGATGAAAAGAACCTGATTGAAAAAACGGCAGGTCCTGCCCAGTGTTTTTCTTATCGGATATACACGGATGGAAAAACGCAGGTGAACACCTGGATGCTGACCCATTTGAAGGCCTGGGGGACCATATACCGGGAAACGGACGGCGCGCCTAACAGAGACAAGATTCAAAAAGAGCTGGATTCGGACGCATGTTGTTACTATGCCAAGGACACTTACATGGGCCTTGCCGATTACAATCATTTGCGGGGCATGCTGGGATATGAGGAAGTGGCGCTGGAACAGGATGAATACCTGCTGCAGGTGAAGCCCCGTCTTGAAGAGGAAGTCCAGGGTATTGGCGCTGATTTGCGGTTGAAAACAGCGGAGGGCAGGGGATTTCTTTCCTGCGCCGGAATCCGAGCGGAGCCTTTTTCTCAGGACGGACATAATGGCGCGGATTACATGATCGTGGTTCCGGATAAAGTGCTGGAGCGAATGGAGCCCTACTATTCTGAGCTGGCAGTGGATCTGCAGGGAGAGGCTCCTTCGGGCCTGCAGGGACAGCTAGAGCGGCAAATGGATCTGGATGATGAAGAAACGTCAGGATATGGAGACAGCGACCTGTGTCCCGGCTCTGACACCATCATTTCTTTTTCCGCATATGTGCTGGTAAGGGATGATTTGATCTCGGAGGTCAAATACATGCTGGCCTCTCTTATCATCCCTTTGTTTTACATTGGCCTGGTGTTCGTGTGCGTGGCAGTGACTGTGCTTTCCGTGCAGCAGCTCAGCGATTCGGCAAAGTATAAATTTCGCTATGACGTGCTCGCGAAGCTGGGAATGGGGCAGCGGGAAAGAGGCCGGCTGGTGCTGAAACAGCTGGCAGCGTATTACTTGTGTCCGGCGCTCCTGGCCATGGTCATCAGCGGGAAGATGATCTTGTTCATCAGCGGACGGTTTGTGGAGCTGACTGGCGTGCCGGCCTTCGCAGGTGAGTTTTTCGGCAAAACCATACTGCTGTTTTTCAGCATCTATCTAGTGTATTTCGCGGTCACCTACGTTAGTTTTAAGCGCAATGTGGAAGAACATGGCTAAGGTCAGGAGTAAATTCTAAAAAAACAACTAAATACGACTATTATATTAATGGTTTAACATCGTATTTCGTATATTTCTGTGGGGTACAATAGAGTGCATGAGGTGTCGGTATGTCGAATGAAATTGTTTACGATTTTGGCTATAGATTAAGGCAGCTGCGGGAAGAACGCGGCTTTTCCAGAGCAGTGTTCGCCAAGAAGCTGGGCGTGAGCAAAGAAACGATTTATCGGTACGAAAACAATGTGCAGGATCCATCGTTAGATCGGGCAAGGCAAATCGCGGTTTTATTGGATACGTCCCTGGACTATTTATTGGGACTGGATCATGTTTATACCATCAAGATTCCGGACCTGACAAAAGAACAGCAAACTGCTTTGGATCATTTTTTGCGAGTTTTCACGACCAAAAAATAAAGCACAGGATTATTTCATTTTAGGAGGAATTACATATGTTTAAAGACATGAAGCTTTCTGCCAAGCTGTTCCTGATGGTAGCCATTGCCATAGCCGGCATGTTGATCATTGGCATTGTTTCGTTCGTGCAGTTGAGTCGGATGAGCGGAACCATGAAAGAAATGGCTGAACTGAGCGGCGAAGCCACCAAAATCGTGGAGGTTTCCATGATCATACTGATTGTGATCTTGGCTGTGGTTGTCATTGTCAGCCTGGTGTTCGCTTCTGCGATCATCCGCAGCATCCAGACTCCGGTGAAACAGATCGCGGATGCCACTGTGAAGCTGGCCCAGGGCGATTTAGACGTTCAGTTGGATTATCATTCCGCGGATGAACTGGGTGTCTTGTCCGACCAGGTTCGCGAACTGTCTCGGAAATTGAATGCCATCATCAGCGATGAGAACGCTTTCTTGGCAACCATGGCTGAAGGTGATTTCACAGTTGATTCAGTTTGTCCTAACGAGTACATAGGCGGCTTCCGGCCTCTGTTAGTATCGTTCCGTTCCATTGCTGACAAGATGAAGCACACCATGAATCAGATCACCACGGTCGCGGATCAGGTGAACGCTGGTGTGGGACAGGTGTCTGAGAGCGCGCAGCATTTGGCGCAGAGCGTAACGGAGCAGGCCAGTTCCGTAGAAGAGCTGTCTGCAACCATGGCTGAGATTTCTGACAACTCCAAGAAGACCGCAGCTGACGCGGATGAAGCGAACAGCAGCGGAAATGAAGCCGGACAGAAGCTGCTGTCCAGCAATGAACATGTTCGTCAGCTCAGCGTGGCCATGGAAAACATCTCCACTTCATCACAGGAGATTGGCAAGATTATTTCTACCATCGAAGACATTGCTTTTCAGACGAATATCCTGGCTCTGAACGCTGCTGTCGAGGCGGCTCGGGCAGGTACAGCTGGAAAAGGATTCGCTGTTGTGGCTGATGAAGTGCGCAACTTGGCTTCTAAATCCGATGAAGCGGCAAAAGCCACGAAGGATCTGATTGAAACATCGGTCAACGCAGTGCGGGAAGGCTCCGAGGTCATGGGAAAAGTAACGGCGGCTTTGGACGAAACTGCCCAGCTAGCTGGAAAAGCTGTTAGTCTGATGGGAGATGTGACCATCGCTATTGGAAATCAGACAGATGCCATCGCTCAGGTGAATGAAGGGATCGAACAGATTTCCGCAGTGGTACAGACGAATTCCGCTACTAGCGAAGAATGCGCGGCAGCTGGTGAACAGCTGTCTAATCAGGCGGACACAATGCACAATCTGATGGCAGAATTCAAAGTTGGCTAGATTCTAGGAGGAACATTGTTGCTTTGAAAAAGAATGGATGAAAGACAATAGCATAAAGCTTTTAAAAAGTGCGCTTGATCAACAAGCGCACTTTTCATGATGCACAGTAGGAACAATGAGATGGGCAGAAAGGATCCTTTCCGCAGGAAGTGTCCTATGCAATGGCATGCTGGCCAAATTGCCAAATTGCCTGGATACACTGGAAATGAAATGGAACAAGGGAGCATCAGCCAATCCCCAGCATCATGCCTGCCAGCCTGACGATCCAGGCAATAAGCCAGGCGATGACGCACTGGACCATGACCACGCCAAGGGCCCACTTTCCACCTAGATCTCGGCGAACAGAGGAAATGGCGGCAACGCAAGGCGTGTAGAGCAGCGTGAACACCAGGAACACGATAGCGGTCAGGGGCGTGAAAAGACTGGCAAGAGCATCCGTGCTTCCTCCTAAAAGCACAGTCAGCGTGGAAACCACGCTTTCCTTGGCCGTGAAGCCGGTGATCAGGGCCGTAGAAATCTTCCAGTCGCCAAATCCCAGCGGAAGAAAGATCGGAGCAATGACTCCGGCAATGGCAGCCAGCAGGCTTTCCTGGGAATCTGTCACCACATTGAGACGGCTGTCAAATGTCTGCAAAAACCAAATAATGATCGTTGCTATGAAAATCACGGTAAAAGCTCGAGTAATAAAATCTCGGGCTTTTTCCCACAGCAGCTGCCATACGTTTTTCAGACCAGGCAGCCGGTAATTGGGAAGCTCCATGACAAAAGGCACGGGTTCTCCTTTGAACATGGTCCCTTTTAGCAAAAAGGCATACAAGATGCCTACCAGAATCCCTGTGAAGTAAAGAGCGATCATTACTGCTGCGCCGTATTTTGGGAAAAACGCCGCAGTGAACAGAGCGTAGATCGGCAGCTTGGCGGAACAGCTCATAAAAGGCGTCAATAAGATCGTCATCTTTCGATCTCGCTCCGAAGGAAGGGTGCGGCTTGCCATTACGCCAGGCACCGTGCAGCCAAAGCCCACCAGCATAGGCACAATGCTCCTGCCGGAAAGCCCTACTTTTCGCAGCAGTTTATCCATGACAAAAGCGACCCTGGCCATGTAACCGCTGTCTTCCAGTATGGAAAGAAAGAAAAACAGGGTGACGATAATCGGCAGGAAGCTAAGGACGCTTCCCACGCCCGCAAACACGCCATCGATCACCAGGGAATGGATGACCGGATTGATCTCATAAGCCCTCAGCCCCTGGTCCACCAGTCCAGAAAGCCAGGTGATGCCTGCGTCCAAAAGGTCTGAGAGCCAGGTGCCGATGATGCCAAAGGTGAGCCAGAAAACCAGGGCCATAATCCCTGCGAAGGCAGGTAAGGCAGTGAATTTTCCTGTAAGGATCTGATCAATTTTCAGGCTTCTAGTATGTTCCTTGCTCTCCCGGGGCTTCACCACTGTGCGGGCGCATACTTCTTCAATAAATTGGAACCGCATGTCCGCGATAGCGGCAGCTTGATCGAGACCTCGCTCATCTTCCATCTGCTTGATCACATGCCCTAAGATCTCCTGTTCATTTTGATCTAGCTTCAGCTGTTTTAAGATCTTTTCATCTCCCTCCGCCAATTTGCTGGCAGCGAATCGAAGGGGGATCTGTTCTCGCTTCGCATGATCTTCGATCAAGTGCATGATGGCATGGAGACATCGATGCACTGCGCCCTGATGATCCTCTGGATCGCAGAAATCAGCTCGGCCCGGCCGCTCTTGGTACTGGGCGATATGTATGGCATGGTCGATCAATTCTTGGATCCCTTCGTTTTTTGCTGCGGCGATGGGGATGACTGGAATGCCTAACATGGACTCCATTTCATTGACATGGATAGAGCCGCCGTTTTCCCGCAGCTCATCCATCATGTTGAGAGCCAGGACCATCGGCAGACCCAGTTCCATGAGCTGCATGGTCAGGTACAAGTTCCGTTCGATATTCGTGGCGTCCACAATGTTGATGATGGCCTTAGGTCTGCTTTCCAGCAGGAATTGCCTGGTCACAAGTTCTTCACTGCTGTAAGGAGACATGGAATAGATGCCGGGAAGATCGGTCACTAACGTGTTGTTCCAGCCTTTGATCACCCCATCCTTGCGGTCAACGGTCACGCCAGGGAAATTTCCCACATGCTGGTTGGAACCGGTCATTTGATTGAACAACGTGGTTTTTCCGCAGTTCTGGTTCCCTGCCAGAGCAAAGGTGAGCTGCTGTCCTTGAGGCAGAGGTTCACTGGCTGTCTTCGTGTGGTAGATGCCTCTTTCTCCAAGTCCAGGATGCTGGGATTTTGGAGAAAATCCAGGTTTTGTTTCTGTCATGTCCGCATGATGGACATCGCTGATCTCTATTTGTTCCGCGTCAGCGAGACGCAGGGTCAATTCATAGCTATGAAGCCGCAGCTCCATGGGATCTCCCATAGGCGCGAGCTTGATCACAGTCACTTCTGCGCCGGGGATCAAGCCCATATCCAGAAAGTGCTGTCTCAAAGCGCCTTCTCCGCCTACCGATACAATGCAAGCGCTTTGGCCAGGTTGTAATTCTTTTAGTGTCATATTCGTATCCTCCAAACTTAGTTTAGTTTAACTAACTGATTTTGTCAAGAGGAAGGAATTGACGAAGTCTCCAGCTGCGCATATAATAAATGTAACTTTTTAGGGAGGTACAATGATATGGAGCTGCAGATCAAGTATGAATTTGACCCGATCTTTGAAACCCTGTCTCTGCTCTACGGCAGCGCACAGAAGATGGACAAAGAGAAAATCGTGGAGCAGATCAATGCTTTTGGCGTGGATGGGGAAAAGTTTTACAAAAAGTATTACAAGGTGAGCGAACGTTATGTGCGGTGTTTTAAAAAACACATGGTGCGAAAGGAACATTTTGATTTTTTCTTTCGTGACGGAGAAGAAAATTTCCTGCTGCTGCTGACAGTGCTTTTAGTGGAAAACAGAGAGTGGTTCCAGGATTTCACCCATGTGACGGATGTGGAGATTAGAAGTCTCGCGGCATGGATCCTGCAGGATGAGGGGGATGAGCTAGGCCCTTTGGAGCGAAAGATCCAGCTGCGGTTTCAAGAGGAACGGGAAGTCATCCGGTTTCTTTCTGAGTTAGCAGCCAAGGACAGCCTGAAATGGCATTTGATGGAGTTTTTAGAGCAGCCAGTCCATTGGATGTCCATTTTGATAGAGCTTGTGACAGCCAATCTCCCTGCTTTTGAACAAGCGATTTCCGATATGGAGAAGACGCTAGAGCCTTTCATGAGCGCTTACAAAAAGCATGAGGACCAGCAATTCCTGGAGATCGCGGATGCCTGCGTGCCAGGAGCGGTAGTGTACCCATCTTTTGCTGCCGGAAGTTCTCAGATCATTTGTTATACGCAAGCCTACCAGGGAATCTTTGTTCAGTATTTAGTCAAGAAAGGGATGTCCCTGGATGAAAAAAAGGAGCGTTTGATTGCCAGGATGAAGGCGCTCAGCGACAAGAGCAAGCTGGATATCCTCTGTCAGCTGAAACGATCCAGCAAATATAACTTGGAACTAGCAGAATCCATGAATTTGTCACCATCCACCATGTCCCACCACATGAATGTGCTTTTTGCCTGCGAGTTCGTGGGGGTAGAAAAAAAAGACGGCAGAGTCTATTATGTGTTGAAAGAAAACGCGGTGCGAGAGTTCATGGATAGCATCGGAGAATTGCTGTTGTAAAGAGCAAATGCAGAAAGCTGGAGAATTCTATCATGCAGCGGCGATTAATATTCGATGATTATAAAATATAGTTGACGAATTTAAAATAACATGATATTCTATAAACATAAAATATATTTCATTGATATAAAAGGAGGAGCTATGAAAATTTGTGTGAAAAAAGATAAGTGGACATTGGCCCTGGCTGTAGTGCTGGGAGCAGTCAACGCAGTCGCTATTGCGTTTGTTTCCATTTTGCTGCAGCATATTTTAGATGTTGCCGTGAGGCAGGACATGAATGGATTTCGTCAGCTGCTGCCAGTGATTTTGGGATATATGGCAGCTCTCTGCGCATTGAGCTTTGCCGAGGCCATTTGTGGAAAAGTGTTGCTGCGGAACGTGACTCGCAGCCTGCGGGCCAGGATCTTCGATGGCGTGATGCGCAAAAGGCCGGAAAGCTACTATAAAAGCAATTCCGCGGATTATTTGTCAGCAGTGGTCAATGATGTGAAACTGATCGAAGAAAATTATCTGACCCCATTGCTGCTTTCCTGCCAAATGATCGTATTATTTTTGGCTACCTTAGCGATTCTTTGCTGGCTCAGTCCCATGGTGACTGGGATCCTGCTGGGGTTTCTTCTGCTGATGTTCTTGGTGCCCCTTTTGTTTGGGAAAGCGCTGCAGCAGCGGCAGGATCGTTATTCTGACGCATTGGCCGCGTTCACGGAAAAGACAAAGGACTTTTTCAGCGGCTATGAAGTCATCAGAAGTTTTTCCATTGGCAGTCATATTCGCCGCAAATTTCAACAGGAAAACAGGGCTGCGGTCACTGCTAAATTTCGTGTGGACTGTTTCATTGCGGTCAATGAAAGCTTGGCAGACATGCTGTCCACTTTGAGTACGGTAGTGGTGGTCTTTGTGGCCGCCTATATGGTGCTGCGGGGAAAGATCACCGCAGGGACGCTGCTGGCTTTGATCCAGCTGAGTTCTACCTTCAGCGTGCCTGTGCTGGTACTGATGCAGAACGTGCCGAAGATGACCAGCGTGAAACCGATTATCGAAAAGCTGGGGCGCTTTTGCAACAGCCAAGCGGACCAGGAGGATGAATGCGCCCGCAGGAACACCAGCTTTCAAAAAGGACTGACGCTGAAAAACGTAAGGTTTGCTTATGAGCCTGGCAAGGAAGTGCTCCAGGGCATTGATTTGGAATTGAAACCAGGTGGAAAATACGCGCTGCTGGGGGAGAGCGGATGTGGAAAAACCACTTTGACAAAGCTGATGACCGGATATTCTCAAAACTATCAGGGAAGCATTTTTTATGATGACAAAGAGGTGAAAGATTTGGATCGCCAGGAATTGAGTCAAGTGGTGTCATTGATCCATCAGAATGTTTATCTCTTTGATACTGACATTTATGATAATATCTGTCTTGGTCAGGATTTTTCCGAGACAGAACTGGAGCAGGCGCTGAGCAAAAGCGGAGTGAAAAAGTTTCTGCCCCAGTTAGAAGGCGGTCTTTACGCAAAGACCGGAGAAAACGGCAATCGGCTTTCCGGCGGCCAGCGGCAAAGAATCGCTGTGGCCAGAGCTTTGATCCGCAGGACTCCAGTCCTGATCTTGGATGAAGGGACGTCAGCTGTGGATCAAAAAACGGCCCGTGACATTGAGGGGAGCCTGCTTGCGGAAAATGGATTGACCTTGATCACCATCACCCATCACATGCAGGAAGCGCTAAAGGAACGATATGATCGGATCATACAGATCGAGCAGGGGCAAGTCAGTTAAGCTGCGCATGGTCATGGATAAATGAGAGCTTTGATTGATGCGAATTGTTGCGAATCTCAACAAAATGACACATATTTGTACAGGACAACAGGCAGGATTAGTGTTAAAATATATAGATTGGAAAAGCATCAGGTTCTTGATGCTTTTTCGCATTTTAACGGATCTGTGAATCACAAGGGGGAAGATGAATTTAAAGTCAAATTTTATCATACAATATGACAAAAAGAACAATTTTTGAGTAAATTATGCCTATTTGTCAATAGTGCGCTTCTGGATTATTTTATTGTGAGCCTTTTCTACATACAATAAAAAGAAAAAGGAGAAGCGCGATGAAAATCACATATTACGATTTAGGCAGGAGGATCAAGACCGCACGAAAAGAGAGGGGCTTGACACAGGCCAAACTGGCAGAAATCGTGGGTGTTGGAAATACCCATATCAGCCATATTGAAACCGGTAAGACCATTCCAAGCTTTGAACTGGTTGTCAATGTGATGAATGCTTTGGATCTTACCCCAAACGAATTGATCCGCGGTTATGTGGACAATGAAAATACGAACATCCTGCTGCAAAAGGAGCTGGCTGGGATTTTGGAAGATTGTTCAGCCTCGGAGCTGAAATTTCTCAGTGGTTGTTTAGTGACCCTAAAATCGTTGCTTCGCAGCTATGAGACAGAACGGGCTGAATAAAAGCATGCGTAAAAATGCCAGGCCTGTCAGCAGGACTAAAAGTTGGGGTGGTGGGCAATGGTTTATTTCTATGATTTTTTGGCCTCTGGACTGGAGGTGTTTTCCATGTGCTGCGTCCTGGGCATCCTGCGAGAGCAATATTGGGACATGCGCAAGATCTTGGGGATGGCTGTGAGCCTGGCAGCAATCACTACTGGGCTGGACGCGGTGGAAATAGAAGCCAACGTGGGGATCAATATTGTAATGGTGATCCTCTTGATAAAATTGCTGTATCGGACTAGTTTTATAGAAGCATTATTTGATACAGTTTGGAGCTCAATGATAATCGTTACAGTCGAATTGATTACTACGTATCTGTTACTCTATGTTTCTCCACTACTTTTTCAGAGTGGGAGGAATCGGGTAGTTTATTTGTTGCTGCTAGCATTCTGTTTTCTGATTGTGTTTAAATGCATGCCTAAGAAGAGCGTGGTGCGAAGATACTACTTAAAATATCAAGCGGGAATATGGATCATATCTCTAAATTTCCTTTTGATACAGTTGGCACAGTTATATAATTGGAATGAAACAAAAACAGTTGATATTAGTATTGTAGTTTTAGTCTTTATTACCATGGCATCTAATTTGATATTAGCCTTCAAGTTAATGAAAAATCAACAGCAGGCAGAAGAATTAAAGAATCAAAAACTCCTAATGGAGTTAAAAGAGGGATTTCTTCAACAAATGGCTGCGGAACAACATGAGTTCTCTAAACATCTTAAAACACTTCAGGTGATTCTCGATGGAGACGAAAGCGCACAGCAAGTACAAGCTGCAAAGGGATACATAGAACAACTGATTTCAAGAGACGATGCCTATCGGGGTACTGTTTATGCAGGAGATGGCATTCTATCTGCGGTATTACATAGTAAACGGAAAGAGGCTGAACAAAAGGGGATTCTTTTAAGTATGTTGGTAAGTGAAACAGTGGAGTTCCCATGTGCGCAGACAGAAATAGTAGAGCTTGTAGGTAATTTGCTCGATAATGCGTTTGAAGCTGTGGAACTAATGAATGATGAGCAGAGGAAGGTCTTCTTTGAAATTGGAAGAAGGGAAAGATTTGTGTTTATCCAAACGATAAACTCCTTATCCGAGCGTTTTCTTGGCACAGGACAAATGGCAGAATTGGGAGCCTCCACCAAAAAAGGCCATTTGCGGGGGTATGGCCTTTTCAATGTAAAAACAATTGCCGAACGGTATGGCGGGAAGCTAGAGATTCGGCAAAATGAAGATATTATCATGGTAAAAATTTATTTCATTAATTCTTCTGGACAATCCGGTTCGCCATGATAAAAGAACGTAGAAGTGGACGTTGCCATATCAGCCAGTGCGACCAATGTAAGAGCGAAAACTGGTAAAACGGAATTGATGATTTTTTTAAACATGATTTTGACCTCCAATCGGATTTGTATTTTTGTAATAACGATAGATGGATTGGCATACCAGCTGGATCGCCTGTATGACCAAATACCAGACCCCGCAGTGCTGCGGCAAGGAAGGCTGGAAGCAAAAGGTCAGCGCCAGCCCCCAAGCAATGCTGAATAAAACGGCCCATTTCTTGCACAGCGCATAGCGCTTTTGTGTTTTGAAGGGACGCTTGTAAGAGGCGATGGGGGACAATAGGCAGATGATAGCGATGCTGATCCACAACAAGGCCATGTATGCCAGTTGAGGCAGAGGCAGGGAAGGAAGCAGCAGGATTTCCCCGCAAAGCATAATGAACCCCATGACAAAGCACCCTATGTTTGTTTTCATATGAATGCCGCCCGAAAAAACGCGCACTGTACAGGAGATCGCTATGCATAAAAGCAGCGCCGGCAGATATCCTATGGCAAGGAAGAACGCGCAATATAAGACAGTTTTGATGGATTCGTTGCGCAAAAGTTCAAGGGCATAGGAAATTTTCAACTGATCCAGATCGCTGATATCAGGCTGTGACAAAAGTGCGTCTTTGAGCTTTGTCATTTTCATCACCTTCTTTATTCAGACTGTGAAAATACCGCAGCGGTTATTTCTTCTAAATCATAAAATATAACTCCCGAAATTCAATACATTTGATACGAAATTGCAAAATATGCCATGAAACGACAGTCTCAGGATGGAAATAGGAGGACAACATGCTAAAAGGGATAATCATTGAGGATGATGAACGGGACGCAAAAGCACTGCTGCATATTTTAAAGAGGATCCAGCCAAGGCTTTCCTGCGCTGTGTTTTCAGATGGGCCGGAAGCTCTAGAGCACATCAAGAGTCAGAAAAAACGGATCCACATCATTTTCATTGACCGGCAGCTGCCCCACATGGATGGATTTACCTTGGCGGAGAAAATCAGGGAGTGCCAGCGTTATATCCTGACGCCCATTGTCTTTGTCACAGGATATTCCATGGGACAGCTGGACGCGTTTCAGGAATATCATTGCTACAGTTATTTGGTCAAACCGATTTCCGAGGGAACTGTGAGACAGCGCATCGGACCGCTATTGGAAACCCTGGGGCGGGAAGCGAAGCCGAAGAAATTGAAGCGAATCATCCCTTTCAAAACAGATCAGGACGTGAAACTCATTGACGCAGAAACCATCTTGGGTTTGGAAGCCATGGGCAGGGACTGCTATCTTTATGCTGGGACAAAGAGTTACCGTCTGCCTCGTCAGACCATAGACATGACCCTGCGAGAAATCAATGAGCCATATTTTGTCCGGTGCCACAAATCTTTTGCTGTGAATCTGAAAAAGGTGAAGGACATTCAGAAGGAGCGGAGAAACATCTGGAAGCCTGTGTTTTCCTGGGAAAATGATTTTAGCTGTGAGATCAGCAAGACCTATTACAAGGAGATCATGGAGCTTTACCAGAAGTATTTGTCGCAGGCGGATTGAGGTTTGGCTGGCGGCAGGGGTAAAAGTCGCAAGTAGAAAGAGGCCGCAAGCTATCAAAGCGAGGTCATGGCTATTGAGTAGTGACCTCGACAAATACTGATGCCGACAGAAGCGGAGCCAGCAAGAAATCCAGCATGATCTTGCGACTTGGGCTGTGTTCTGTTGGGATGTTTGAGGGTTGAGGATTAGAGAGTTCGCGGGTTTTACCGCCAAATCCAAAAAATATTTTGTTTGGTGGTAAAACTTCACAGAAGCATCACAATTTCAAGAAAAAATCAGTCTATTTTTCATGATTTTAATTCCATAAATATAATGATATCCAATTGTATTACTTTAATATACAAAATATTACTTTTTACTCTAAAATTTTACCACCAAATCCAAAAATAATCCCGTTTGGTGGTAAAATGCTTTTTGCGTGTATGTTTTCCTGTAAGCCATGCGTTGGTTAAGACGTGAGCGGTGTCTAGATGAATCACTTGCCGAGGTTTTTCTATCTTCACTTCAAGAGAAAAGATGACAGATGATGGTTTGGTTAGCAGAAATATAAAAGGCACCCTTCAATGAGTGCCTGTGCTGCTCTTACAGCGTACAATTGAAATTTTCAAAGACTTTTCCTGCCTTTTACACAATTTTTCTCCTTAATTTTTGGATTTATTGGTGGGATGACTCCTGTGACTTCTTTGTGCACTACGCATTGGCCAAGGCATGAACAATGTTTAGATGTTTGTTTTCGCAAAATATGACATGCTATTGTAATAGTTGATAAAAAGTGATAGTATAAATATAATAAATTCTTAACTATATATAAAATATAGATTTATAATATATATATTGAAGATGTGCAAATGAAAAACAACGGAGGATGAAAATGAACAAGAAATTATATCGTGTGATGATTTACACATTTCTATTTGCGGTCATACTGGCTGCCCATAGCTTTTGTTTTGGAATGGATGTCATTATTGGTGAAGAACAAAAAGGAGAGGTCGTTGACATAGAAGTGGCGGCGCTTGGCGGGAGCGTGAAATTCAACAAAACCACAGGAGCCATCGTGCAGGTGACGGATGCGAGCCTGGCCAACACTAATGGAACGGTGCATGTTCCAGACAGCATAGCGGGCGTTCCCGTGGTCACCATCAGTTCGATGGCTTTTGCAGATTGCGGAAGCCTGACCAGTGTCACGCTTCCCGACACCTTGACCACATTGATGCCTTATGCTTTTTGTGATTGCCAGAATTTGCGGATGGTCACACTGCCTAAGAACCTGAAAACCATTGGGCAGGGAAGCTTTCGGAATTGTAAGGCACTGACGGAAATCGAGATTCCTAAGAGTTTGGAAAAAGTTGAATGGTATGAGGGGATCATCGGAGAGCAAGAGCCAGGGCCCTTTCAATATTGTGAAAGTTTAAAAGAAGTGAGATTTGAAGCAGGGACCACATCGGTCATTGTAAGCCTATTTGAGAGCTGTACGGGTCTGGAGGAAATTACTCTTCCTGACAGTATAACAGAAATCAAAGGAAGTGCCTTTAATGGATGTAAAAATTTAAAGTATATAGATTTCGGTAAGAATTTGAAGACAATAGGCAGCAATGCGTTCGACTATTGCGTTGGATTGAAAGAACTCTTGCTACCGGATAGTGTAGCGATAATAGGCAGCAGCGCATTCGACTATTGCAGTGGATTGGAAGAACTCTTAATGCCAGATAGCGTGATGACAATAGAACCAGGTGCATTTTCTAGGTGTGAGAATTTGAAAATGGTAAAATTATCAAGAAATTTGGTATCAGTTGGAAATGGCTGTTTTGCGCAATGTAACGCATTGACAGAAATTGAGATCCCAAAAAGTCTGACAGCGTATGAGAGCGGTTATGGTGGAAATGCTGCAGGAGCTTTCCGGTTTTGCAAAGGTTTAAAGAAAGTGACTTTTGAGGAGGGAACAACGACAGTTTTGGGAGGCCTCTTCGCAAATTGTACGGGCCTTGAAGAGATCGTGATTCCAGACAGTGTAACGAAAATAGGGGGAATGGCATTTGATGGTTGTGAAAATTTAAAACGTGTGTCATTCGGCAAGAATCTAAAGGTGGTAGGAAATGATTCCTTTTATAACTGTACTAGCCTAGAAGAGGTGGTATTGCCGGATAGCGTGACGACAATAGAAACAAGTGCGTTTTCTGGCTGTACGAAGCTAAGGACAGCAAAACTATCAAGGAACCTGGAGTCAATTGGAATCGGGAGTTTTGGAAAGTGTAATGCATTAACGGAAATCGAAATTCCTAAGAGTTTGATAAACTATGATGGTGGTTATGGGGGAACTTATGGTGGAGCCTTCCGGTTTTGTGAGGGACTGAAGAAAGTAACCTTTGAAGAAGGAACGACAGTGATCATGGCGGAGTTGCTGGAAAATTGTACGGGTCTTGAAGAAATCGTGATCCCTGACAGTATAATGAAAGTAGGGGGGATGGCATTTTGGGGTTGCGAAAATCTACGACATGTAACATTTAATAAAGGATTAAAAGAGATTGGGGCAAATGCGTTTTATGGCTGCGCTAATCTGGAAGAAGCCACATTGCCGGATGGTCTTACAACAATTGGAAAGGATGCCTTTTCTGGGTGCGAAAAATTAAAAAATGTAAACCTGCCTAAAAACCTGGAATCCATTGGCGAAGGGAGTTTTTACAAATGTGATGCATTGACAGAAATCGAGATTCCCAAAAGTCTGACCACGTATGACGCTGGCGAATGGGGAAACTATGACGGGGTCTTCACGCTTTGTAAAGGCCTGAAAAAAGTGACCTTTGAAGAGGGAATAACAGAGGTGATCACAGCACTGCTTGCGAACTGCACGGGCCTTGAACAAATCACGCTTCCAGATAGCATAACGGAAATCAAAGCCTGGGCGTTTAGTAGCTGTAAGAATTTAAAATGCGTAACCTTTGGTGCGAATTTAAAGAAGATCGACGGTGGATCTTTTGAATATTGCACTGGCCTGGAAAGCCTTTCCTTCCCTGATGGCATGGAAGAGATCGGAAGCTGTGCTTTTGAAGGAAACACAGCTTTAACAAGGGTCGAGATCCCAGAAAGCGTGAGGTTCATAGAATATAACGCATTTAGAAAGTGTGACCAGCTGACGATTTATGGATATACCAATTCCTATGCCGAAGTCTATGCGCAGGAAAACCAGATTCCATTTGAAAGCATCGGAGTAGGGAGCGCGGATTGGAAATCCATTCAAATCAACGTAACAGCGGAAGGCAATGGCGATGTGACCGGCGATGGCATTTATGTGCGTGGAGATGAAGTGACTTTAAGGGCCTACGAGCAGGCAGACACAGAATTTGCCGGGTGGTATGAAGATGAAACTTGTGTCAGCACAGAAGAAATATACGGTTTTCAAGCTGAAAAGGAACGAGCACTCACCGGCAAGTTCGTCACCACGTTAAATGAAAATCATGTGTCATTGGAGCCAGAAGTCTGCGTTTACAATGGAAAGGCACAGCGGCCTGATGTGACCGTCACCTATGGCGGGGAGGCGCTAAAAGAAGGGACGGATTACACCCTGGATTATTTTGATCATATTGATGCAGGAACGGCGAACGTGGAAATCACAGGCCAAGGGAATTATACCGGAACAATCAGCAAAAGCTTTACCATCAGAGCAAAATCCATCGGCGGCGCTGTCATCAGCGGGACCGTGGATAAAACCAGGGCAGGTGAAGTGATCGTCAGAGATATCACGGTCAGCGATGGGGCCGTGATCTTGGAAGAAGGAACGGATTATACGGTTTCCTACAGCGATGATCCTAGCAGCGGGCGCATCATTGTCATCATTACCGGGCAGGGTAATTACACGGGAGCCGCCACAAAAAACTTTGCAGTCAAGACAGCCGATGAGAGCAGCAAGGCGAACCAGCGCATATGGGGAGTCGGCAAAGCCATTATGAAGACCTATGGGGACAAAGCGTTCTGGCTCAAAGCAAAAGCCCAGGGGAAATTGACTTACCGATCCAGTGATCCAAGAGTAGTAGCCGTCAGCCCTGCGGGAAAGGTAACGATCAGGGGAACTGGCAAGGCTATGATCACCATCACTGCGGCGGCCACATCAAAATATAATCAAGCTAGGGCGCAAGTCGCGATCACGGTAAAGCCGAAAAAAGTGACGGTGGTCAAGGTGAAAGCCGCTAAAAAGAAAATGACGGTAAGCTGGAAAAAAGACAAGAAAGCCACCGGATATCAGATCACTTATGCGCAGAACAAGAAATTCACCAAAGGCAAAAAGCATGTGACCATCAACCGGAATAAGATAGCGAAAAAGGTGATCACAAAAGTAAAACCAAGAAAAACGTATTTTGTAAAAGTGAGAGCTTACAAACAGGTGGGAAAAACGAAACTGTATGGCGCATATAGTTCGGTGAAAAAAGGAAAGGTGAAATAGTTCCCAAACAAATCCACAATAGAAGCTTTATTTACTTGATTTTCACCACTTGATGCACTATAATTGCATTAAGTGGTGAAAATATGATAAAAACAACTGAAATATTAAAAAATGAATTGAATGAATATCGCAATCCAAATGCAAAAATAAAACGAATGGTAGAAGCGGGCGCATTGATTCCGATCATTAGGGGATTATATGAGACAGATCCATCTACACCTGGGTATTGTCTGGCTGCGAGCATATATGGACCTTCTTATCTTTCTTTTGAATTCGCATTGGGACACCACCATCTTATTCCAGAAGCTGTATATCATTTTACATGTGCGACTGTGGGGAAGAAAAAAATCAAGCAACATATCACATCCTTCGGTGTTTTTTCTTATAGAGACATACCTGACAGCGCATATCCGGTGGAAGTCGCTTTTCATGTTGAAAATGGCTATGCTTATCAAATGGCAACAGCAGAAAAGGCCATTTGCGACATGCTGTACAAAATAGCTCCGTTAAAAAATATACAGGGTTTGAAATCATATTTATTTGATGATTTAAGGATAGAGCGAGAAGCCTTTGCTAAGTTGGATATGCGCAAATTGCAAAATCTGTGTGGGTTATACAAAACTCAAAATCACAAATTGTTACAGTCCTTGGCAAAAAGAGAGGGGTAATCAATGGACAATATTTTAAAGCAGATGGTGGATAGGCATGAGGCCGTAACAGTTTATGACAAGAAAAACAGAATTAAAGAAGTGATACAAGAAATCGTTCTTTGCGGCTTAAGTCGCGGGGGATTCTTTAAAAATGCCGCTTTTTATGGCGGTACCGCATTGCGTATCTTTTATGGACTGGACCGTTTCTCGGAGGATTTGGACTTTTCGTTAAAAAAGCCTGATGAGAAATTTGATTTTAGTGCGTTTCTGCCTATTTTAGAAAAGGAGATTCGCTCATATGGTTTGAATTTCAAAGTAGAGGAGAAGAAAAAAACGGTAGATTCTGATATAAAGTCGGCTTTTGTGAAAGGAAACACAAAAGAACACATGCTGATTTTCTTTCCAAACCCTGCGCAAAATTTAGTAGCCTCTAACGAAGCGATAAAAGTAAAATTTGAGGTGGATACAAACCCTCCAGCGTATGCGTCTTATGAAAATAAATATCAATTATTACCGATTCCATACCAAATTGCTTTATATGACATGCCGTCTTTATTTGCGGGGAAACTTCATGCGGTGCTTTGCCGTGGATGGAAAGATAGAGTCAAAGGGCGTGATTTATACGATTATGTGTTTTATTTGAGCAAAATGGTACCGCTGAATATAAAACATCTACAGGCAAGGCTTGCGCAAACAGGGCATGTAGATGAAACGGCGTCCTTGACTTTGCAAGATGTGAAAGCGCTGCTACAAAGCAGATTTGCCGCCATAGATTTTGAACAGGCAAAACAAGATGTGATGCCTTTTATCAAAAATCCAGATATGCTCGATATGTGGAGCAAAGAATTTTTTGTGGCAATTACCGAAAACCTGCAAATCTAAAAAGCGAATTTTAAGAGTTGATAAAACTGCAGAAACCATCACGCCAACAAATCGAAAAATCAAAGATAAAAATTGCGGAAAAGCTGGAAAAAACATTAAAAGTGAAGTGTACCCCATTTGTAGACAATGTCGAAAACATGGTAAACTAGAGAAGAAACAAATGGAGGAAAAAAATGTACACACCAGAATTCAAACTCGAAGTCGTGAAAAAGATCCACGAATACCCGTCCATCTCAGCGATGGCCCGCGAATTGGAAGTGGACGCCGGAGCGATCCGCGCATGGAAAAAAGGATATCAAGAACACGGCGAAGCATACTTCCACAAAAGCGGCAAAGAATTGAAAGAAAAAGAAATCCAAGACCTGAAAGACGAACTGCGGAAAGAACGCAAAGAAAACAAGGAATTGCGACAGGAGCTAGAAATCATAAAAAAGCCTTGGCCTTCTTCGCCAAGAACGACCGATGAAAACAGAGGACGCTTTTCAGTTCATGGAAGAGAACCGAGGAAAGTGGCCCCTGGCGAAGATGGTCGAAACGCTGAAAGTGTCGGTCAGCGGGTACCACAAGTGGCGGGCTCGCGGGAAAACGAGCCGCCAAGAAGCGGATCGGAAGCTCCTCGAAGAGATGGAGCGGATCAACGGCGAACACCGCGTCGCCCTGGGCGTGCGACCCATGACCGCCCTGCCGCGAAAAAAACGCAACGAGCCGATCAATCACAAACGAGCGCGGCGCGTCATGAATCAGAACGGGATGAAAGGGCTGTGCCGGAAACGAAAAACGAAAGCGAAGACCACGGACTCCAAGCACGGACTTCCGGTGGCGGAAAACCACTTAAATCGGGATTTCCAAACGAAAGGCCCCAAAGAAAAAATGGTCAGCGACACGACGTACATTTGGACATCCAAAGGATTCGTGTACCTGGCGGCCATATTGGACCTGCACGGGAGAAAAATCGTGGGGATGGCCATGAGCGAAAACAACGACAAAGAACTGGTGCTGGCGGCGTTGAAAGACGCGAAAGAGCGCTGCGGGAGTCTAAAAGGCTGCCTGTTGCGTTCGGACCGGGGATCGACGTATTGTTCCAAGGCGTATCGAGAAAAGCTGGAGGAACACGAGTGCGTGCGCAGCATGAGCCGGAAGGGGAACTGCTGGGACAACGCACCGATGGAAAGTTTCTGGAACACGCTGAAACTGGAAGCGTTGGACAGGAAGATCAGCGGCCTGGAAGAAGCCCGACACATGTGCCGCCGTTGTCGGCCGGAGCCACGATCCAGGAGGCTCCGTGTCAAGGGAGTGGAGCGAATTTTTCGCGGAAATCTCATCCGCTTTTCATCTACTTTTTGGGGTACAGCCCAAAATTTCCAGTTTTACGCACTCAAATATTGGAAAACCAACAAAAAACTGTCCGATATGGCCTCTCAGCCTAAAATTCCACAATTTTTATGCCCAAGTCAGCCATTTGTTGGCGCAATGACTTCTTGATCACATGGCTTCTCTGGACGGATTCGTATAGAACATTGAAAAATTGATTTTTCCAGACCTGCCCCCAAACAACGCTTTGACATGCCCCGCAATGCGTGATATCATATGATAAATCCAGTATCTAATACTAGATTCATCAAAACGGAGGGAGACATGGAATATATCAAGCGAGCGATCGAGGATGTGGTTTTAAAATCTGAGAAAACATTTAAAAGCGTACTGGTGACAGGGGCGAGGCAGACAGGAAAATCAACCATGATCAAAAGACTGTTTCCTGAAAAGAGATATGTGCCCATTGACGATCCCTTTGTGGAAGACCAGGCAAAAGAACAGCCCAACATGTTCATGATGCTGAATCCTCCGCCAGTGATTTACGATGAAGTGCAGCGAGTGCCAGGACTTTTCAGATATATCAAGCTGAAATGCGACGAGAGCGATGAGCGTGGGTTGTTTTGCTTGTCCGGATCGCAGCCTTTGGAACTGATGGAAGGCGCGTCAGAGTCCTTGTCTGGCCGCGTCAGCATCATAGAATTGTCCGGTTTATCCATGCGAGAGATCCAAGGCGATCCTTTTTGCGAGTCATTTGTTCCAACCATAGAATATGTGCAGGAGCGGGGAAAAACTGTCAAGCCTTTCGAGAATATCTGGGAAGTCATACACAGAGGCAGTTATCCGGAACTGCAAAACCCCGATGTGGAATGGTCTGCCTTTTTCTCTAGTTATATAAAGACATATCTGGAACGCGATGTTCGGAAATTGTCGGCTGTGCAAAACCTAGATGACTTTAGAAAATTTATGATCGCTGTGGCGGCAAGGACAGGACAATTGGTCAATTACGCCAACATAGCTGATGATATAGGAAAAGATCAGACCACCATCAAAAGGTGGATGTCGATCTTGGAAGCTTCGGGCATCATCTATCTGCTGGAGCCGTTCACGTCATCCGTATTGAAGCGAGCGATCAAAACACCGAAAGTTTATTTCAGAGACACGGGACTGGCTGCGTACCTCACCAGATGGCTGACACCGGAAACCCTTGCCAATGGCGCGATGAGCGGTGCGTTTTTTGAAACTTTCGTGATTTCAGAGATCCTCAAATCCTATTCCAACAAGGGGATCGACTATCGTTACTGTGTTTCATTTTATCGAGGCAGAGATAAGAAAAAAGTCCATGACCAAGAAAAAAGGATAGAAAGTGAAATTGATCTTATTATTGAGGAGAACGGCACGCTGTATCCAATTGAAATAAAAAAAGGTTCTTCCGTATCAGCGGATCAGACCAGCGCCTTCACGATCCTGGATGGGATCCCCGATAAAAAGCGGGGAATGGGAGCGATCATATGCCTCTGTCCGCAGCCAGGAGCCTTGAGAGAAAATATTCTGCAATTGCCGGTTTGGTATGTTTGATCAAGCCATAACCCAGACCCTTTTATAAACTATTTCGTACTAAACCCCCAATCCTGTGAATATCCTATGGTGTAGGAAATATGATTCATGATATTTCCGGAATGTCAGCAAAGTCTAAGGCTAACAAAAAATCAGCGAAACCGACTTTGTTCGATCAATCAGTGATTCGCGGAAATAAGGGGGTTTTTTGTGTGAAAAAGAAAGTGATCAGCTGCTGCCTGGTGGCGGCGCTGCTGATTGGCGGGTTCATGGGCATTGACCGGTTCCAGCCGGAGGAACGAAGCATATCCATTGTAAACGCGAGGGCAGAGCCATCGGAAAAAGAGACCGGTCTCGCACTGGATGCGAAATCGGCTGTGCTGATGGACGCGGCCAGCGGAGAAGTCCTGTTCGCCCAGGACGCGCATAAAAGGCTCCCGCCTGCGTCAGTCACAAAAGTCATGACCATGCTGCTGATCCTGGAGGCTTGTGAAGACGGGAAAATCAGCATGAAGGACACGGTGACCATTTCCGAGAAAGCCGCTTCCATGGGCGGCAGTCAGATGTACATGGAACCTGGGGAACAGCACACGGTGGAAGAACTGCTCATGGGCGTTGCCATGGTCAGCGCCAACGATGGATGCGTGGCCCTAGCTGAGCATTTGGCAGGAAGCGTGGAAATGTTCGTGGAACGGATGAACCAGAGAGCCCGGGAGCTGGACATGAAAGACACGAATTTCGTGAACACCAACGGGCTGCCAGTAGCAAACCATTATACCAGCGCATATGATATAGCAGTGATGTCCCGCCAACTCCTTCGCTTTCCAAAAACAAAGGAATGGTTCACCAGGTGGCAAGCCACTATCAAAGTGGGGCTTCCGGGCAAGGAAAAAGAATTCGGGCTGACAAACACCAACAGGCTCATCAAACAGTATTCCGGCGCCATTGGCATCAAAACAGGATTCACGCAAGATGCGGGTTACTGTCTGTCAGGCGCGGCGGAGCGGGGCGGAACCAGACTGGTGGCAGTGATCCTGGGCTGCAAGACTTCCAAGATCCGATTCGCGGAAATCAGTAAAATGTTCGACTATGGCTTTGCCAACTATGAAAGCGTGAAAATCGGGGAACAGGGCAAGACCCAGAAATCCCTCAAGATTCAAAAGGGAGCGCCTTCAAAGATCACAGCGGTTTTAGAAGAGGAAAAGTCTGTGCTAGTGAAAAAGGGCAAAAAAGGCAGCATCAAAACCAAAATTGAAATGGACGATGCCATGCGTCCACCGATCAAAAAAGGCCAGAAAGTAGGAGAACTGGTGGTCTATCAGGATGGGGCGGAAATCGGGAGATTCCCTATGACAGCCGCGGAAAAAGCAGAAAAGGCGTCTATCAAAGATCTTTACATACAAATGATGAAAAAGATCATATAAGAGATAGACAGGAGGTCCTTTTTTTGCGCAGACCTGAACTTGAATACTTGCTTACATTTTCGTCTTTTTACAAGGCCATGTACGCAAGGGATAAATTGATGGAACAGGGGATCCATTCCAAGCAGCAGCGAGTCCCGACTCAGCTTTTGCGCACCTGCGGGCAGGCGCTGCTGGTAACAGGATATGACCTGCAGAGAATCATTGCGGTGCTCTCAGAAAACCAGATCAGTACCCGAGGCATTTTCCAGGCTGTGACCAGCAATGGAAAGAAAGAGTACCAGCATATCTAAATAATTGAAAAGGCTGTTATGATAAAAAGCATAGCAGTCTTTTTGCGTTCGAGACATACTGGAATTTGTAATTTCTGTGAGAAAACTGTCGAACCATTGACATCAAAAAGGGGATGCTGTAAACTGAAGGAGATGTGAATCAAAGTTTAGGGAAATTTCTATGAATAGGAGAAACGAATGATGTCAACAAGGACAAGCAGTAAATGTGTGGCAGTGATTACTGCGCTGTTTCTATTGCTGGCTATTTTTGCCGCAGTGCCAGCTATGGGCGGCGCGGACGCGTATGCTGCCACAAAGAAAGGCGTGGTGAAAAACGGACCCCTGACCGTGCGCAAAAATGCAGGGACTTCTTACAAAAAGATCGGGACCCTGAAAAAAGGGAAGGCCATTACTATTAAAGGGTCAAAAAAGAATAAAAAGGGCGTGAAATGGTACAAGATCAAATTTAGCTCGAAGACAGGTTATGTGCTTGCGAAGCACGTGAAGCTGAAGACCACAGCGGCCAAAAAGACAGCTGCTTTGGGCAAAATCAAAGCCTACTCACCAACAAAAAAAGGCACCATTAAAGAGGGCCCTCTCAATGTTCGGGGCAACGCGGGATCCGGTTACAAAAAGATCGGGACCCTGAAAAAGAATGCCGCCGTAACAGTGACTGGCGAGCGGACAGGAAAAGACAAGGCCAAATGGTATCGGATCAAGCACGGCTCGAAAACCGGCTATGTTCTTTCTAAATATGTAAAACTGAAAGCTGCTGCGGCTCCTGCGCCAAAAGAAACGGCAGTCAACAAAAAAGGAAAGGTCAATGACGGCCCTCTCAATGTACGGAAAGGCGCCGGAACGAATTATGCGAAGCTGGGCAGCCTGGCAAAAGGAAAAACCATCACGGTTCTGTCCAAAGTGAAGAGCTCCTCTGGGCAGACGTGGTACAAATTCAATTACAGCGCGTCCAAGAAAGGCTATGTCCTTTCCAGCTATATCACATTGGTCAATGACACGCCGCCTGCGGGTTCTAATTTGGATGGCTCCAACCTCAGCGACGCGGAGTTTGAGACATGGATGACTCAGCAGGGATTCCCGGACAGCTACAAGAGCGGGCTGAGAGTACTCCATCAAGCGCATCCGCAGTGGATCTTCAAAGCGCAGAACACAGGGATCGACTGGTCCAGCGCTTTGTCCAAGGAAATGAAGATCGGCATCAATTTAGTGGAACCATCTTCACCAGATTCCTGGAAGTCAAAAGCACCAGGAGCATACAACAGTTCCACAGGAAAATACACGGCCTTTGACGGCAGATGGAACGCGGCGTCCCAGGAGATCGTGGCTTACTACATGGACCCGAGGAATTTCTTCAATACTACGTCCATTTATCAGTTCATGGATCACAATTTTGACGCGGCGTCCCAGACAAAGGAGACCATCAAGAGCATGGTTTCCCGCAGCAACTGTTTCATGAACACTACCAGCTATATCGATAATCTGTACAACGCCGGGGTGAATTCCAAGGTGAACCCTAACGTGATCACAGCCATGGTGATTCAGGAGCAGGGCTGGAAAGGCGGCAGCGGATTGATTTCCGGCAAGTATTCCGGTTATAAAGGAATCTACAACCACTTTAACATCGGAGCCTACACCACCAGCACCATGAGTGCCACAGAGCGTGGCTTGTGGTGGGCAAAGGGCGCGGGGACAGGCGCGACTTCCTACGGCAGACCGTGGAACTCCATTGAGAAATCCCTGGCCGGAGGCGCCAGCTACTATTCCAGCAACTATCTGACCAACAAGCAGTATACATATTATACGAAGAAATTCAATGTGATGAACGGGCTGAACAATGTGGCCACCCACCAGTACATGACCAATACGGCTGGTGGTGAAAGTGAAGGAAAGATCCTGCGGTACGCTTATGAATCCAGTGCCGACTATCCGATCACTTTCCATATCCCAGTGTACAGCGGGATGCCGGCCAGCCCTTGCGCAAGGCCTTGATAAAGGAGAAGCCATGAAAAGAAGAATAAAATTATGGGTCGCGGCAGTGTTCCTATTGTCAGCGATGATCCCGGCGACTGTCTTTGGCGCGTCTTCCAGTGTTTCCATTTCAGGAAGCGGCTCGGCGGATATGGGAAAGACAATGACGGTGACGGTTACATACAAAGGCAGTTCCTTAGGCTATGTTAACGGGCAGTTATCCTATGACACCAGCAAACTCCAGTACTTGTCTGGCGGCAGCAGCCAGGGTGACGCTGGACTGGTGGAATTGAAAGCTTATGCGGACGATGCCAGCGGGAAACTAGCCTTTCGCGTGAAATTTAAAGCTGTTGGCTCCGGGAGCACTGGTTTGGATCTGGAGACCCTGGAAACCCAGAATCTGGATGGGGATCAGGATATGGGTCAACCTTCCGCCAGCAAGACAGTGAGCATCAAAGCCGCACCAACTACGGCAGCCACCGAGGAATCCACAATAGAAGAGACCACGGAGGAAACCACGCAAGAGGCAACGACTGCTCCAACGGAGACTGCGCAGCCTGAGCCTGATGATCAGACGCAGGCGGAACAGCAAGAGACCAAAGGAAAAGTCTCTTATTTGCCGGTGGTGGGCATCGGGGCGGTGATCCTAATTTTGATCATCGCAATTGTGATTGGACTGAAAAAGAAAAAAAGATAAGGAATAAAAACGAGAGAGTCTTCGCTGACAAAATCCGGCGAGGACTCTTTTTGTGTAGGAAAGGCTCCCACGTCAAAACCATGGGCACCGCTCCCGCCTTGAAAAAGCGGCGGTCAGCTCCATGGTGGAACAGGGCCACAAACCGGGCAGAGGCTAGTAAAGTGACGATTCTGTAAGTTGTGTTTTCAGCATTTTCGCCATATAATAAACGCAGGATTCAATGTCAACGGAACATACGGGCGGCTGACTAGGGCCGCTGAAAAAAGAAATGATCGAGAAAGGTTGGACAAAACAGATGAAACGGATTCTTTTGGTAGAGGATGATAAGGCGATTGCCAAAAATCTCATGCTGCTCCTTCGCTCAGAGGGATTTCACCCGGTCCATGCTCCTGGACAGAAGGCCGCAGCAGATCGCCTGGAAGAGGAGGCCTTTGATTTGGCGCTGGTGGATATTTCCCTGCCTGATGGAAACGGCTTTGCGCTTTATACGGAAATCAAAGAAGCAGGAGACATCCCGGTGATCTTTCTGACTGCTTCCGGGGATGAAGCCAGCGTAGTGACCGGGCTGAACATGGGGGCAGACGATTATGTGGTCAAGCCCTTCCGCCCTCGGGAATTAGTGGCCCGGGTCAAAACAGCTCTGCGGAAAAGCGGCCGCTGGACTTCCGTTTTCCAGATTCACGGGCTGCATGTGGACACGGCCAGTGGCATCGTGAAAAAGGATGGCAAAGAGATCTTCCTTTCCCCGCTGGAATACCGCTTGCTGCTGACTTTCACCGCTAATCCGAAAATCATACTCACACGGGACCGGCTGCTGGATGAATTGTGGGACGCGGCAGGGGAGTTTGTCAATGACAATACGCTGACCGTATATATCAAACGCCTGCGGGAAAAAATCGAAGAAGATCCATCTGACCCACAGATCATTTTGACTGTCCGGGGAACAGGTTACAGGCTAGGAGGCGAAGATGCTCAAAAATAAAGAGATTCGAACGCTTATCGGTGTTTTCGCAGGGATGACCGTCATTGCCGGGGCAGCGGGGTTCGCGCTCTGTGCGGCGGCTGGGATCCTGGTGCTGTTTTCCGCCGCTGCCTTTGCTGCGGCTTTTTTCCTGTTTACCAGGGCGCGCTACAAGAGATTAGGGGAAATGGCGGATGAGATCAACAGGGTGCTCCATAATGCGGACCACCTGTATATCAGCGAAGAGGAAGAAGGGGAGCTGTCCATCCTCCAAAGCGAGATCAAGAAAATGACGGTTCGGATCCGTGAACAAAACCATGCCTTGAAGCAGGAAAAAGAGCATCTTTCCGATTCTCTGGCAGATATCGCACACCAGCTCCGCACTCCTCTGACCTCCGTGAATTTGATCTTATCGCTGCTGGAGAATGAGCCGGATGAAAGCAAACACAAAGATTTTCTGCGGGAAGCGGAAGCTTTGCTGACGCAGATGGACTGGCTCATCACCTCGCTGCTGAAGTTATCCCGCCTGGATGCGGGCATTGTGGTCTTCCAAAACAAATGGATGGACGCAGAAGAGCTGTTCAAAGCGGCGCTGCGCCCTTTTCTTATTTCCATGGAGCTTCATCAGATCACTTTGCGGATAGAGGTGCCCAAAGGCCTGAAACTCTGGGGTGATCCAAACTGGCTGCAGCAGGCCATGGAGAACATCCTGAAAAACTGCATAGAAAGCGCGGGCGACAAGGGGTGCATCGAAATCCTTTGCCAGGATACGTTGCTCTTTACGGAGATCACCATCCATGACAGCGGGCCAGGATTTGAAGAAGAAGAGATGCCCCATCTGTTTGACCGATTTTATCGGGGAAAAGACACGGGTGCCACGGGATATGGGATCGGGCTGGCGCTCTGCAAGACCATTATCGTCAGACAGGGCGGCATGATCGCTGCGAAAAATCACCAGCAGGGCGGAGCAGTATTTTCTATGCGTTTTCCAAAGTGACAGATCTCTCATGGAAAAGTCACGGAAATGTCAGAGAAACATTCTATGATAAAAACAAGCTCAAAACAGGAGCTATGGACCCGCTGTATTTGGCGCCGCTCCGCAGGGGGGCCTGGGGAGTTCACGGGACTGATCCTGATTTGGGCAAACGAAGAAGGAGGTTCACATCATGGAGTTTTTGAAGGTGAAAAACTTGAGCAAGGTTTATGGCAAGGGGGAGAGCCAGGTTACTGCGCTGGACAGAGTTTCTCTGACCATTGAAAAGGGGGAATTCACTGCCATCATCGGCCCTTCTGGTTCAGGGAAATCCACCCTTTTGCACGCCATCGCTGGTGTAGATAAACCGACTAGAGGTAAGATTTATTTAGAGGGTCAGAACGTTTATGGAGGAAACAATGAAAAGCTGGCGATTTTCCGCCGCCGTCAGGTGGGACTGATTTATCAGTTCAACAACCTGATCCCAACACTGAACGTAGTAGAAAACATCACCCTGCCGATCTTGATGGACAAAAGGAAAGTGAATGAAGAACGGCTCAACGACTTGTTGGAGCTGCTGGGGCTGCAGGAGAGAAAGAACCATCTGCCGAACCAGCTTTCCGGCGGCCAGCAGCAGCGGGTGGCCATTGGACGGGCTTTGATGAACGCGCCTGCGGTCATGCTGGCGGACGAGCCGACCGGAGCCCTGGACAGCAGGAACAGCCATGAGATCATCAGGCTGCTGAAGGAAAGCAATCGCAAATATGGTCAGACGCTGATCCTAGTCACTCACGATGAGAGCATCGCTGCGCAGGCAGGGCGGGTGGTTACCATTGTGGACGGAAAAGTGACGAAGGACGAAAGGCGGGTGACCCGGCAATGAACATTTTTCACAAAGTAGCTTTACAAGGCCTAAAAAAGAATCGTACGAGGACTATGGTAACCATCGTTGGCGTAGCGTTGTCTGCGGCTCTGATCACAGCAGTTTCCACTTTTGCCGTTTCTCTGCAGACCTATGTGGCGAAAGGAGCGATAGAAAAATACGGTGGGTGGCACGCAGCGTTTTGGAACGTAAGCAACGCTTTTGTCCAAGAGCAGACCACAATGAAAGAAGTGGCAGATAGCGCAGTGGTGAAGAATATCGGCTACGCCCAGCTAAAAGGCTGTGAAAACTCGGAAAAGCCATATCTATTTCTGGCTGGATACAGCCAGGAGGCTTTTGAAACGCTGCCCACTGCTTTGTACTCTGGCAGGCTGCCGAAAAACAGCGGGGAAGCCGTTATTACGGAAAAGCTGGCTCTTGAAGGCGGTATAAAATGGGAAGTGGGCGACACCATTGATCTGACAGTAGGCGAGCGAATGAAGGACGGAAAGGATTTAGGGCAAAACGCAGCTTATGACAAGAACGAGGAATTCGTGCCTAAAATGAAGAAATCCTATAAGATCGTCGGTACCTGCAGGAGTCCTGTTTTTGCGGGTAACAGCGCACCAGGATACGCCTTGATTACCAAAGGAGACGAAAAAGACAGGGCAGGCAGTTTCATGGATTTTGTCACCCTAGAGGATCCCCGTCAGTTGCAGGATTATCTCAGTGAGGCAGGGGAAGGAAAAGCTTATATTTTAAATGATGATGTGCTGCGCTTCCTGGGACTTTCCGAAAACAACCTGTTCAACGGTCTCCTCTATGCTATTGGCGGTATCGTCATTGCCATCATCATGGTGGGCTCCATATTTTTGATCTATAATTCCTTTCATATCTCGCTGAATGAGCGGACCCATCAGTTCGGGATCTTGATGTCAGTGGGAGCCACGGAAAAACAACTGCGGAACTCCGTGCTCTTTGAAGGGATTTGTGTCGGTGTGGTGGGGATCCCCATTGGGATCTTGATGGGCATCCCCAGCATCAAAGCGGTGCTGGCCTTGGTGGAAAAGAATTTCAGGAATATCATGTACGACAATGTGCCGCTGACGCTGGAGGTATCGCTGCCCGCCATTGCCGCCGCAGCAGCCATCAGCCTGATCACCATTTTGATTTCCGCCTACATCCCGGCAAAGAAGGCGGCGAGAACGCCGGTCATGGACTGTATCCGTCAGACAGGCGAAATCAAGCTAGAGGCCAAGAACGTGAAAACTTCCAACTTTACGAGCCGTCTCTACGGGTTAGAGGGAATGCTGGCGGTCAAGAGTTTCAAAAGAAACAAGCGGCGTTACCGCAGCATTGTCTTGTCCCTTACCTTGAGCGTGATACTCTTTGTGTCAGCGAACGCTTTCAGCGGAAGCCTGGACCAGATGTCGAAGCAATCGGCGGTAGAGGCAGATGGCGATATCCTGCTCTACAGCCAAGAGCTGGGAGAAGAGAAGATGCTCCGGTTTTACGATAGCATGAAAAACGCGCAGGCGGTGACGGACAGCACGTATCAGACCCTGGCTACTGGCACCTGTCAGGTCGCTGTGAAGGACTTGACACAGGATTTTCAGAAAGAGTGCCTAAAGGACGCGGGGGTGGACGCAAACGCTGAAACCATCGAGTTAGTGATGGATATTCAATTCATTGAAGACGATATTTATGAAACATTCGTAAAAGAACAGGGACTGTCCATAGAAGAATACACAGGGCCTGACGCAAAAGCCATTGTGGTCGCCAAGTTCCCGGGAAATAAAGATATCTTCAACAGCCGTACCATGGATTTTACCATTGGAACAAAATCTGGCAAACAGACCAAGACTCTTAGAAACACTACTTTGCTGGATACCTACCCGCTGGATCCGCCGCCTGCCAATGGATCGCAGGTGAAAAATTACGTGCTCATCGCACAAGTGCCTTATGGGATGAAATCCCAGTTTGATGCGCTGGACGCACCGGAGCAGCAGGAATTGATATTTTGGTCAGAGGATCCCATCCGCTCCGCCGCGGACATACGGGAAATGCTCAAAGGCGTAGAAAAGACAGGTGCTTATACGCTGTACAATGTAAGCGAGATGCTGGAAACCAACAAAAATCTGACCTTTATCATCGACCTGTTCACTTTGGTTTTCGTGGTCATGATTTCGCTGATCGCCGTAGCCAATGTGTTCAACACCATTTCCACTAATATCAAGCTGCGCAGGCGGGAGCTGGCCATGCTTCGCTCCGTGGGCATGTCTGACCGGTCCTTCAACAAAATGATGCGCTTTGAATGCGTATTGTATGGAGCCAGGACCATGCTGTGGGGGCTGCCTTTGTCAGCGCTGCTGTCTTGGTTGATTTTCAAGGGCATGGTCGCAGGAGGCGGAGAAATCCAGTTCCAGCCGCCTTGGGGCAGCATGGGGGTCAGCCTGCTGGGCGTGTTCTTGGTGATTTTCATCACCATGCTCTACACTACAAAAAAGATCAAACAAGAAAACATTATCGACGCGCTGCGGGACGATATGGCCTAATCCAGGCGCTGAGAAAGTCACATGCCTAATAATAAGCCCTCTGGCCTTGGCCAGGGGGCTTGTGAACGTGGCTGGGAAACCGTTATTTCAAATTTTCCGGATTCAAGCATTCCAGCTCTGGTATGACGAAGATCCCATCCTTTCTGATCAACACATCATCAAAATAGATCTCCCCGCCGCCATATTCCGGTCTTTGGATCATCACTAGATCCCAGTGGACTGCGGATTTGTTGCCATTAAAAGCGTCCTCGTAGGAAGCGCCTGGTGTCAGATGGAAGCTGCCAGCGATTTTTTCATCAAAGAGCGTATCCTTCATCGGGTGGAGGATATAAGGATTCACCCCCAGAGCGAATTCACCAAAGTAGCGGGAGCCTTCGTCCGTGTCCAGCAGCTCGTTGATTCGCTCATCGTTGTTAGCCGTGGCCTTGACGATCTTCCCGTCCTTGATTTCAAAGACGATGTTTTCAAAGGTGAAGCCCTGCTCTTCGGAAGGCGTGTTGTAAGAAATGATCCCGTTCATGGATTCACGCACAGGGGCCGTGTACACTTCGCCGTCAGGGATGTTTCGCTCTCCGCCGCATTTGATGGCGGGGATGCCTTTGATGGAGAAGGTTAAGTCCGTGCCAGGGCCTTTAATCTGTACTTGGTCGGTCTTTTCCATCAAATTTACCAGTGCGTCCATGGCATCGCTCATTTTCCGATAATCCAGCGTGCAGACATCAAAATAAAAATCCTCGAACGCTTCCAGGCTGGTGTTGGCCAGCTGCGCCATGGAACTGTTCGGGTATCTCAGAACTACCCATTTTGTCTTGTTCACCCGATAATCCAGGGCTGGACGGGTCAGATTGCTGTACATGTTCAGCTTTTCCGAAGGCACGTCCGCAAGCTCTGCGGTGTTATTTCCGGCCCGCACAGCGATATAAGCCTGCATGCCCTTCATCTGGGCCAGCTGGTATTCATCCATGAACTGGATCTGCTCTTCCTCACAGCCCAGCATGATTTCCCGGGTAATGGCAGAGTCCCGAATTTCCACAAAAGGAAGGCCGCCGCTGGCGTAAACGTCTTTGATGATCTGCCGGACCAGCGGCTTGCAGCATTCTCCCTCATAGCTGATGAGGATCTTGTCCCCTTTCTGCAGGTCGCAGGAATAATGGACCAACAGGTCCGATAAAGCTTTGATTCTTGTATCCATAATTTCATTTCCTCCCATTTTCAATCACTCCTAAGTATTGTACCACAAATTTGAAAAAATCGGCGTAAAAGTTTGTTGCGTCTGATGCCATGGAAAGGTAAAATGGAGTACAAGGAGTGAGAGGAGGGATGTTTCATGATTTTGATCGCCTGCGTGGATGACGCGATGGGCATGATGTTCAATAAAAGGCGGCAGTCCCAGGACAGGGTCGTGAGAAAAGACATATTGGAAGAAGTGGGGACGGGTGTTTTGTGGATGAACGGGTATTCCTACAGGCAGTTCGCTTCCATGGAGGATAGCCGGATCAGGGTGGATGAGAATTTTTTTCGCCAGGCAGGAGAGGAAGATTGGTGTTTTACGGAAGATGTCAGTCCAGCGCCTTATGAAGCCAGCATCAGCAGGATTCTGCTTTACAATTGGAATCGGAAATACCCTGCGGATGTTCGATTTGACATAGATTTGGAGGAAAAGGGCTGGAGACCGGTGGATATACAGGAATTTTCCGGCCATTCCCATGAAACAATAACAAAGGTGGTTTATACGAAATGAGAAAACAGATTCATATTTTCATAGCGCTTCTTTTATTGGTCTTTGTGCTGGGGACGGGTTGTTCTTCGGACACTGCGGGAGAGTCGGGGACAGCTCCGGAAACTAGCGCGGCTCAGACTCTGCAGGATGTGCCGGCCTATTCTGGGGAGCCATATATTGTCGTCAATGATAACGAGCCTGGATTCAGAAGGCAGGATCTGACCACGGAATCCTTTGAATCTTACAGCAATCTGGACAGCTTGGGAAGGTGCGGGGTCGCTGTTGCCAATGTGGGGACGGACCTGATGCCTACAGAGCGGCGAGGGAGCATCAGCCAGGTAAAGCCTTCGGGCTGGCATAGCGTGCGATATGATATTGTGGAGGGAGATTCTTTGTACAATCGCTGCCATCTTATCGGTTATCAGCTGACAGGGGAAAACGCCAATGAAGAAAATCTGATCACAGGGACCAGAGCCATGAACGTGGATGGCATGCTGCCTTTTGAAGACATGGTGGCGGACTATGTGAAGGAAACAGATAACCATGTTCTTTATCGAGTGACGCCTGTTTTCCAGGGAGATAATTTAGTGGCAAGCGGCGTGCAGATGGAAGCTCAGTCCGTGGAAGACCAGGGAGAAGGCATTTCCTTCAATGTGTACGTGTATAACAATCAGCCTGGCATTTCCATTGATTATGCCACGGGAGACAGCAGCCTTTCAGGAAAAGAAGGCGTGGGAGAAAAGGCGCGGCTGAAAGCGGAGGGAACAGTCCAGGCAGGCGCTGAAACCTATGTTTTGAACACCAATACGAAAAAGTTCCATAGACCGGATTGCTCCAGCGTGGACGACATGAAGGAATCCAACAAGGAAACCTTTCAGGGGACCCAGGAGCAGCTGATGAAGAAGGGGTATGATCCCTGCGGCAATTGTATGTGAGAGGGCTTTTTAAAAGTAAAGAAGCTTCCAATCGAGACAGCGGATATTTCGATTGGAAGTTTTTTTGCGTGATTTTGCAGGGAAAGTGGAATGCGTTTGATTATTGAATATTACAGAAAACAGAAGAAGTTAATAAAAATTGAAATAAAAGGAAATAAAGGATGTAATAAATTCCTAGATATGTTATAATAAAGAATAAAATTCGGCAAATTATAAAATTTATATTGACATTCTATCAATTGATATGTATAATATCAATTGATAGAATGTATGGGATTGGAGGAAAAACTCATGAAAATCAGCATGCATTCAGAAAAAGCCACTGTAAAGAAATTTTTGCGAGAACTAAAGGATATCCTGGCGTGGGAAGGTTTCAGCATTGATCGAAATCTTCTGATTGTGAAATCTCGCAAGGACAAAGCGCGATACTCCACGCCATTTACCTTGATGGATCTCGGCTACGATACTTATGACATTGTGGATAGACTCAGAGAATTGAGTGTCAAGGAGTATGCGGAGACTTTAGTGGACCGAGATGACAGCAAGCCGCCGCTGCTGTTTGTGTTCGGAAAAGAAATCAATGGCAAACAGGTTTATATCAAATTGAAAGTAAAAGCAAAGCGCAGGATTTTATGCCTGTCGTTCCATTATGCGGAACATAGGATGGAACATCCCTATGAGTAGGATCGCAGGCAGGAAGGAGTCATGACAATGAAACAATATGATTTGGTTCGGAAGATTCAAATGGAATGCCCTATGTGCGATAAAATTCACGAGGTGGAGGAAAGAAAGCGGGTCGCTCACACCATCATAAAAGGTGAAGAGGTAGCCTATGAGGAGACTTATTATTTTTGCCAATATAGCGATGAAGATGAAAGCGAATTCGCATCTGGGAAAATGGAAAACGCCAACCTGCTGAACGCGTGTAACGCATATCGAAAAAGCCACGACCTGCTAACATCCCATGAGATCGTGGGTATCAGGGAACAATATGGCCTGTCCCAGGCAGACCTGGCAAAGCTGCTGGATTGGGGAGAAGTTACCGTAGCAAGATACGAAAGCAAAGCAATCCAAGATGCGGCTCATGACAATATGCTGCGGATCGTGAGGAACGACCCATTAAAATTTCACGAATTCCTGCAAAAAAACGGCAGCAAACTGCCACAGCAAAAAAGGCTGGCTGTCAAAGAAAAGATCATAGCCAGCTTAGATGCTTACGGAAGAGAATATCTGAAACGGCAAGGACTTGAAAGTGAATATCTCTGCTTTCAGGAGCCTTGTGACGCAAACGGCAATCAAGTCCTGAACATTGACAAAGTAGAAAGTGCGATTTCTTACTTGGCAGAACGCATAAACGACCTCTATAAAGTGAAGCTGATGAAAATGCTCTGGTATGCGGATTCGCTCTGTTATAAATGGACGGGCAGAGCCATCACAGGCCTGGTGTATCTCCATAACGACATGGGAGCCTTGCCTTTGGGCCATTATAGAATCGTTGGGCTGGAGAACGTAAATATCAGGGAAGAAGAAGGGTACGAGTTCACAAAATATCGCTTTCTTCCAAATCCCAATATCAGCGCCACCTGCCTGGAACAAGAAGAACGAGAGGCTTTGGACCAGGTCATCGAAAAATTCAAAGATCACAGCGCCCAAAGCGTCGTTAGTTATATGCACCAGGAAAAAGCATATGTTGATACGGAAGATGGTGAGATTATCCCTTTTGCCTTGGCAAAAGAGATTAGAGCGTTCTAGTGGTTATTTCTCTGGTTCTGAAAAGGGAATTTTAAAGTATGCTGCCAGGGACATGGAGAGGCTGCGAGCGATCGGTTCGATGTGATCGATGATCCATTGGGCATCGTCTCGATTGTCGTGATAGGCTAGCTCAATGAGATTGACAGGCGCTTTTGTTTTTTTCAGTTCTCCAAGGGTAGCGTTTGGGATGGTGGCAACAAGATTGGGATTAGGATAAATTTCTTTCAGGCCAGCTGCGAAAATATCAGCTGCTCTTTTTCCCTCCCTGCTGTCTCCATAGTAATAGATGTCCGGGCCTTTCAAGGCGCCAGACAAATTTTCCGGCGCAGTGTTAGAGTGGAGCGCCAGATGAAAATCGTAGCTGCCCGCATTGGACTGGGCGACTACTTGAGATAGGGTGTCATAAGGATTGTTCCTTACAAAATCAATCTCATTGGCGCGCAGATAAGGCACCATGGCATCGGCGATCAAGTTCATGTAATATTCTTCGCTTCCTGTGCCAGTGACATACTGATTGTGTTCCTGGACGGAAGGACTGAGATAGATGCTGCGCATAAGGCATCCTCCTTTTTCCTTTTAGTATCAATATATGAAGCGCAGGCAGGAATGTTCAGACGGGAATCCTTAAAAAGGCTCAAAAAATCAAAAAACGGGGCAAAAACGGCGCTTCGGGGCCACTTGCAAAATTTCGGATTTTGTGATAAACTAGTACGGTTATCATTTATGTATGATTATGAACGAAACACTTTAAATGGGAAGCAAGGTAAAACAAGAATGACAGAAAGACAAAACATTATCAATATAGCAGTGATCGCCCACGTAGACGCAGGAAAATCCACGTTAGTAGACGCATTCTTAAATCAGAGCGGCGTGTTTCGGGCCAATGAAGAGGTGGTGGACTGCATCATGGACAGCGATGATATCGAGCGGGAACGCGGCATAACTATTTATTCAAAAAACTGTTCTGTTATGCACGGGGATGTGAAGATCAACATTGTGGACACCCCAGGCCACGCAGATTTTTCGTCGGAAGTAGAACGGATCATGAAAACCGTAGACACCGTGATTTTGCTGGTGGATTCCAGTGAAGGTCCGATGCCTCAGACAAGATTCGTGCTGAAAAAGTCCTTGGAACAGGGAATCAATCCGATCCTTTTGATCAATAAGATTGACAAAAAGGACGCAAGGATCGATGAGGTGGTAGATGAGGTCTACGAGCTTTTCATGGACCTGGAAGCAAATGACAAGCAGCTGGATTTCCCGATCCTGTATGGCATCGCGAGACAAGGGATCGTGGTGTATGATCCGAAAGACGCGGCAGGCATTGATATTGGGCCGGAAGATAAAAAGGCGAAAAAAAGCGCGACCGGCATGAATGGTCTGGACATCACACCGCTGTTTGACACGATCATCAACCATGTGCAGCCATATCCAGATCTGACGGAAGAACCACTGCAGCTGCAGATTTCGACGCTGGGATATGACGATTACATTGGAAGGCTGGGCATTGGCAGGATCACGAAAGGTTCCATCAGGGAAGCGCAGACCGTGGCCCTGGCAAAAGCAGACGGCAGCATTGTCAGCAGGAAGATCAATCAGGTGTTCCTATACAGAGGATTGAAGCGAGTCCCTGTGAAGGAAGCCCAGGCCGGCGATATCGTGGTGGTGTCCGGTATCGCGGATATTTCCATCGGCGAGACCATCTGTGATGAGAAAGATCCCCAGCCAATGGAAATGATCCATATTGAAGAGCCAACTTTGTCCATGAATTTCATGGTAAACAAGAGTCCTTTCGCGGGAAAAGTGGGAAAGTTCGTGACATCCCGTCATTTGAAAGAGCGGCTGGATAAAGAACTGGAAGTCAACGTGGGACTGATGGTAGAAGAAACGGATTCCACAGACAGCTTTAAGGTGTCTGGCAGAGGAGAGCTGCATCTTTCCATCCTCATTGAAAACATGAGGAGAGAAGGCTATGAACTGGCGGTTTCCAAACCAGAGGTCATCATGCGGAGAAATGAAAAGAACAAAGTCCTGGAACCCATTGAAGAAGTGGTGATTTCCGTACCAGATGAATATTCCGGGTCTGTCATTTCCAAACTAAACTTGAGAAAAGGCCTGATGCGGGAAATGAGCGCGGAAAATGGCTTTACCAGATTAGAGTACCTGGTTCCTACCAGAGGACTGCTTGGATATCGGACAGAGTTCATCAATGACACCAGAGGCGAAGGCACCATGGTGAGGCGTTTTGACGGATTTGATGAATATAAAGGCGAAATCGCCCAGCGTACCAATGGAGTGGCGATCGCCCAGGAAGAAGGCGTGGCCACGCCTTATGCTCTGTTCAACATTAGTGAGCGGGTCCAGATGTTCATTGAACCGGGCACAAAGGTCTACGAAGGCATGATCATCGGCATGAACAGCCGAGGAGAAGATATGGTGGTCAATCCCTGCAAAGCAAAAAAGGCCACGAACATGCGGGCCGCAGGAAGCGATGATAATATCAAATTAGCTCCAGCCAGGACATTTACCCTGGAAGAAGCCTTGGAATTCATTGATGATGATGAACTGGTGGAAATCGTTCCTGATGACATCAGACTTCGTAAAAAGCTGTTGAAAGAACTGGAGCGGAGAAGGAGTGGCCGAAAAATCGATTAGGAGGACACTTTATAGTGGGAGATTTCAACATTTCTGAAAGAACAGTGGAACAGCTGGTGAACATAGGAATTTCCTTTGTCATATTGATGGCGGGCTGGCTGATCATTTCCATTGTTTTGCGAGTAGTAAGAAAGGCTTTGGAACGATCCAGCCTGGATCCAGTGCTGTACCGCTTTATTTTGAAAATGATCAGAATCGGTCTTTGGATCATTTTGATCCTGACGATTTTGGAGCGGTTTGGATTTAAAATGAACAGTCTGATCACAGTGCTGGCCGCGGCAGGAGCAGCCATAGCCCTGGCTTTGAAGGATAGCCTCGCTAATGTGGCAGGGGGCATCATGATCTTGATCAACAAGCCGTTTTCCCAGGATGACTTTATTGATATCAACGGCACGACCGGACAGGTGCGGGACATTGATCTCTTTGTCACCCACCTGAAAACCTATGACAACAAAGTGATCACCATTCCTAATGGCATGGTCAACACATCGGTCCTGATCAATTACACAAAAGAGAACAAGCGTCGGGTGGATTGTTGTTTTGGCATTGGATACGATGACGACATCCAGCAGGCCAAAGACATATTGGCCGGCATCGCTGAAAAGAACCCGAGCATTTACCAGGAACCAGCTCCGACCATTGGAGTCGCGGGGCAAAATGACAACTGCGTATCCATAGACTTAAAGGTTTGGTGCAAGACAGAAGATTATTGGGACGTAAAATACTTTTTGGAGGAGCAAGTGAAGCTAGCCTTCGATGAAGCAGGGATCACCATTCCGTTTCCGCAGATGGATGTGCATATCCGGCGAAAGCGGGGCGCAAATAATTAAATAGTAGCGGGAAACCGCAAAAAATGGTACAATACAGGATAAACATAGAAAGGAGACTCCGAATATGGAACAAAACAGAAAGTTTAAGAGAGTGTTGGTGGCGAACAGAGGAGAAATCGCGATCCGAATATTCAGAGCCTGCAGAGAACTTGGAATCAGAAGCGTGGCTATTTATTCAGAAGAAGATAAAAACACGCTTTTCAGAACAAAGGCGGATGAATCTTATTGTGTGGGGAAGGGAAAATCTCCAGTAGACGCATATCTTGCCATTGATGAAATCATTGAATTAGCAAAGGCAAAAGGCGTGGACGCGATTCATCCGGGTTACGGATTTTTATCAGAAAACGCAGATTTTGCCAGAGCCTGCGAAGCCTCTGGCATCGTGTTCATTGGGCCGACTCATCAAATGATGGAAAGCCTGGGAGATAAGATCCAGTCCAAGATCGTTGCCAATAAAGTGGGCGTGCCTACTATCCCAGGGGTGGAAGAGGCTGTCCAGTCAGAAGAAGACGCAGTCAAATACGCAGAGTTCTGCGGCTATCCGGTCATGCTGAAAGCAGCGGCAGGCGGCGGCGGCAGAGGCATGCGCATTGTGCGGACTCCAGAGGAATTGATCCCTCAGTTCCGCAGCGCCAAGAGTGAAGCAAAGAAAGCCTTTGGCATTGATGACATGTTCATCGAAAAATACCTAGAACGGCCAAAACATATTGAAGTCCAGGTGTTGGGCGATAATCACGGGAATTTAGTACATCTATATGAAAGAGACTGTTCGATCCAGAGAAGGCATCAGAAAGTCGTGGAATTCACGCCAGCCATCTGCATCACGCAGGAACAGAGAGAAAAGATCTGCGCGGACGCACTGAAGATCGCAGGAGCCGTGGACTACAGGAACGCGGGGACCGTGGAATTCTTGGTGGACAAAAATGGAGACCATTATTTCATTGAAATGAACCCAAGAATCCAAGTAGAACATACAGTAACGGAAATGACCACAGGCATAGACATTGTGCAGTCTCAGATTTTGATCGCGCAGGGATACGCATTGGATTCCGATGAAGTGAACATCAAAGGGCAGGATTCCATCCGGCCGAGAGGATATGCCATCCAGTGCCGTGTCACTACAGAAGACCCGATCAATGGCTTTGCGCCGGACACAGGCATGATCACCATGTATCGCAGCGCATCTGGCTTTGGCATCCGTTTAGATGGCGGGAACGCGTTCGCGGATTCCACCATTTCCCCATACTACGACAGCCTATTGGTAAAAGTCACTTCCTGGGCCAGGTCCTTTAATGACGCGGCTAACAAGGCAGTCAGAGCTCTGCGGGAAATGAAGATCAAAGGCGTGAAGACAAATGTCACATTCCTGCTCAACGTGCTGAACCACCCAACCTTTAGAAAGGGGAACTGTGACACCGGATTCATTGCTGACAATCCAGAACTGCTGAACATCAGGGCAAGGCAGGACAAGGAATTGAAAGTGCTTACTTATTTAGGTGAAAAATTCGTCAACGAAACCAAGGGTGTGAAACCTGATTTTGACGTGCCGATCTTCCCAAGAATCAAGCAGGAAGTGATCGATGATTTGTCCGGCACAAAACAGATGCTGGATGAAAAAGGCCCGAAAGGTCTGGCGGACTGGATCCTGGAACAGAAAAAGCTGCTGTTGACAGACACTACGATGAGAGACGCGCAGCAATCTCTGATGGCCACCAGAGTCAGGACCGTGGACATGGAAAAGATCGCTCCAGCTGTGGCATACTATGGCAAAGATCTCTTTTCCCTGGAAATGTGGGGTGGGGCTACGTTTGACACCTCCTACAGGTTCCTGAAAGAATCCCCGTGGGAAAGACTGGACACGCTGCGCAGAAAAATGCCAAACATTCTGTTCCAGATGCTGATTCGGGGCGCGAATGGCGTGGGCTATAAAAACTACCCGGACAATGTGATCCGCAGGTTCGTCAAAGAATCCGCTAAGTCAGGGATCGATGTGTTCCGTATCTTCGACTCCCTCAACTGGATCGAAGGCATGGAAGTGGCTTTGGATGAAGTGCTGAATCAGGACAAAGTGGCGGAAGCCTGCATCTGTTACACAGGTGATATCCTAGATGATAAAAGAGAAAAATATAACCTCAGCTATTATGTGAAGATGGCAAAAGAGCTGGAAAAGAGAGGCTCCCATATTCTGGGAATCAAAGACATGTCAGGGCTCATCAAGCCAATGGCAGCAAGAAAACTGATCGATGCCCTCAAGCAAGAAATCAGCATCCCGATCCATCTTCATACTCATGACACCAGCGGAAACGGCATCGCTACCATCCTTATGGCCGCCAGCGCGGGAGTGGATATCGCGGACGCGGCGTTCAACAGCATGTCCGGCCTTACTAGCCAGCCAGCTCTGAACTCCGTAGTGGCAGCCTTGGAAAACACCGGACGGGACACGGGCATTGACCCAGACGGCGTCCAGAAAATCTCTGACTACTGGGCAGCGGTGCGTCCTGTTTATAAAGGATTTGAATCCGAACTATTGGCAAGCTCCGCGGAGATCTACAAATATGAGATCCCAGGAGGTCAGTATTCCAACTTGAAACCGCAGGTAGAAAGCTTTGGGCTGGGCCACAAGTTTGAAGAAGTGAAAGACATGTACAAGACCGTGAATGAAATGCTGGGAGACATTGTAAAAGTAACGCCGTCTTCCAAAGCAGTGGGCGACATGGCCATATTCATGGTCCAGAATGGTCTGACGCCGGAAAACATTTATGAAAAAGCAAAAGACATTGACTTCCCAGATTCCATTGTCTCCTATTTTGAAGGCATGATGGGACAGCCGGAAGGCGGTTTTCCGGAAAAATTGCAGAAACTGGTGCTGAAAGATAAAGAACCGATCACCTGCAGGCCAGGGGAACTGCTTCCTGAAGAAGATTTTGACGCAATTAAGAAAAAACTCCAGGATGATCTGGGTCTGGAAGGCACAGAACGGCAGGCCCTCAGCTACGCGCTGTATCCAAAGGTGTTTGAAGACTTTATCGCCAGCCTGAAAAAGGAAGGAAACTTCCGTATGATGGGAAGCGACATCTTCTTCCACGGGTTAGCGGAAGGCGAGACCTGTGAAGTGAAGATCGCAGAAGGCAAGGAGCTGGTAATCCGTCTCAATGATGTACGGGACGCAAACGAAGAAGGCTTCCGAGACGTTGTGTTTGAAGTAAACGGGAACCGGAGCGCAGTGCGGATCAAAGATAAGGACGCGAGCATCGTAGCCACAGCATCCCAGATCCTCTATGCCAATGAGGAAGACCCGTCTGAAATCGGGGCCAATATCCCGGGCAACATCTTAAAGATGCTGGTAGCAGAAGGCGATGAAGTGGACGAAAAGCAGCCGATCGCTGTGATTGAAGCCATGAAAATGGAAACCAACATCTTATCGCCAATGAAAGGCACTGTTGACAAGATCTATGTAAAAGAAGGCCAGCAGGTCAAGGCAGGCGAACTAGTAGCTAAATTGAAATAAACGCAGTTGTTTTGAGGTAAAGGAGTTTGCTATGGGCAATGGTATCCTTGGAAAGTTTATTTATTTCTGGATTTTTCTCATAGGCGGTCTGTTCGCAGCCAAGTTTTTTGGAATCGCGGATACGCCTGGGAACATGGTGGTGCTCAGCGTTTCTCTGGCTTTCATTTATGTGGGCTGGACGTTTCTGCGGGCGAAATCCAAGAAAAACATGGCGGAAAAGGAGGCGGCTTCTGCGCCGAGAAACACAAGAACCAATCACAAAAAGAAGAAAAAATGACATGAACGAAAGATTCCCTGTCTGGGCGTAAAAGCCGGACAGGGGATGCTTTTATCAGATGGAAAACATGGATCCTGGCGTTTTCACAGGGTCAATGAAATTCCCGTTTATAATGGAGCATGGAGGGCAGGGCTTTGAAAAGGGGAGGCACAATGAAAAAGAAAAAGAGCATCGTGGTTCCACTGGGAGTGGGCATCGTGGTCTTTTTGGCTCTCGCAGTAGTGGGAGCTTGGTTTTACCTGCAATGGCAGCAGGGGGACGAAGAGACAGAGACTCAGTCATTGACAGTGATCCAGCTCAACACAGAGGAGATCCGCAAGGTCACTTACACGGATTTTCAAAGCACTGTGACCTTGAGAAAAAAGAAGGGGAAATGGTACCGCGCAAAAAACCTCGATTTCCCGCTGGATCAGTTCCAGACGGAAAACATGGTGAAGGCCTTTTCGCAGATCACAGCTACCAGCATGATCGCGGATCCCGATTCTCTGCCTAGTTATGGGCTGATGAATCCCATGTACATGATCACCCTCAGGGACAAACATAAAAACGACACAGTGGTGAAAATCGGCAATATGGCTGGAGCCTCCGATTATTATCTGACAGCGGACGAAGGAAAGACCATTTATACGGTCAGCAGCCATTTGTTGGGATTTTTGGTTTTCAATGAAAAAGACTTGCTCCAAGGGGACTTGTTCCCGACTATCAGCGGCGCTACTTTGAAATCCATTACCATCACCAGGAATGGAAAAAACATAGATGTCTGCCCGAATGAAAGCAAGGACGACGCAGAAAAACTGGCCACTTATGGCAGCGAGCTTTCCACCATCCGTCTGGATGACTGCGTGAATTATAATGTAGAGAAAAAGCAGCTGAAAGCCTATGGGCTCAACAAAAAATCCCGAAAGGAAGTGACCGCGGTTTATGAAGACGCACAGGTCGGGGTGAAGAGGACGCATGTTTTCTACATGGGAAAACCATTCCAGGAGGAAGGAGTGGAGTATGTTTACATGCAGATGGTAGGCTCAAAGATGATCTACAAAGTGTACCTCTCTGGGGTGCAAAAGTTAGTGGGCAGGTAAGAAAATTGGATTTCATGCATGATATTTCCTCATTTCGGCAAACTAAACATAGATTTGTTAGGAGTGAGAAAACATGAACAAATATAATCAATTTCTGGACGAGATCCGAAAAAAACTGCCCTTGGGAGAATGCTTTGACGTGCTGGAGCGGGATCTTTCCATTGGTGATAAAAACACAAAAATGTTTTTTGTGGACGGTCTGACGAAAGGCTCTGTGGTGCAGCTGGTCATGTCATTTCTGCTGGCCATTCCGCCTCAGGCCATGGAGCGGGCAAAAACAGCCAAAGATTTTATCAAGTACAACATGCCGTTTTTGGACACCATTACAGAGCCGGACGTGGATATGGCGCTGAAACAGATGTACTCAGGACTTTTACCTGTGATCATTGACGGGTACGATGAAATCATCATCGTGGATATCCGAGACTACCCTTCCAGAGCCGTGGACGAGCCATCCAAGGAAAAATCTCTGCGAGGCGCGAAGGACGGATTCACGGAAACCATGATGACCAACGTGGCTTTGATCCGCAGGCGGATCCGCGACAATGACCTGATCTTCAAGGCTTTCGTGGTGGGAAAGACCAGCAAAACAGATGTCTGCCTGGCCTATATGAAGGGAAAGGCGGACCAGCAGATCGTTGACCGGATTTCTACCCACTTGGAAGAGCTGCGGCTGGATACCACCACAGTAGGAGAACAGACGGTGATCGAAGCGTTGACCAAGATGCAGAAACGGAAAAACTGGCTCAATCCCTTCCCTAAAGTCCGCTACACCCAGCGGCCCGATGTGGTGTCGGCCCATGTGACAGAAGGAAAGATCGCGCTGATCATCGACAATTCGCCTACAGTGATCCTGATTCCCGCGGGGATCTTTGACTTCATACAGGATGTGGATGATTACTATTTTCCAGTGCTCACAGGAAATTATTTTCGGATTTTGCGCATGCTCAACACCCTGGTGATCCTATTTCTGACACCGGTTTACCTGCTAGTAGGCCAAGGTGACATTCCAGTTCCCATCAACATCGACTTTTTTGTGCCAGATGAAAACTTTGCGATTTCCCTTTTCTGGCAGTTCATCCTACTGGAGCTTTCCATTGATGGGCTGAAACTAGCGTCCCTCAACACGCCGGAATCCCTGGGCATGTCCCTGTCAGTCATCGGCGCGCTGATTTTAGGGGAATTCTCCATTTCCTCAGGCTGGTTCATCCCGCAGACCATTTTGTGCATGGCTATCGTGGCTCTAGCCAGCTTCACTCAGCCGAGCATTGAGCTGGGATATGGCGTGAAATTCATACGGATCTTGATCCTCATAGGCGCCGCGGTCTATGGAATCTGGGGCGCTGTCATTGCGCTGGCCATTGGTCTGCTTTGGGTGGCCACAACAAAGACCATTGGCGGCACCAGCTACTTGTATCCGGTGATCCCTTTCAACAAACATGCTCTCAAAAGATTGATGTTCCGTACAAAAGAATAATAAGAACGGAAATATCGCTGCGAATCATAGTTTCTCCATGATAAAAAACCGCTGCTCCCATATGGCGGACAGGAATTGAAAAGCTGCTGACTTCAACAGAAGCGCATGTTTTTTCAGTTCCTGTTTTCACATTTGAGGCCAGGAGACCAGAAGGCTGGTCTGACAATTGGGAAAAGCACCTTGATTCTTTCTTTTTCCAGTAGTATACTGATTAAACGAGCTTGCGCAAAAAAAGAGATATAAGATGTATTCAAAATAATAAAGTAGGAAGCTAAAACATGAAACAGAAACTACCCGTACTGAACATCAATATGTTTGGGCGTATGAAAATGACCTATGGGCACAAGCCGATTCTCTTTTATAAAAATCCTGGGACCATTACGGCAAAGCTTGCCGCGATCTTGCTGCTCCATGGAATCAAGGGCATTGAGCGAAACCGTCTTTTGGAAGAGCTGTACGGACACAAGGAAATCGTTGACGCGGCCAATAGCTTGCGGGTTGCGATTCACCGTCTGAAAAAAGCCCTGATTAAGGCTGGTCTGCCGGATTACGATTATATTTTGGTGAAAGAAGGGGTCTATTACTGGTCATCACCTATGGTGACAGTGGTGGACGCGATCCGATTTGAAGAACTGACGGACCAGGCGGGGCATGAGACTGATTCTGCCAAAAGAGCGGACTTGCTCAAAGAAGCCTTGGATTTGTATACTGGCGAATTCTTGCAGGAATTGTCTGGCGAAGAGTGGGTGCTGCTGGAAACCGTTCGGTTAAAAAATCGCTATACAAACGCGCTCTCACAGGTATGCGACTATTTGAAGGAACAGGACAAATATGAAGAATTGCTCCAAATATGCGAACCAGCGTGTCAGATGTATCCCTTTGATGAATGGCAGTCTATTAAAATAGCCTGTTATAGTGCGCTGGGCAGATATCAGGAAGCGTTGAAAGAATACGAAGACACGGCAAAATTGTACTTTCAGGAGCTGGGGATCAATCCTTCCGACGCCATGATCAACAGTTTGAAAGCATTGCCCCAGCATTTGGGCGGCGGGCATCTGGCGTTTAGCGAGATTGAAGAACAGCTGAGAGAACCGAGTGAAGAGCCAGGCGCCTTTTACTGCAGCCCGCCCAGCTTTCGGGACGAATACCGTCTGATGAGCAGGGTCATGGAGCGAAGCGGACAGTCCATGTACCTGATGCTCTGCACCATCACAGATGGAAAGGGACATCCTCAGGAAAAGGAGGAACGGCTGAAACTCATGGCAGATCCGCTGCACGATGCGATCAAAACCTGCCTGCGAAGGTGCGACAGCTTTACTAGGTACAGCTCTGGACAGTTTCTCATCCTATTGATGGGAACCAACGATGAAAACTGTGAAATCGCGTGCAATCGCATCAGCCGTCAATTTTCTAGGGAGCACAAGTCCTGGGCCAATTGCCTAAGCTGGCATGTTTCATCCATGGCGGACGCGAAGCTTTCCCTGTCAGGGAGCCGTTTTACCAAGGAAGATTAAAGGCACAGGCGTTCATGAAACTGCTGGACCGCGCCATAGAATCTCCCATTGCAAAAATCGGAAACAGACAATGACTAAAAACAGAAAAAATCCATTGCCTCAGGAATCGTTCCCAGACAGTGGATTTTTTGTTTTTTTCTTTTGATTTTTTTTTTTTGAAAATGAAAAAATCCTGAATAAAAAGACTCTGGTAATGCTTTTGGTAATGCCTCGTTTGATATAATATCGGCGAAAGCATGCACCCTCTCCATTTTGCGTGGGGGGGGGTATTTATAGTAAGATAAAAACCGCGTAAAGAAAGTGGAAATAATAAGTAAAAGGATGTATGCAATGTGAAAATTCTGGTTACTGGCGGCGCCGGATATATCGGCAGCCATACTGTTATAGAATTACAAGCAGCAGGGCATGAAGTGGTGGTCGTTGACAATCTGGTGAATTCAAATCTCACTGCATTGAAGCGAGTGGAACAAATCAGCGGCAAAGCAGTGCCATTTTTAGAGGCCGATCTTAGAGACAGAGCAGCCATGGAACGGGTTTGCGGGTCATATTGCTTCGATTGCTGCGTTCACTTTGCCGGTTTTAAATCTGTTGGCGAGTCTGTTTCGCAGCCTTGGAAGTACTACGATAACAATATAACAGGCACGCTGGTTCTTTTGGACGTATTGGGGAAAACAGGGTGCAAAAATTTGATTTTCAGCAGTTCTGCGGCCGTATATGGAGAGCCTGAAATCATTCCAGTCACAGAGGAGTGTCCCAGAGGCCAATGCGCCAATCCCTATGCGCAAAGCAAGTTCATGTTGGAACAAATCATGATGGATCTGCAAAAAGCGGATCCAGAATGGAACATGGTTTTGCTTCGGTATTTTAACCCGATCGGGGCCCATAAGAGCGGCATGATTGGAGAAGACCCGAGAGGCGTTCCCAATAACTTGATGCCCTATATCACGCAGGTGGCAGTGGGAAAGCTGGAAAAACTCAGCATATTTGGTGATGATTACGACACTTTGGACGGCACTGGAGTCAGAGATTATATCCATGTTGTTGATCTTGCGAAAGGGCATGTGAAAGTTCTTGATTCCATCGAGGGCCAGTGTGGATTGGAGATTTTCAATTTGGGAACTGGCGTAGGGTATAGTGTGCTGGATGTTGTAAAAAGTTTTGAAAAAGTCAATGACGTGAAGATCGCATATGAGATCAAAGAGAGGAGAGCAGGGGATATCGCGGTCTGCTATTCTGATCCAGGCAAAGCCCAGCGGGTTTTGGGCTGGAAAGCTGAATATGGCATAGAAGACATGTGTCGTGACAGCTGGAATTGGCAGAAGAATCATCCCAATGGATTTAAAGACTAATTGAAAGGATTGTAAATTTATATAATAGGTGGTGATAGACAATATGGATGTTCTATTAATTGGCGGCGCTGGCAGAATGATGAATACCTTGATCGACAAATTTAATAAAAGCGGTCATCGTATTTTTTTGCTCACAGGGCGTAAGGAAAACCAGATGTCTTACAAGCATGTATTTGAAAAATACAACTTTTCATATGATGACGACAGCATTCAAGAAATCCTAAAAAGCATAAAACCACAAATCACTGTGTTTACGGGAAGCTACGATCCGAATTTTGATTGGAGCAAGGCACAGCAGGAGTCCATGCGTTATACTGCGGGGCTGATGAATCTTTTGTCCGCTTGTTCTTTGATTGGAAGCGGACGTTTTGTGTACCTTTCTTCCCAGGAGGTATATGGGAATTCCTATGCCAATCATGTTCCTGAAACAGAGGCTGTTTCGCCAAAAGGCTTGAAAGCGCTGACCATCGCGCAGGGCGAGTCTTTGTGCGATAATTACCGCAAATCTCAGGGGCTTGATACGCTGACTTTACGTTTTGATAGAATCTACAGCGTTCCCAAACGGGGGAAGCAGCAGGATGACATATGCTTTAACATGTGCATGGAAGCCATAAAGCGCGGCAGCATTTCTGCTAGCAGCCGAAACACCTTCTCTATGCTGTATCTCAATGACGCGGTAGAGTTGGCGTATAAAGCAATCATTGCCAAGGAACCGGCGCGGTTTCTTTATCATATTTCCTCTATGGAAGAAATCACAGAAACTCAGCTTGCGGAAGTCATATGCCAGAGCATGGGATCTAAAATTGAAATCATGGACAATTCCGTAGGGGAAAATCACAGGCTGGTGCTGGACGGACGAATTTATCAAAAAGAATATGACCAGAAAATTTTCACAAATTACCAGGAAGGCGCGAAACAAGTCGCGGATTTTGTGAAGCGGCACAGCGGTTCCTTCTCAAAATCAGGTGATATGGGGGTAGGCTGGTTCGGCAAGCTCAAGCAGAACGCCAAGAGCATTTTCGGAAGGCTGCTTCCATTCATTGAAAACCTGATTTGTTTCCTTCCTTTTTTCATGCTCAATAATCGGGCAGTGGGAAGCGAATATTTTGACAGGGTGGATTTTTATCTGCTGTACGTACTTCTGTTCGCCATTGTCCACGGGCAGCAGCAAGCTGTCTTTTCCGGTTTGCTCTCGGTAGCAGGCTATTGTTTCCGGCAGATGTATACCCGCAGCGGGTTCGATGTGCTGCTGGATCATAACACCTACGTGTGGATGGCGCAGCTCTTTATTCTGGGAATGGTCGTAGGATATATGCGGGATCAGCTACGGCATATCCGAACGGATGATGAAGAAGAACTTCAATATCTTCGGGGAAAACTGGAAGATATTTCTGATATTAATGATAGCAACGTGCGAATGAAACAAAACTTTGAAATACAAGTGGTGAATCAGAAGGACAGTTTGGGGAAAATTTATGACATCACTTCCAGCTTGGACAGATATGGTCCAGAAGAAACTCTGTTTTATGCCGCGCAAGTGTTGGCAAAGCTGATGGATAGCTGCGACGTGGCCATATACCTGGTAGCGAATCAAAATTACGCCAGGCTCTTTTCCGCCACATCGCCTGAGGCGAGAAAGCTGGGGAACTCCATCGAGTATACGGCCATGGAGGAAATGTTCGCGGAATTAAAGGAAGAGCACGTTTACATAAACAAGAACATGAACGATAAACTGCCTTTGATGGCCAGCGCTGTTTTTGAAGGAGAACGAATGCAGCTCATTTTGATGATCTGGGGGCTCCCGTGGCAGCGCATGACATTGGCGGAGGCCAATAGACTGACGATTATCGGACACCTGATTCAAAACGCGGTGCTGAGAGCTAATCGTTATCTGGACACCTTGAAGGATCAGCGGTATATGAAGGGCACGAACATGCTGGCGGAAAGCGCGTTCACCCTTTTAGTAAAGGCGTTTTTCGATGCCAGGGAGAAAGGCTTGACCGAATGCACGCTTTTGCAGATTCTCACAAAGGATGATCCTCCTGAACGGGTAGCCGCTACGCTGGGGCGGAACATGCGGCAGACCGACTATATGGGAATGCTGAAAGACGGTGGATTGTACGTGCTGCTTTCCAACACAGATGAAGAACACGCCAGCGGAGTGATGGAGCGTTTCCGGACCTCTGGTTACGAGAGCCATCCCAGAAAGGGGATCGCGATATGACATGGACAAGGGAGGAATTCATTTTCCTGATCGTACTGATCATAAACCTGCTGGTGGCAGTGGCGTACTATTTGTGGAACGCTGTGTTTGCTGTTTCTTCTAAATCATTGATAAACAAAAAGAAAATGACAGATGGTCTTTATGAGAACAGAAGGACTTACTTCATTCGGTTTGTGATCATGCTGCTGTGTCCGGTTGTCGGCCCTTTGTTTTTCCTCCTGTCGCATCTGCTGTATCTCGTGTTTTTCTGGTCACAGGTGGATCTGGAGGATGTCATTTTCAGCAAAGAACGTGTCAGGATCCAGTTGAAAGCAGATGAGGAGCGGGAGCGCAACGTGGTTCCCCTGGAAGAGGCGATTTCCATTAATGATAAAAAGAGCCTGCGGACCGCCATGCTGAACATGCTGAAAGGCGACATCAAAGACTCTCTGGCTTCTATAGCGCTGGCTCTCAATGTTGAGGATTCGGAGTCCTCCCATTATGCGTCATCTGTGCTGAGCGATCAGCTCAATGATTTTCGCATGACAGCGCAAAAGCTTTATCTGGAAGCGCAGGCAGATGATTCTGGGACAGAATATGAAAAAATGATGATTGATTACATGGATGGAGTCTTGAGACAAAAGGTGTTTTCTGAGATTGAACAGAAACGGTTTGTGCATATGATGGAGGAAGCCGCTGAAGGGATCCATGAAAAGGAGGCCTCTGGCCTTACCCCGCAGCGGTATGAGGGAGTGGCTCTGCGGCTATTGGAAATCAAGGATTATGAAAAATGCGAAAAGTGGTGCCTGCGGATGGCAGAGCAGTACCCTGATGAGTTACCATCCTATACCTGCAAGCTAAAACTGTATTTTACTACAAGAAATAAAAATGCCTTTTTTGAAACCTTCAATGCCTTAAAAAAATCAGATGTGGTGATTGATAATGAAACGCTGGAACTGATTCGGCTTTTTAGTTGATAGGAGGAGGAGGCAATGGTATCACGTCGAATTTATTTTGTGATCGCAGTGATCATGTTCATCATCTTTTTCTTATTTCAGTTTTCAGTTGTTGCTCTTGAAATCTGGAATGATTACGACAAGAATTCGTATGTGAAAGATGTTAATCAGCTTCCGGGAAAAAGCGATGCGTATCAGGCAGCAGCGCCAAGCGAAGAAGCCGCGAAGCGCATGGCCGTATACATTGGAGAAACAGAAGGAACCGTGGGAAACATGGTGAACGCATGGGCTCTATACTCGAAGAGAGTTCTGAAAAGCTATGCTTCTATTGCTGAATTTGGGCAAAGTGAAGATGCGGCAGCCATGACTTCCAATCTCCCGAGGATGATGATCATTGATCCCAGCAGCGTGAATTGGGATGAAGGATCTGCCGTACAAAGCCTGGAAGGGTATGTAAGAACAGGTGTGAATCTGGTTTTCTGCAGTCTGCCGGATGTCGATGTCTTGGAAAGGAACGAGCCTCTAAGACGGCTTTTAGGTATCCGAGAGATAACAGCCAAAACAACGACTGTGGCCGGAACCCATTTATACGAAGGGTTTCTGCTAGGTGGTGAATTTATCTATAGGACGGAAGACGCGAAGGAAAATCGAAAAAAACAGGATATGGATCTGACTTTTCCATGGTATCGCCTTACATCAGGCACTCGAGTTTATATGAAAGGCGTGCCAGAAGACAAGTCCATTCAGTCAAAAGACTTCCCGCCTGTGATCTGGGAAAAAAGCTTTAAAACCGCATCTGTTTTCGCTGTCAATGGAACCTATATGGCGGATGTGACTGGGCTAGGCCTTTTGTCAGCTATGGAGACAAAGACAAAGGCTTATACGGTTTATCCTGTTGTGAACGCGCAAAATCTGGTGGTGGCAAATTACCCGGCAATGGCTGCGGAAAACAGCAGTGAAATGATGCGGCGCTACAGCCAATCCATGAAACATGTGATGCGGGACATCATATGGCCGACCATTGTGGAAGCGCAGTACCGCAACCCTCTGGGTCTTTCCTGCATGATGGCGCCGCAGTTTGACTATGGGGATAAAAATGAACCGGATCAGGATCTGCTGGTATATTATATGAAAATTTTGAATGAGCAGGACGCGGAGACAGGGATTTCAGCAATGAATGTATCCAATACGCCGATCGAACAAAAGCTGGCAGCGGATCAAGGGTTTATACAGAAAGCGCTTCCAGATTATCCATTCACCTCCTTTTACGGGGGAAAGACGGATGATGCCGCGGTAACAACGGCTTTGCAGCAAAGCCTTCTAAAAGATGTGAGGACAGTAGTCGCGGATTATGACGGAAGCAGTGAAATTTTAAGGTATGTGACAGACACGGTGACAGAGCAGAACACGGTTGCCGATGGACTGAAATATACATATAGACAGGATTTTCGGACAAAGAGCTTGGAAACGGCGCTGGGATACAGCAGCGTGCTGGTAGATGTGACGCGGGCCGCGTATCCCGAGGATAAAAGCCATGACACCTGGAAGGACATTGCCAGGGACATGGGTTGGGATCTTCAATATTATTGGAAAAATTTTAAAGCCTTCTCCGAGACCACTGTATCGGAATGTGATGAGCGCGTCCGTGATTTCCTCGCGGTGGATTACAAGGATTGGCGAGAGGGCCAAACGATTCATCTTGATGTTTCAGGCAATTCTGGAACAGCGTGGTTCATTCTCAGGACTAATAGCAAAAAGATTCAGAAAATTGAAGGCGGAGATTGGGAAAAAATAGAGGATGACGCTTTTCTCATTAAGGCGGAGCAAGAGCATGTGGCCATTACACTAAAGCAGGCAGATGGATTCCATTACATCTATGGCAGTGAGGAAGAAGCAAAATGAGAATTTGTATAATAGCGGAAGGCTGCTACCCTTATGTGGTGGGCGGCGTGTCCAGTTGGGTACATAATCTGATACGTTCTTTTCCAAAGCAGGAATTTGTGATTTTGTCCATTGTCGTGGATCGCTCCTGGCGGGGGAAATTCGTGTACGATTTGCCTGAAAACGTCACAGAGGTACATGAACTTTACTTAGAGGACTCTGACTGGAGAACGAAGAAAAAACGGCACAAAAAGCGTATGAGCAAAAAAGAATATCATGCTCTAAGAAGTCTCTTGCTCAATCAGCAGGTGGAGTGGGAAACCTTATTTGATTTATTTCAAAACCAAGAGTTTTCTATCAGTGATCTGCTTATGGGAGAAGACTTTTTAGACGCTGTTACGGAATACTACAATCTCCACTATAGCCAGATCGTGTTTTCCGACTTTTTATGGACCATGCGCTCCATTTACCTGCCCCTATTTCTGACCTTGAAAATGAAGACGCCAAAGGCGGATTTGTATCACTGCGTGTCCACGGGTTATGCGGGCGTGCTGGGAAGCATGGCCAAATATATACATGGGGGACGGCTCCTGGTATCAGAGCATGGTATTTATACGAGAGAACGGGAAGAAGAGCTGATTAAATCAAAATGGATCCAGGGGATTTACAAGAACATCTGGATCGAGCAGTTTCGGAAAATGTCAAAGCTGGCTTATACAAATGGCGGCTTGATCACGAGTCTGTATGAGCATGCCAGGGAGCTGCAGATCGAGCTTGACTGCCCGCCGGAAAAAACAATGATCACCCCTAACGGCGTTTCCGTGCAGAACTTTCAAAGGATCCAAGGAAAACAGGAAGAGGATGAAGGAAAAATCAATGTGGGTGCGGTGCTGCGCATATCGCCGATCAAGGATGTGAAAACCATGATTCAGGCTTTTGGATTCGCCAAAGAACAGGAACCAGCCCTAAAGCTATGGGTCATGGGGCCTTGGGAAGAAGACAAAGAATACGCGCAGGAATGCTTTGAATTGGTAGATGCCATGAACCTGCAGGATGTGGAATTCACCGGAAGAATTGATGTGAAGGATTACCTGGGAAGAATGGATATGACCCTTCTGACCAGCATCAGCGAGGGACAGCCTTTGTCCATTTTGGAAAGCTTCGCGGCGGGAATTCCCGTGATCGCCACGGATGTGGGAAACTGTAAAGGATTGATTTTAGGAGATCGGGATGACTATGGCAGCGCTGGGATCATTACACATATTATGAACGTGGAGGAAATCACGCAGGCTATTCTAAAGCTGGCCCATCATGATTCCATGCGCCGTGAAATGGGAAGCACCGGCCTTCAGAGAGTGAAAACAGGTTATCAGGCTTGGCAGATGGAGGAAACCTACAGGAAGATCTACCGTGATTTTTCAAACAGCATGGGCTTGACATGGGAAGATGAGGACGCGACACAAAAGAGTATGAATAAAAAGAGAAAGGAGCGAAAAAATGGCGGGTATAGGCGTTAGGCTAAACAGTATCTTTGAAAAAAAATCCATTGTGGCGGATTTCGTTGGGTTTGCCTATAGCACGGCTATTACAGTAGCTCCCATGTTCGTGGTGATCCTCGATATTCTGCTCATGGGCTATGTGCTGGGCTTTGACGAGGTGAGTTATCTGGAGCGGCAATTGTTCTCCTGTACGATTTTGTATACATTTATTTTCTCCCTATTGACGGTTGCCCCCTTTAGCGCGGTACTGTCCAAATATGTGCAGGATGTGATTTATGAGGAACAATATCAAGACATTTTACCCTGCTTTTATCTGGGCTTGCTCCTGAATATCGGTCTCAGCTGTTTGGTGGGCGTGCCCTTCTGTCTCTGGGAGCATTTTGTGGGCGGAGTCAAAATACTCTATGTGTTCACTGGATTCTGCACCTTTATTTCTCTGACAATGGTGTTTTATTCCATGATCTACTTGTCCATTTGTAAGGACTACCAGAGAATGTCCATCTATTTCCTGATTGGAATGGCAGAAGCGTTTTTGATGTCCCTGATTTTAAGATTTTTGTGCCATTGGAGCATTGGATTCAGCATGCTGTTCGCGCTGATGACCGGATTTTTCCTGACCGCTATTTTGGAATTCGCGACCATAAAACGGTACTTTAGGAAAAACAGCAACCGCTACAGGCCAGTGCTTCGATACTTCGTCAGATGGTGGCAGCTGGCAGTGACGAATTTTCTGTATATCCTGGGGTTGTACATTCATAATTTTGTGTTTTGGGTCACGGACATGCGGGTAGTAATCATGAAAAGCTTTGTGTGCAGCCCGTCTTACGATATGGCAACATGCATTGCCCTGTTTACCAACATATCGGCCACCATCCTTTTTATCGCTCGCGTGGAAATGCATTTCCATGAGAAATACAAAGCCTATTCGGAGGCGGTAATCGGTGGAAAAGGCGTGGACATTGAAAACGCCAAAAGGAGGATGTTCCGGCAGCTGGTCAGTGAGCTAATGACCTTGGCGCGGATTCAGTTTATCATATCTGCCGTGGTCTACCTGGTTTGTACGGTAATGCTGCCGCAGTTTGGCTTCGCGGGGCTGATCATGCGCGTATATCCTTCCCTTGCTGTGGGGTATTTCATCCTGTTCCTCATGTACGCGGCGATTTTGTTTCTGTATTATTTCAACGATATGGCAGGGTCCCTGATGACAACCTGCAGTTTTTGCGCAGTGACTCTTGTAGGAAGCCTGATTGCCACGCATCTGCCAGACATATGGCAGGGTGTTGGCCTGATCGCGGGAGCTTTTACAGGCTGGACCGTGGCTTATCTGCGAATACGCTGGGTGGAAAAACATCTGGCTTCCCACATATTCTGCAGGGGAGTTTTATTAAAGAAAGAAAACGTCCCAGCGCCTTCCAGCAAAGTGTATGATCGTTATGCATTGCAGGGGAACCGGCAATAAGCGGGGAGCATGAATCAAAAGTATGAGTGAAAGGAAGTAAGAAAGCATGGAAATGGCTGTTGTCATGAAAACCGGAACCATTGTGTTTGGCATTGTCATGATTTTAGCTGGTTTTTGGTTTCATTCCATCAAGAAGCTGACTGTTAATTTCGCTGTCTGCTGGTCTGGCCTGGGCACGCTGCAGATCTTAGCTGGCGCCATTGTGCCAACATGGATGTGGGGCAGACTGTTTGTCTCATGGCAGGGGATTCCTTTCCTGTGCCTAGGCGTTGTTCTTTTGATCGGAGGATTTTTAGTCAGCATGGCCCTTTCTCAGTTAATCATGAAAAATCGGGAACTAGCCATGCAGGTGGCCCTTTTAATGGGAGAAAAGGAGCAGATGGAGTTGGAACTGGAGGAGGCTTCGGAACAACATGAAAAAACTGCTGTTGGTTATTAATACCTTGGGACGGGCTGGCGCGGAAATGGCGCTGCTGGGACTTTTGAACAATCTGGACAAGGCGGAATACGATGTTTCCCTTTATGTGATCATGGCCCAGGGAGAGATGATCAAACAGCTGCCGGACCATGTGAAAGTGCTCAATGAACGCTTTAATCATCAGTCAGTGCTGTCAAAGCGGGGGCGGTGGAGCATGATGAAAACCAGTATTGCTGCCTTTTTTCGCAATGGCGCGTGTGCCAGTAAGCTGAGATACTTGCTGAAAACATGCCTTACTATGATAAAAGCAGGGAATTTTCAGATGGATAAATTGCTTTGGCGCGTGCTCTCGGATGGGGCCCAGCGTTTTGATGAGACTTTTGATTTGGCCATCGCTTATATAGAAGGCGGCTCTGCTTATTATGTGGCGGATCATGTAAAGGCTAGAAAAAAAGCGGCGTTCATACACATTCCTTATGAAAATGCGGGATATACTAGAGAGATGGATCAGGGCTGTTGGGATAAGTTCGATCGAATTTTTGCCATTGCTGACAAGGTAAAGGAACATTTCGCGACCTTTTACCCTGAATACGCAAAGAAAATTGAAGTTTTACATAATATCATTGACAGAGATGCGATTTGTAGCAGAGCCATGGAAAAAGGCGGGTTTGATGATGACTATACAGGCCTGCGTATACTAACTGTGGGAAGGTTAACCTATCAGAAGGGCTATGATATTGCCATAGAAGCCATGAAACTTTTGCAAGATTTTGGGTGTGAAGCAAAATGGTACGTGTTGGGAGAAGGAGAGCAACGAAAAAAGCTGGAAAAAAAAATAGCTGACTTGGAACTGCAAGATAGCTTTTATCTTGTGGGTGCTGTTGAAAATCCATACCCTTATTACAGGCAGACGGATTTATATGTACATGCCACCAGATTTGAGGGAAAAAGCATTGCCATTCAGGAGGCACAAGCTTTAGGATGCGCAATTATCGCTTCAGATTGTAATGGTAATAAAGAGCAGATCATCAACCATGAAGATGGGGTTATTTGCAAATTAACGCCGCGATCCATTTCAGAAAATATTAAATTATTATTAGAGAATAAAGAAAAAAGAAAAGCCCTCGGCAGAGCCGCAAGGGATAAGGTGATCTCGGAGGATTCGGAGTTGCATCTGCTAACTGAGCTGCTCACATAGAGGGAGTATGGGGGACAATATGGGCACAAAAGATTTGCTGATTATCATACCAGCATATAATGAAGAAAAAAATATTCCAAAGGTACTGAGTCAATTAGGTCAGCCTGAAATTAAAGAAATAGCGGATATCCTTGTTATCGATGACGCGTCCACCGATTCTACAGGCCTTATTGTCAAATCAAAGAACCATGAAGTGGTAACTCAGATTTTTAATATGGGATATGGGAGCGCTTTGCAGGTAGGGTATAAATATGCGGCTAGAAAAAATTATCAATACGTGATCCAGATGGATGCAGATGGGCAGCATGATAGCTGCAATATCTCTGCTATTTATCAGAAGCTAAAGGAACCGATGGATAATGGGAAGTCTCCAGATATTGTTTTAGCGTCTAGGTTTATGGAAAGCGGTGGTTCTTTCTCAGTTTCTGCGTTAAAAAAAGCAGCATATGCGTTTTTTAGATTTATTATTTATATGATAACCGGGGAAAAAATTTTTGATCCAACAACTGGGCTGCAAGGGCTCAGTCGGAGGGCCTTCCTTTATTATTCAAAATATAATTACTTTGATGATCAATATCCAGATGCCAATATGCTCCTACAGATGCTTCTTTTGGGGTTTCATGTGGTGCAGATCCCAGCGGTGATGCATGCGAGGACAGTGGGAAAAAGCATGCATTCAGGGTTAAAGCCTATATGGTATATGTTTCGGATGTTTTTCAGCATGATGGCGGTTCTGTTTCGAATCAAAATTTTGCGTTTTGATACAGTGAGCAGGGAAAACCATGTGGGGTGAAGGAAAAAAGAAGACACGGTTTTACCAGGCCGATTTGATAGAAACCAGCCGGACACTGGGCAATCCAGGCTGTGGCTGGTATCATGTTTATACTTTTTTTGTTATTTCACAAGACCAGCAAAAATCCTCCTTGTACTTGGATGAAGGTAGCGAGAATGAGCAGCTGGTCCTGCTTTTAATGGATATTGGAGCTTTCCGGAAGCAGGAGCTTTCAGGGGCAGCTTTGTCTTATGTGGAAGAAATCCTGCGGTTTTTCCAGAAAAATAACAAACAGATGATTTTACGGTTCGCTTATGACACGGAAGGCAAGGGCGCAGAGAAAGAACCGCAGTCTCTTTCTCTCGTAAAGCAGCATATGAAGCAGATTGGCGGACTCGTGCGAAAATATGCGAAGGAAATTCTCCTGTTGCAGGGAATCTTTGTCGGTAGCTGGGGAGAAATGCATGGCTCAAAATTCCTTTATCAAAAGGCCATGGCCGAATTGGTAAACACACTATATAAAGCAACAGAGAAAAGTTGCTATTTAGCTGTGCGTACGCCTGCGCAGTGGCGGGCCATCCTGGCCTATAAAGGAACAGAGCCAGGGTTGGCGGATCGTCTAACTGTGTTTAATGATGGGATCTTCGGTTCGTCTACGGATTTGGGAACATATGATACGGGAAACAGAAAAGAAAAAGGGGATTTGGTACCCTGGAGCCGGGAAGAGGAGCTTTTATGGCAAAACGACTTGCTGAAGGGAAAACCAAACGGAGGTGAAGTTCTATTGGGAGATCCGCCTGTAGGATATGAAAAGGCTGTGGAAGACCTGAGACAAATGCATTTGAGCTACTTGAACAGTGTTCACGACTTAAAACAATTGCGGTTCTGGAGAAATGAAACAGTAAAAGAACGCGGGTGCTGGCGAAACCTGAGTGGTTACGAATTTATTGGACGGCATTTAGGCTATCGTTTTACCATTGCTGACGCACGGGTTCTTAAAAAAGGACAGTTGCGGATTACAATAGAAAACTGTGGCTTTGCCGAACTGTGTGCGGAAACTGAATGTTTTCTGATTTTGGAGACAAAAGATGGGAGCGCTAGTTATCAGCTCATAGATACGGATGCTCGAAAGTGGATGAGTGGGGAAAAGACAATTTTGCGTGCGGATCTTCCGCAGGAGGCGGCAGAGGAGCGATGTAGACTATTTTTGCGGCTGAAAAGAAAATGTGATGGAACAGTGATTTGCTTCGCAAACGATTCAGTAGGTAAAGACGTGATGCTAGGTGAGTTCAGATAGGGAATTTATGAGAGGAGGAAAAAAATGATAACACTGCACTGGATACTGGAATATGTAGCTGTGTTTTGTGGCTACGTGTTTCTGCTGTTCATATGGCCCTCAGTAGTCTTTCGTAAACACCTTGCAAAGAAAAGCAAAATTTATTGGTTTAGCTTTTGTGTGACAGCGCAGATTATCCTGATTAACACGTTTGTTTTAACCTTTGGGTTGATTCATATACTCAATAAATGGACGATCGTGGCTTTCTTTTATGGTGTCTTCCTCCTAGTGATTCTGCGCAGGGTGGGGTTTAGCATTGAACGGATAGAAGAATTCCGTCATCTGGTGACAGGTGTTTATGGGAAAAAACGGCTATTAGTGAAAGCTGTGTCCTTTTTAGGAAGATGTCTGAAAGAACAATGCTCGAAATTATGGACAATGCTGTCTGTGCGTCTGGGAGAATATATCATTCTTTCGGTAATTCTTATTTTCGGGATGATTTATTTTTCCTATGGTGCGTTTCAAGAGAATTCTTATGGATTTGGCGATGGATATGTTCACCATAGCTGGATTTACGGCTTGACAGAGGGAAAGATATTTTCTGGGGGGATCTATCCAGCGGGGATGCATTGCTTTGTGTACTGTTTGCATGCCCTTTTTGGAATTGAGATTTACAGCAGCCTGTTATTTTTGGGCGGCATTCATGTGATTACTTTTTTAATTGCGGCGTATTGCTTGCTGAGAGAGATTTTCCATTGGCGTTATACTCCCCTTTTCGCACTGGTGATGTTTCTGACCTTGGATTCGATATCTGTTAACGCAGTATATGGCATGTCACGCTTCCAATGGACTTTACCCCAGGAATTTGGCTTATTTACACAATTTTTGTGTGCGCTGTATCTGATCCGTTATTTAAAAAACGCCAATTATATTGTGCGCAAGGGAAAATCCTCAAAATTTTATTGGGATGAAAATTTACTGATATTCACACTGGCTTTTACCGCATCAGTAGTAGTTCATTTTTATCCAACGATTATGGCCTTTTTTTTATGTGTCTCTGTTGTTGTGTTTGCTCCGAGAAGAGTATTTCATTATAAGCGATTTATACCACTGATTACAGCTGTTTTGTTTGGTTTGCTGGTTGCTGTTTTTCCTATGATCGGGGCTTTTGCTTCTAGTAATACTCCACTTCAGGGGTCTTTTGATTGGGCGTTTTCCGTCATTAAAGGCACGGATTCTGAAAGCGAAGCACAAAGTCAGGAAGTTGCGCAAGAAACCAAGCCGGAATCAAATGCGATAGACGTGCTCAAAGACAAAATTCTTCAGGTTTATAAGAATAATTATCAGACAGTATATGGGGAAACCAGAGGTGCGTGGATTGTTGCGTTAACAGGAGTTTCCGCTTTATTGTGGGCACTGTTTCGCTTAACTGCAATTTTATTGCGCCGATATTCTAGGTTTCAAGTGAGAAGTGACTGTTTTGATGGATATCCAGCGATCATTTTTGCTGCGGTTCTCTTCATGATTGAGTATGCGGTGCCAACGGGTTTTCCACAGTTAATTGCAGGATCGAGACTTTGCTCTACAGAACAGATTTTGAATCTTGCTGTAATCGTGATGCCTATTGACATGATATTCTCCTTATTGGCATTATGTTGTAGAGAGCGGCTTTTGCGGATACTGTCGGTATTTTGTACGATGGGAATTTATGTGGCAACGATCGCTTGTGGCGTTTATCATGGATATCTGTACGATGAATTGACGCGTTATAATTCTTCGGTTATGGTAACAAACTCCATTATACGGACACTACCGCGGAATAGCTATACGATTGTGTCACCTACAGATGAATTGTATTCAATTGTTCAGTATGGTTATCATGAGGACTTACTAACCTTTGTTGAAAAAAGCAAAGAAATAGAATATATGCTCCCGACTAAACATGTGTTCGTATACGTGGAAAAAAGGCCGATTCATTATGCGCAGCGTCATTTCTTTAAGGGGCCTCGTTGGCTGGCATTGACAAAATATCCTGACTTTTTTCCTGCTGATATTACGAGCCAATATCCCGAAATACTTGCGTCAAACATTTCCCAAGATGCTGCGAATAAGGATTTGCTGTATGAAAACCCATGGCATGTTTATGTGAGGCTTAATAACCGTACGATCTTAGAATCAAAGGCCTATGAATGGTGTAAACGCTTTTCGGAGATATACCCAAGGACGCTAAACATTTATTATGAAGATGATGATTTTGTATGTTACCATTTTGAGCAGGAACCAAATGCTCCGTATAATTTGGCGATCGAGTAACAGAATTGAGATCCATCTTAGATATGGCGGTGAATTTTGGGCCACAAGAGCTGGAGGTGCGCCCAATAAACCGCAAACATTATCCGTTTTGCACAGAGTGCGATGTGGTTGACGCAGGGAGCAGGGAACAGGTTATCAATTCTAAGGATGAGAAAATGTAATGATGAGAATAAATCGACAATGTATCAAAATAAGATGGAGGCGAATGATTGCTGTAATGGTATTGGGGTCCTTCCTGTTTTTGCTTGCGGGGTGTGGGCCAAACGTAGAAATTGAGACTTATGCCTTTACAGAATCATCCAAGGAACTAAATAATCCCAATAGAGGGTTTTACTATATCCATGGGTTTCATATTACAGATAAGAAGGAGAATTATCAGCAGCTTGTCGCTGCTGACTATGCGAAGGACACAGATACGAATCTTTCCTTGATAGAGGTCAACCTTCAGAATTATACTGGAAGAGCGATCACAGAAGCGGGCCTCGCTAATGTAGATTCTTTGTTACGTGCTTTAGAGGCCATGAATAGACAGCTGGTTCTACGCTTCTTATATGATTGGGATGGAAACAATGAGGAATCTGAACCGGAAAATTTGGAGATCATTTTAACACATATGGAACAGTTGGAGCCTATCTTGCGTAAACACCGCAAGCAGATTTTCACAATGCAAGGCCTGTTTATCGGAAACTGGGGCGAGATGAATGGGACCAAGTTCCTGGAAGACAAGGATTTATCTCAGCTGGCTTTCAAATTGGCAGCTGTAACGGATG
>CAJTYS010000013.1:18743-83150 GCA_910583765.1 uncultured Eubacteriales bacterium | reverse complement strand
AACCCACAGCCTACCGGTTAACAGCCGGTTGCTCCACCATTGAGCTACCTTGGAATAATTAGCCCTTGTTCTGACGACAAGTAGTATTATACAGCAACTATATTATCTTTGTCAATATAAAAATTAAATTTTTTCATTTTTTCTCACACACTTCTCATTTCCTTATTCTTCCTTATCACCACCAGTGTTTGCTTTCCCTCTAACACCCGTGCATTATCAGCATATGCAGCCCAATCGATTCTCCTCAATTTTTCCTTTTCATTCTATCCCATGAATGATAGAATATCATAGCAACCAAAGCGTTTGGAACGCACACCAGAAAGGAGACTGGTCATGAAAGTAGAACAATTCGTAATGGCCTATCAAGTGGAACAGGACCGGCTTCGCGCTCTGCTCCCTGATGGATTTGAATCCCTTCGCCCCGTTCTCCGCATGAATGCTGAAATCCAAAATGAACAGCGTGCGTACTTGGAGCTCAACACCGCAGCCGCATCTCAGGGAAAGCGGGGCTGGCTGAACATCGCCAATTGGAACAGCGAAACTCACGACCTCACATATGAAAGGAATGGGAAAAGCCTCACCTTTACCGCACCCTTCCTGACAATCACGTATACGGCTGTGGGCGTTGCAGGAAACTGCCCCGCGGAACAGGATAACGACGGCTGCTTTTTCCTTAGCCAAGTCCCACACCTGCGGCCACCTGAACATGTCACGGTAAACAAAGAATTCTGTGACTGCGAGTTTGCTTGGAGTTTCCATGATCATGACGCGCACGGTGTTTCCATGGGGAAGACGCTCCCTGCGTTTTTCTCGCCGCAGGAAAAGGATTATGAGAAACAGCCGCTTTCAGCGGAAAATGCCGCCGCCATCCCCTGCCAGCAAGTCTTAGGGTCTTACGTTGTAAAATTTGAACGAGCTTAAAAAGCAAAGCCTGCCTTTGACAAACACTTTCAAAAGGCAGACTTTTTATCCGGAAACATTTGCGAGCCGATCTCAATCTGCTGATTTCTGCTTTTATCAACCTGCTTCATTTCTCTTTTTGGCAAACCGGACAATACACGCTGCTCCTGCCACCTACCACCATGCGGCAAAGTTTGCTGCCGCAAATGGGACAAGGAGTTCCTTCATGTCCATAGACCTGTAAAAACGGTGCGTTGCGGTAATTTTCTCCTTTTGATTCCAAGTATTCTTTTGGTGTGACTTTATTTTTTTCAATGAAATAGGAAAGGCGTTCTGGAATGACCGCAGCAAGGCGTTCCCACTCCTCCCATGTCAAACTGGCTGCCGGACGCACCGGATGGATTCCTGCGGTGAACAGGATCTCATCCGAATAAATGTTGCCGATGCCAGCAATGATCTCCTGCTCCAGCAAACAGGCTTTGATCGTTTTCTTGCGTCTGCCCAAACGAGCCTCCAAGTATCCGGCGGAAAAAGCAGGATCAAAGGGTTCCATTCCTAATTTTTCCATGCCGCTATCTGTATTGTCCTCATTTTTTTGAAACAGCCAAAAACGCCCGAAACGGCGCATGTCAGAAAAACGCAATTCACTCCCGCCGCTCAGTTGCAGAACCACATGGGTATGCTTTTCCTCTGGCAGATCCGCTGGGGCCAGCAGCAAGCAGCCTGTCATACGCAGATGCAAAACGATCCGCTCCTGATCGGCCAAAGCGATGGTTAAAAATTTTCCTCTCCGTTCCAGATGATCAATAGTCTGGCCCGCAAGCCTTTCGCAAAACTCATCCGCAGTCGGACGCACTATGACTTTTGGGTGCCTGACCACTGCTTTTTCAATGGTTTGTCCTTGCACTTGCGGTTCCAGCACTCTCTTTATGGTTTCAATTTCCGGCAGCTCCGGCATGGTTTCCACCGCCCTTTCCAATCCCCTCGAAAACGCAATAAACCCAGCAGAAAGCCATGATAAAAGTTTTCCTTCAATTCTTTCCTGATGGCTGTGTCTCTGATGCTAACAGTCTCATTTAAATATTGTGTGAAGATCACCTGCGCCTTTTCTTGGTCAGCATGTTTGAAAGCTTCACAAAACGCATTTAATCGCACGCTGTCTTCTCTTGCTTTATTTTGCATCCAATCTCTGATCTGTGTCATGAAAATATTGTGGATCTCCCTGTTAGGGATCACCAATTTAAGCATGTCTCCATCCGTTTCTCCATCCTGCGTTAGATATCCGGCGGCAAAAAGGACGCTCCATACATTTTCAATATTATCATACAGCCCTCTGTAAGTCAGCTCATTTCTGATCCTTTTTTGAATGGATTCACCAGCGATCAAATGCTCTATCGCGTTCCTGGTGTCCGGCGTCGCGTTCTCCAGAAGCTTTCTTACTACTTCATTGCCGCTGGTATTGGACCAGTAGTCCTGGGGCGGCAGCGTCCGTTTGGTCAGGAGTTTGTCCACGTAACTGATCACATCCCATGGACAGTAGACATCAGCATCTCCAAAATGATACCCATCGTACCATTCTTTGATAGCATCGCGCTTATCATCCAAATCATAATATTCCAGCATTTTTTTGACTTCCTCATCTGTAAATCCAAAATAGGAATCACAATCCGTATCTGTCACGGAAAAAACTTTCAAATTGTTCAGTCCTGTGAAAATGCTTTCTTTGGATATTCGCAAACACCCAGTCAAAACCGCAAAGCCTCATTGCCGATGACATCCCGCATCAGCGCACGAGCCGTTATGTAGTCAGCGGCATTGACACTTTTTAGGCTGATGGACACAACCGGGAATTTTCCCATATATCTTTCACAGAACTCCGTTTCGTTTGAAATTTTCAGGCTATTGAACATGGTCTTATCACCGCCTACCTCAAAAAAACTCTGGAGCATGGCTATATTAAGAGATTTTCCAAATCTGCGGGGACGCGTAAACAAATTCACCTTGCCCCGTCTGCGAATCAAATCCCGGATCATTGCCGTCTTGTCCACATAATAAAAGTTATCTGTACAAATCTCTTTAAAGCTTTCGATCCCAATAGGAAGCATTTTTTGTTCCGTATTGCCCATGTCCCGCTCCTTTCCCAATCCATGTTCTATAGCTGCCATCATTATTTATCGCTTTTCTCTTGATCAGTCCCCACGGCATGGATTTCTTCCATGCGCTTGTTATGCCATGATCCATGCTGCCCTTTTATATCATCAACTGTGATATATTTCTGATTTCTGCTGTTTGGCTTTTCTGGAATCGTCATAACAAGGGAACCTGATTCCAGCAGTCTTGTTAGAATTGTCTTTACGCTCTTTACTGTCTTGTACTTGAGATGCTCTGCGATCTCTCGCCTGCTTCTCGCTTCTGTGCAGAACATAAGAACCTTTTTATAAAGATTATCTTGGGTATTATCTTGGGTATTATCTTGGGTATTATCTTGGTAGTTGCTGTTTCTCCTATAAAAAACAACTGCGAATCCATATATTTGCTGTTCAAATTCCACATTGCATCCCGCCTCTTCACATGCGGCAGTGATTCGCCTCAATCCCGTGGCGAAACTCTCCATGTCCTTTGAGTAATACAAGGTTCTAGTGATTAGCGGATTCCTTCTTACAGGCCGAGATTTACCGGAAATAAACATCTCTGGCGTCAGCCCTTCCGGAAACGGCCCGGGATTATATATTTCGATCCGGTTTTTGAATATTGCGATCTCATTGCTTTGACCCATATCAAACATCTTATGTCCGAAAGAATTAATGATCGCCTCGCGAATGGCTTCCAAAGGGATTTCAGGAATCTCTTTTCGCGACAAGCCTGATCCAATCTCCACTTTCCAATCCATAGCGTCAATGATATATTGTTCTGCCTTTTTGACAAGTTCCATAATTGAACCTGTAAATCTACGGATATCTGTAAATGTCAGTCTTTCATTTGACGCAAACTTTGCCATTTGCAGCTCATTGATTCCACAATTACAGAATAACGCAGCCCCAGCATTGAGAAGATATTGCCCTTTACATAGCTCCAGCTTATTCAGTACAGTCTCAACATCTGTTTCGTCAAAATCGATCCTTCCGGCTTCCTTTGCTCTTTTCAAATATCCTTTGAGCACTGCGCCATCTACGTCACCGATGGTATATTCAGAAAGCTGCTGCTCCCATGCGTATTTGATATTATCTCTTTTTCGTATCATTTCCTCGTACAGTTCTTGATCCATGACTAGATCTTCATCCGCAACACGGATCCTTGGAATATGATATGCGAGATATGGGCAGCGGCTGCCCTCAAATCCGACTTTGACACAATTCTTTCCATCCAATTCGACCATTGTGATTTCAGGATATATCACCGGCGAGATATGGGTTTTGATGGCCTGACTGATCTTACGCAGCGTCTCATCTGTAATATCCTGTCCAACCACAGTCCCATCGTTCTTTATGCCGAAATAAAGTTCCCCTTGTTGATGTTTGTTTAGAATAGCTGCCATGGAAACGACAGCTTCCTTCAGTTCCCCAGTACTTTTCTTATATTCAACGGTTTCCGTCTCCTGATCAAATTTTATCTGCCCCACTGATCTTCAATCCTTTCTGCCAAACCCTTTCGATGGCTTTGATTATATCCTACAATCCGTCTTTTTACAAGCATCCCTGCGTTTTTTGATCCTTCTCGAAGTTTCCCCAAATTCACCGCTCAAATTGTTCGCGTTCTTTCATCTTCCTTTCATGTTTCCCCTGTATCTTATATTTGTCATGTGACACACAAAGTTTTGATCCATAGGAGGTATTCTGCCATGACAAAGAAATCCGCGGGCAAAATCACTGCCTTGGTTTTTGCCCTGACTCTGGTGTTTGGTGTTGCCGCCCCGAGCTCTTTTGCTCACGGAAACGGTCACGCCCATTACAATGCCAGCAGCAAGACTTATTATTGCGCTTATCATGAAAAGACGCACAAAAACAAAAAGAATTGTTCCCATTACTGTGTTCGGCACAAGACCATCCATGAAAATGGAAAAATGCATCGTGCCCAGAACAAGACTTACTACTGCGCTTATCATGAAAAAAGGCACAAAAACAAAAAGAATTGCTCCCACTATTGCCCGCAGCACAACACCATTCACAAAAATGGAAAAATGCATCGCGGCAATAACGGAAATGGCCCCCGCAACGGAAATGGCTACCACGGCGGGTTCCATCATTAAATCAGCGCGCAAAAGCCGGAAGGACATCAAATGGTTCTTCCGGCTTTTGCGTGTATGGATGATCAAAAAATCAGATATAGGTCGAAACTCCCTGGTCCATGTAAATCATAGTCTCGTGCTCCTAGAACTCTGTGCATCCATCAGCTCTCGCACTTCCCATTCCTCTGGGATGCTGGGGATTCCGCCCAGTTTCTGGGTAGAAAGACTGGCCGCTGTCACGGCAAATTGGGCTAATCCTTTCATTTCCAAAACAGTGAGCTGCTCTGGAGCCTTGCCTAAGGAAAGCAGCCTGCTCATGGCGCTTCCGCCGAAAATGTCTCCTGCCCCCGTGGTGTCCACTGGCACAACTGGCCGCGGCGATACCATAACTGTTCCATTTTGATTGCCAATGAGACAGCCCTTTGACCCTAGAGTCACCATCGCCAGGGACATGCGGAACTCACTAAGAAGCCGCTCCATGCCCTGAGCCGGATCACAATCCCATAGAAATGCCACTTCTTCATCGCTGATCTTCACCACATCTGCCTGACTCAGGCCCCAAAGGATCTGCTCCTTTGCCGCTTCCCTGGTTTTCCAAAGAGGCAGCCGCAGGTTTGGATCAAAAGACACCAACTTTCCAGTCTCCCTGGCATATGCTGCCGCCTTCTGCGTCGCATCGCGGGCCGGCTCATCGGTCAAGCTCAAAGTCCCAAAGTGGAATACCCTGCATCCATCGATCATCTGCGTGTCCACCTCTTCCCAGCGCAGTTGGGTATCTGCTCCCGGCTTTCTCGCAAAACTGAAAGAACGTTCCCCTTTGTGGTCAAATGTGACAAAAGCCAAAGTCGTATACCAGTCCTGATCCTTGACAATGCCCCTGGTGTCGATATTTGCTGACTTTAAAGTTTCCATCAGCAATGTCCCGAAGGTGTCGTCTCCCACTTTTCCAATGAATCCAGTGGACCTTCCGTACTTTGACAATGCTGCCAGAAAGTTTGCCGGCGCGCCGCCTGGATTTCCTTTCATTGTCGGGTATCCCTGGTCATCCGTATCCTGGGCGGCAAAATCAATGAGCAGTTCTCCCAGAGCCACCACTTCACACATCCTCTGCACCTCCGATCCTTTCAATGAACCGCAAAAACCATGCCTTACCCTGTTGATCCCGTTTGTAGACCCCTGCGTGTTCCAACACTTTGGCGAACACCTGGCCCACTTCCTGTTTCAAGATCTCCATGGAGTTTTCCTTTGTGAACCTGTGACGCATCTTCAATTCTTCCGCCCACTGCCTATGCTTTGCCGTGCGCGGATCCGCTCCCAGATCCAGATCCTTTTCTATCGCATCCGCCAGGACAGCCAGTTCTTCCTTGAGTCGAGCCGGCAAAACAGCCAGGCCCATGACTTCAATGAGACCGATGTTCTCCTTCTTGATATGGTGCAGTTCCTCATGTGGATGATAAACGCCCAAAGGATGTTCCTCTGTGGTGATATTGTTGCGAAGCACCAGATCCAGTTCAAAGCTGCCCTCTCGCATGCGGGCAATGGGCGTGATGGTGTTATGCGGCTCTCCATCTGTTTCCGCGAAGATAAAGGCTTCCTCATCCGTGTAGGTCCGCCATGCGTCCAAGATCTTCACGGCCAAATCCATCAGCATGCCTTCCTCCCTGCTCCTGAGGCGGATCACAGACATAGGCCATTTGACGATGCCCGCTTCCACTGGGTCAAAGCCAGGGAAACGCAGCTTCGTCTCCACAGGCGCCTTTGCCATGGCAAAAGTATAATGGCCGCCCTGAAAATGATCGTGGGCCAAGATAGAGCCGCCCACAATGGGCAGGTCCGCGTTAGAGCCAACGAAGTAGTGAGGAAACTGTCTGACAAAGTCCAGCATTTTCTGAAACGTGGCTGGCTCAATCTTCATGGGCGTGTGAAGCGAATGGAACACAATGCAGTGTTCGTTGTAATAAACATAAGGGGAGTACTGGAAAAACCAGTCGCTGCCATGGATGGTCACTGGCACGACCCTGTGATTCTGACGGGCCGGATGATCCACCCTGCCAGCATAGCCTTCATTCTCCCTGCACAGCATGCACTTTGGATAAGAAGACTGGGGCATCAGCTTTGCCGCTGCGATGGCCTTGGGGTCCTTTTCCGGCTTGGACAAATTGATAGTAATGTCCAGATCCCCGTATTCTGTAGGAACGATCCACTTCATGTCTTTGGCAATGCGATCCCGCCGGATATAATTCACATCCTGGGCAAACTGATAGAACCAGTCTGTGGCCGCCTTTGGCGACTGCCGACACAAGGCCTGGAATTTGCCTTGAACCTGGCTTGGTCTTGGAGTCAACGCGCCCATGAGCCTTGTGTCAAAGAGATCCCGATATACGATGCTATCCTCTGTGAGGGCGCCTGTTTCCAGCGCCGCGTCGCAGAGCGCGTCCAAGATCTCTGCCAGCTCCTGGGTTTCCGTTTCCTCCTCCTGGGGCTCTTCATATGCGTCAAGGCCCATCACCTCCAGCACCTGGTTGATGGCCCATGTTTCATCCTCTTGCTCCATGAGTCCGGTGCGGATTCCGTATCCCACCAAGCTTTTGATCCATTGATTCACCATAACGCTCACTTCTCCTTCACAAATCCCTTGGGATGGGTTTTATGCCAGTTCCAGGCTGTCTCGATGATGTGTTTCAGATCAGCGTGCTTTGGTTTCCACCCTAAGATGTTTTTCGCCTTTTCACTGGAAGCGATCAGCTGCGCCGGATCGCCATCCCTGCGAGGGGCCACTTCAGCCGGAATGGGATGTCCAGTCACCACCCGGGCAGTGTCGATGACTTCCTTCACTGTGAAGCCAACGCCGTTTCCCAAGTTAAAGATGCTGCTTTCCCCACCCTGCATCAAATAGTCCATTGCCAGGATGTGGGCCTGGGCCAAATCTGTCACATGGATATAATCCCGCACGCAAGTCCCGTCCTTGGTGTCATAATCATCACCGAAAATGGAAATATGCTCCCGCTGGCCACCGGGCACCTGGAGGATCAAAGGGATCAGGTGACTTTCCGGACTGTGGGCTTCTCCGATCTTTCCAGAAACGTGCGCGCCGCAGGCATTGAAATACCGCAGAGACACAAACCGCAGGCCATGAGCCCGGCCAGTCCATTTGAACATTTTCTCCATGCTCAGCTTGGTCTCTCCATAGCAATTGGTCGGTTCCGTAGGATCGGTCTCCAAGATCGGCACCCGCTCTGGCTCACCATAAGTGGCCGCTGTGGAGGAAAAGACAATTTTATCAATGCCATGGGCGACCATGGATTCCAGCAGCACCTTTGTGCCGCACAAGTTATTGTCGTAATACTTCAATGGATCTGTCATGGATTCCCCTACTAGAGAATTGGCAGCAAAATGAATCACGCCCTCAATGGTTTCTCTGTCAAAAACAGAATCCACGAAAGCCCTGTCCCTGATATCGCCTTCATAGAACACTGCCTTAGGATGAACCGCTTCCACATGACCGGTCTCCAGATTGTCTGCGATCACCACGTCTTTCCCCGCGTCTATCAATTCGTACACTGTGTGGGAGCCAATGTAACCTGCTCCGCCTAATACAAGAATCGCCATATTCTAATCCCTTCTTTCTTGATCTTTTGTGAGCACGATGCCGCCCACAGGCCGTATTTTCAGCACATGACACATGCCAGGGCCAAAGGTTTGCTCCATCTTGAAAGTAAAATCCTGTGTCATGTCACTTGGCACAAAGGCCTGGATGGTCCCTGCGAATCCGCCGCCATGGACCCGAAAGGCCCCTTTCTTTCCTAAAACCCACTCAGCCAGCATCAGGGCAATGGAGATCGCCTGATTTTGCGGCATGCCGCTGGGATATACGTTCTGCAGGTATTCAAAGGAAGACCTCCCTGACTCTCTGGAAAGCTGGCAAAATCTATGGAAATCACCTTCCCTCAGAGCGTCCGCCTCCAATTGAGCCCGCCTGTTGTCTCCGTAAAAATGCGCTGCCCGCAGCACTGCTCTATCGCCTAGTTCTTCCCGTATCATCGCGATGCTTTGAAAGAAAAGGGCCTCTGGCACGTCTCGCAGTACTTCCTTGCCAAAGAGCCTTGCCACGCCTGCCATTTCTTCTGGCACAGCCGCGTATTCACGAGTCAGGTCCGCATGATCCGCTCCCACGTCCACAATGCACAAGGCGTGTCCGCATTCCGCGAAAGGGAAGGAAATCTCTTGGACCACAGGCTCCTGGGGATCCGCGAAATCCACAGCCACGATGCTCCCCACTGACGTGGCGATCTGATCCATCAGGCCGCAGGGCTTTCCAAAGTACACGTTCTCCGCGTACTGCCCGATCTTCGCGATCTCTATGGCATCCAGCTCATCTTCGCAGAACAAATGATTGAAAATCTGGCTAATGAGAGTCTCATATGCCGCAGAAGAAGACAAGCCGGAACCAGGCAGCACGTCTGACAAGATAAAGGCATTGAACCCGCCGATGGCATAGCCTCGTTCCTTTATGGCCGCGCCAATGCCCCGAATCAAAGCTGATGTGGTGTTGACTTCCTCCATCTTGGGGATCAGTTCATCAATAGAGATCGACTCATCCGCGAATCCTTCTGAATGGATCTGAATCTGATCTGTCCCATTGGGAGCCGCGCATGCCACCATGTCCACATTGACACTTGCCGCCAGCACGCAGCCATGCTGATGGTCTGTATGATTGCCGCCTAATTCCGTGCGTCCCGGCGCGCTGAACAGAACCACTGTCTCGGCTCCAAAAGAGGCTTCATACCGTTCTACCAGTTCCGCGAGCCGCTGAACCTGCCGATTCACATGATCACTGACGTATAGCTCCTTCAAATACGCGTCATAGCCACCTGTTCGCAGCTTTTCTTTCAATGCTTTGGATGAAATCATTTTTTATGCCCCGTCCTTTCTCGTTTCGTCTCGCAGCAGCCATAAATATTCGTAAGGCTCCAGCGTCAGGCCTGTGCCAGAAAACCCTCGCCCACTGAACAGGTCCGTGAAAGCTTCGTTGAATCCCAGCGGGATGTCCTTTTTCTCTTCGCAGAAATTGTAAATGCCCACAAAGCGCTCCCTTCCCTTGCGCCGTTCAAAAGCCAGCACCGACTTGTCAAAAGTCTCCCATGTATACTCCCATGCGTCCGCGTCAAAGACCTTGTGTTCCCTGCGGGTCTTCATGATGTCTCGCAGCGCAGCATAGACCTTTCCTTCTCTGCTGCCTGGTTTTTGGATCAACGCGGCGTCCTGCCAGCGGAACTCGCCTCTGTGCAGATACCTGGAATCATCTCTTTTTTTCGGGTCCTGCTCATAAGTGTAATCATTGAGTTGGGTGATCTCATCCCCGCTGTAGATCACCGGAATCCCTCCTAAAGAAGCGATATAAGCGTGGATCAAGACATGCCGGCGCAGGGCTAGTTCCATTTCCTTCCGGTCGCCTTCCCAGAAGGCCTTTTCCACGCCGCATAAAGACGCGCACGTCCCGCAGCTCCTGGCGTCCTGGGACACAGGGTCATAATTATAAAGGCGGCCTCTGGCAAAGCTGCCCGGATAGTCCCCAGAGTAAAAACGATATAAAAACTTTTTGTGCTCCAAAGGATCCAGCCCCAGGGAACGCACTGCCTTTTCATCCAGCCCCCAGCCAATGTCATCATGGCAGCGGACGTAATTGACAAAGGTGTATGCTCTTGGCAGCGCGTCCATAGCGTCCATCTGCCACTTGAGCAGAGTCACGTCTCTTGTGGCCAGACTGTTCCACACGCAGGCCATGGTAGTCACATTGTACAGAATGTCGCATTCCGGTTTTTCCACGGATCCAAAATAAGGCGCGACTTCATGAGGCGCCATGACCACTTCGCCTTTGAACACAACTGCCGGGCAGACGATCTTGCACAGCATCCGCAGGATCCGCATGATGCTATGTACCTGGGGCAGATTACGGCTGGTTGTCCCCAGCTGTTTCCAGATATAAGGCACCGCGTCAATGCGGAACACGTCAATTCCCACATTTGCCAAAAACAGCAGATTCCCTGCCATTTCATTGAACACCACAGGATTTTGATAGTTGAGATCCCACTGATATCCATGGAACGTGGACATGACGTGTTTGCCCATCTGTTCATCATAAATGAAATTACCCGGATTCGTGTTAGGGAACACCTGCGGCGTCGTCTTTTCATATTCAGCTGGGATGCTGTAATCATCAAAACACAGATACCGGTCCTGATATTCCTTTTCTCCGTTCTTTGCTCGCAGAGCCCATTCGTGTTCATCAGAAGTATGGTTGATGACAAAATCCAGACAAAGGCTGATCTGGTTCTTTCGGCAAAGGTCAGCCAGCTGGGAAAGCTGCTCCATGGTGCCAATCCGCTCATCCACTTGACGAAAATTGGAAACAGCGTAGCCTCCGTCATTGTGATCCTTTGGCATTTTTAACAAAGGCATCAGATGAAGATAACTCACCTGCAGCTGCTTCAAATGGTCCAAATGCTCCTGCACACCGGTGAGATCATGGGCAAACTGGTCCGCGTACACCATCATGCCCACCATGTTGGAATTCCGATACCAATCAGGTGTTTGTTCCCGCTTTCTGTCCAGCCGTTTTAACCCTGGCTTTCGCGCTTCATAAAACTCTCTGGCGGTTTTTAGCAGATCAACCAGCAGTTTCTCATTTCCATAGAGCTCCATGTACAGCCATTTCAGTTCCCCATAATAACGCTGCGCTCTGTGTTCAAATTCTTGTTTCATATTGGATCACCTGTCTCATAGCAGAATTTATAAGCTTCATATCCATTGATCACCACGGTTTCCTGGTACTGGGTTCTGCGCATGTGACTGCTGCTGTAATCCAAATGCGTGTGCCCATGGAGAAAATATTTAGGCTGATACGCATCGATCAGCTCAGTGAACGCATGAAAGCCATGGTGGGCCGGGTCCTCTGCGTCATCAATGCCCCAAGCAGCCGAATGCGCCAAGAGGATGTCGAACCCTCTATGCTTTCTCAGCTTCCGCCATAGCTTTTTTTTCCTTATATCCATCTGCTGCTGGGTGTATTGATGGGGTCCGCCATTGTAGCGATGAGAACCCCCAAGTCCCAAGATCCGGATTCCTTCATGGACGATAATCTGATCTTCCATGCACACGCACCCTTCTGGCGGGTGTTCCTCGTACTGTGCGTCATGGTTCCCATGCACATAATAGAGGGGCTGATTGATCACGGTCACAAGAAAAGACAAATACTCTGGATCCAGATCACCACAAGACAAGATCAGATTGATGTCTTTCCCTTTTTCCGGCTCATAATAGTCCCAAAGGGATTTGGATTCGATATCAGAGACAACTAATATATTCATGCCAATTCCCCCCAGATGCCCTGCAGCTCCACCAGCTTTTGCGCTTTGTCCGCCAGCTGCTCTTTTGTTGGGATGCTCCCCATGATATTCTCGCACAGCCAGTCCATGGTTATGATTTCTTCTGTGGTCAGAACGCCTCCTTCTTTTCCATGGACATGCCCCTCCTGGTCATAAAGCACGCCCTCAAAGGGATGATAACCGCCCCATGAAATCAAACGCCGGAACTCTTCTGTCAGTTTCTTGGTCCCATAAGGAAGTTTTTCTGAACAAATTAACTCCAGGACTTCGGCGGAAATTCCCCACCAGTAATTGAGCGAGCGCTTGCTCTTTCCCACCAGTCTTTTCCAAGTGCCGTCTGCGATAAATTCCAGGATCCGGCCATAAAATTTTCCCCAGTTGATGAGGCCAGTAGCCAGAGGGACCACCTTGCCCTCCGCCTGCTGATACAGACCATATGGATACTCCGTTCCTTTTGGCGCCATGGCATCCTTGGCCAAGATGATCGTCTCGTCCTTGTGCTTGTACTGGTATTCTTTTTTCACACCGCTCCAGTACAGCTGCACTTTGGCCCGTGGCCTTACCATCTGCACGCCAGTGGCAAAGGCATTGATGTCCGCCACTGTTCCGTAGATGGGGTAATTGGCTTCATAGCCGATCGTGTTTTCTTCTGCCATGGCTCCGGCGATCAGACCCAACAGAAACTTCATCTCATAAGAGCGGGCATAATACGTCCGCACGGATTTGTACGGATAATTCAGCGAACAATTGAAAAAGAAGACTTCCGGGTGCTTGAGCGCCGCTTTCATGGTGGCCTGCATTTGGAGCGGCGTTGTGGTGAAGATCACTGTGCTCCCGCCATCGATCGCCTGCTGGATGACGGCCTGCACCTGACTCTGCCTGATATTTTCAAAGGCAATGGTGGTGAACTCACCTTTGAACCGCTTCGCCACTTGCAGCCGGCCGAATTCATGAGCATAGGTCCATCCCGATTTATTGATCAGACCATCATAAATAAAAGTGGCCTTCAGCTTTTTTTTCACTGATGGCAGAGGCGGCAAAGAAGGCAGCGATGGTAACGCTGGCAGGATCTTGGTCACTAGGGATGAGGTCTCCTCTTTTGGTTCCACCACATGTTCCACCCCCGCGGTCAGGGCCTGGGGCTCGATCTCTTCTTTCATGGATTTCAATTCTTCGCCAATCTCAAAAGAAGATTTTGCCTTTAATTCTTCATAAGGAAAGATAGTCAGGCAGCGCAGGAAAGCATCGCCTGTGACTTCTGGGCTTTGTTCGCCGTTCATGCTCCAGTACATGGCTGAAAAATGGTAGAACACGGTTTTTAAACGCTTGATCTCTTCTTCTGACCATTCTGCGTTCCAATCCTTTCCCACGGCTTTTAACAGTTTCCCATAACTGCCATGCTCGGAAAACAAGATCTCATCCAGCTTGGTCTTCTGATAAAAGGCCTGAAACTCATCGTACTTCTTGCTTTCATCCGTGTCCTCCCTCACTGGCAGGATCCGCGTCACGAACCCAGGGATCCCTGGCATTTCCAGGTATTTCATGATACTGACTCGTTTGCTTCCCTCTTGGACGTAAAACCGATTTTTGTATTCATAAGCAATAATGGGATCGTAGATGCCTTCTTCCATTTGAGAATCGAAGAGGCGCATCCATTTCCCCGCAAACTCTGAATCTTCATCCAGTAAAGGCAAAAAATCAGGGCTGAGAGCGTTCTGTCTGCCTGCTTCCTTTGTTCCCACAATGAGATGCATGGGGATCTCCACAGTCCCCAAATGGATCTCCCCCGCGGTCTTCTTTCCTTTTAATAATTCGTCCAAAGCCTGCGGATGCGCCGGTTCCCCCCTGGAAACCGCCTTTTTATATTGCAGATTGCCTAACTTTCTAGCTTTTCTATACTCTTCCAGCAACATTTTGTTCTCCTCCGTCATAAAGCGTTTTGACCAGGTCGGTCTATGGAAAACCAGCACGATCCTAAAACAGGCTGTCAAGTCTTAAGATTCCAGATTCGCTCCGTCTTTTCCAAAGATATGGACCATGTTTCCGTTGAATGTGAAGTCGATTTTGTTTCCAATGGAAATGCCGTTTTTCTCTTCGTCTGTCAAATTCATGGTCTGGATGATCATGATGGTGTCTTTTCCATATGCGTCCGCATGGAGATGCACTGCGCTGCCCATCATTTCACATACGCTGATAGTGCCGGTCAGACACGGCTCTCCTTCTTGCGCGAGGGTGATATGCTCTGGCCGGATTCCCAGGGTGATCGGCTGTGATTTCACTCCGTTTTTCTGCAGCCGTGCTTGTTTGTCCTCTGAAACCGGAATCGCCACGTCTCCGATCTTCACGCTGTATTTGCCGCCCGCTTCCTGCAATTCCGCATCGAACATGTTCATCTGCGGCATGCCGATGAATCCGGCGACAAAGGTGTTGATCGGATGGTCGAACACTTCCTGCGGCGTTCCGATCTGCAGCACCACGCCATCTTTCATGATCACGATGCGGTCGCCTAAAGTCATGGCTTCTGTCTGGTCATGGGTGACATAGATGAAGGTGGCGTCGATCCTTTGACGGAGCTTGATGATCTCTGCCCGCATCTGGTTACGCAGCTTCGCGTCCAGATTAGACAAAGGTTCGTCCATGAGCAGCACTTTCGGATCTCTGACAATGGCCCGCCCAATGGCCACACGCTGTCTCTGACCGCCGGACAGAGCTTTTGGCTTCCGGTCCAAGTACTGGGTGATTCCCAGGATCTCAGCGGCTTCTTCCACCCGCCGTTTGATTTCATTTGGATCCATCTTTTTCAGCTTCAGCGGGTATTCCATGTTCCCCCGAACAGTCATATGCGGATACAAGGCATAGTTCTGGAACACCATGGCAATGTCGCGGTCCTTTGGCTCCACATCATTGACCTGTTTGCCGTCAATGAGCAGATCGCCGCCGCTGATGCTTTCCAGCCCTGCTACCATACGAAGGGTCGTGGATTTTCCGCACCCTGACGGACCTACCAGCACAATGAACTCTTTGTCTTTGATTTCCAGATTGAAATCCTGCACTGCCAGCACGCCTTCTTCTGTGACCAGCAGATTATTTTTCTTTTTTTCTGGTTCTCCCTTTTTCTTCTTTTTGCTCTCGATATTCGGGTATATCTTTTTTATGTGCTTTAAAATTACTTCTGCCATTATTATACCTCCTCTTTCAAATAGAATTGATACGCATCATAATTTTCTTTAGGAATCGGCAGCCGTATGCCTGCCCGCGTCAGCGCCGTTCCCGTATAGCTTCCCTGTTCCTCTCCATCTAGCCATACCTTGTATCTGCGGTTTGGATCCAGGCCTCTGAGCAAAAGGGTGTCGATCTTTGGATTGGCATGGAGATCCGTGAACACAACGGACACGATAGCTTCTTTTTTTTCAGGATCCGCGTATTCCCACGCAGTATGATCCCGATTTTCCAGAGGGCTGTTCAGGCGGTAATACCTGCCATACTGAAACAGGGCAAAATGTTTTTTATAAAAATCCGTCTGCTCCCGGACTTGTTCTTTCTCCGCTTCTTCCAGCTTGCTTAGGTCCAGTTCATAACCAAAGGTTCCCTGCATGGCGCAAATCCCTCTGGTTTTGAAAGGCGTGAGCCTTCCGTTCTGGTGGTTAGGGCAGGCTGAAACATGGGCGGAAATGGTTGACAGGGGATAAGCGAAGGACGTTCCATACTGGAGCCGCAGTCGCTCGATGGCGTCTGTGTTATCGCTGCACCAAATCTGCGGGCAGTAATGCATCATCCCCATGTCATAACGTCCGCCGCCTCCGCAGCATCCTTCGATCAGCAGATCAGGATACCTGCTGACCAGTTTTTCCAAGAGCCGATACACGCCGAGCACGAATCTGTGCCTGACTTCTCCCTGTCGTTCTTTTGGCAAAAGTCTGGAATAACCTGCCGCCAATGAGCGATTCATGTCCCATTTGATGTACTCGATCTTCGCGGAGTCCATGATGCTCACAAGCCGCTCCTGCAAATACGCGACCACATCGTCTCTGGTCATGTCCAGGACCAGCTGCTGCCTTCCCCGGATAGGCTCCCTTCCAGGCACTGAAATGGCCCAGTCTGGATGGGCCCTGTACAGGTCACTGTCTTCTGAAACCATTTCCGGCTCTATCCACAATCCAAAGGACAGGCCCATGGCATGGATCTCTTCTGACAGCTGACCTAATGTGCCGCCGATCTTTTCTTCATTGACGAACCAATCTCCCAGACCGCTGGTGTCTGTGTCTCTTTTTCCAAACCAGCCATCATCCAAAACTAGCATGTCGAGCCCCACCTCAGCGGCTTCTTTTCCCAATGTCAGGAGCTTTTCTTTATTAAAATCAAAATACGCGGCTTCCCAGCTATTGACCAGCATGGGCCTTCTCTTTTTTTTCCACGGGCTGCGGATCAGATGTTCTGTCACAGCATCGTGAAGGGAATGAGATAGGGCTTCAAAGCCGCTCTCGCTAAAACACATGATGGCTTCTGGAGTGGTAAAGCTGCTGCCTGGTTCCAAAACCCAACGAAAATCCTCATCATCGATCCCCATGACCAGCCGAGTCTGATCAAATGGATCCACCTCAGCCCGCACATGGAAACCGCCGCTGTATAACAGGGAAAAGCCGTAACATTGCCCCTGTCTTTCCGTAGTCACTTTTTCTGCCAGGATCACAAAAGGGTTTTGTTGGTGACTGGAAGCGCCTCTGGTGCTTCTGATGTCAATGCCGCCATGAACCATAGGGCTGCGTTCTAGCTGCCTTTCTCCCATATGCTTGCCATGAAAGTGAATGAATTCAAAATCATTTCTCGGAAAATCCACTCCCAACGACATGGCCCTGGAAACAACAGCTTCATGATCCATTTTGTTTTCGATTCGCACGGCCCTGGTGATCAGGTCATGCTCTTCAAACACGCCATAAAGCAAATGTACGTAAAACGCTTCTTTGGCATCCTTCAAAACGATTTCCAAAGTCCGCGCTTTTTCGCGCTCTGAATCAAACATGGACGGAAGACCCGGGAGGCTGTATTTTTCCTCCCGAATCTCATAACTGTCAAAGATCAAACGGCAATCGCAGGTGCCGCTGCCCAGCTCCGCGCACAGAGCGGAAGCTCGGTAATCCCCGCTTCCTACCGTACTGTATTCCTGGAGCAAATAGTCCAGGGAGTACACCCGTTCGGCCTCAGTCCCCGGCACGTTGCCGCAGAAGCCCCGGTCCAAAAACTCCACCAGATAAGAGAAATCCGTTTCATCCGCCCTTGCTCCATAATACGTGTGCAGAAGCGTTTTCTGGTCATCCACTTTCATCTGGTAAGTGCTGTTTCGCGTATGCAAGGTAAACACAAGGTCTTTTACGATAATTGCCATGTTTCAAACCCTTTCATATGTTTATTTTTGGTTATTTCACAGCGCCGTTGACTACGCCGTTGATGATCTGTTTCTGGCATATGACGTAGAAGATCAAGATCGGCAGCAGTGCCAGCAAATAGGACGCAAATGCCAGATTATAATTTGTGCCGAACTGGGTCTGGAAATTCAGCTGTGCCAGCGGCAGCGTGTTTTGATCCGTGCCGGACATGATGACCAGCGGGGTCATCACATCGTTCCATGTGCTCATGGCAGTCAGTACCGCGACTGTGGCGTGCATAGGCTTCATGTTCGGAAAAATGATCCTCCAAAACGTCTGCCATACCCCTGCTCCATCCACATGGGAAGCTTCATCCAGCGCTTTTGGAATATTGGTCAAATAACCAGAATACAGCAGCACGTTCATTGGCATGAAGAACACCACATACAGCACGATCACGCCAAAACGATTGGCGATCCCGATCTCCGCGGTCTGTTTCACCAGCGGCATCATCAGTACCGCGAAAGGCACGAACATACCGCTGATCAAGTAAAAATAAAATGCTTTGAACGCCTTGCGCTCTGCCAATTTTCTCCCAATCAGGTATCCTGCCATGGAATGGATGAGGATACAGATCACGACTGTGGCGCCTGTCAGAAGAAGGCTGTTGCCCAGAGAGCGCCAAAAGTCAGTGACTTCCATGGCTTCCGCGAAATTGGAAAGGCTCCAGGACTTTGGAAACGCCAGAGCTCCTGCCACGTCATTGGTCATTTCGGAAGGCTGTTTAAAGGCGATGATCACGGTCATATACAGCGGGAACGCAATGGTAAGGCAGCCAATCACCAGCAGAATATTGATGATTCTGTTGGCCAGCTTTCCGCCCACAGCACCCTGCTCACTGATTGCTTTACTCATAACTGCTCCTCCTTCTTTCCAAGTACTGTTGTCTGGAATAATGAAATCGCTACGATCACAACAAAGAATATAAAGGCATTGGCGCTCTGGAAACCGAATTGACCGCCGCTCATGCCGTTATTGTAGATCAGGTAGGAGATGGACTCCGTGGATTGGGAAGGCCCCCCCTTGGTCAATGCCATGATCTGATCGAAAACCATCATCGCGTTTTTCATGCACAGCACCAGGTTGATGGTGATGAACGGCATGATCAGCGGGAGCGTGATGTCTTTGAATTTCCTCCAACCCGTGGAACCGTCCAGCATGCCGGCCTCATATACGTCTTCCGGCACAGTCTGCAGGCCGGAAATATAGATGATCGTATTCATGGCGATCCCCTGCCACGCGCCAACGATCACAATCGCGACCCAAGCCCATTTGGTGCTGCCGAGGATGCTGTTGGACAAAAATTCGATCCCCGCGGCTTCTCCGATGGCCGGCAGGATGTAAGTAAAGATAAAGCTGAAAATGTAACCTACAACCAGGCCGCCTAATATATTCGGAACAAAATAAGCGCCTCTCAAGGCATTCTTGCCTCTGATCTTACTATTGAGCCCCAGCGCCAGGACCAAGCTGATCAAATTGACTGCGATGGTCATGACAAAGGCATATTTAAAGGTGAACAAATACGAATGTCCGACCCGTGAATCTTGGAATACTTCGATAAAATTACGAAGCCCGACAAAATCGTAGTTTCCATAGCCTCTGAAATTGGTAAGGCCATAATAAAAGCCTTTTATGAGAGGCAGTGTGTTGAAACAGAAAAACAGGACTAAGATCGGAATCAACAAACCGAGGAACACTTTTTCGTTTTTGCTCCAAGCATTTTTCTTATTCATGTCTTACTTCCCCTCCTCGTATTCCTGGACTTTCGCAATAATGTCTTTGTTGTAGCGAATCCACTCTTTGTCAAATTTCTTCATGAATTTGTCTGTGGCATTCGCGGAATTATCCAGAAGATAAGTCTGAATCAGGGCATCTACTGCCATTTCACTCGGATAATGGTGATCCTGGTAGTCTGCGATCAGTCCATTTTCAATGTAATGACGCATTTCTTCCAGCTCTGGAACGATTGGGAAATCGCCCTCTTTGCATGGAACCGCGCTCTGGTCATCCAAGTATTTGCTGATGCTTTCGTCTGACAGCATGTAACGGAGCACTTCATAAGCGGCTTCCTTGTTCTCGCAAGTGTTCATCACGCAGAACATCAGGTCATTACCGGAATTCAATATGTTTTTCTCTGCGTCATTGCTGGCAGGGAACACAAAGGAACCGATATTCATGTTCGGATTCACAGAACGGATCTGCGGGATCGCGTAGTTACCAATCACATACATGGCGGATTCCCCTCTGGCAAAAGCCGTGCACGCATCGTTATAGCTCTGGGCCACTGGATTCTTTTGCGCATAAGGGAGCAATGCTTTTTCTTTTTCCGCCACCTCAGCATAATGGTCAGAAAATTTTGTCTGACCGGAATTCACCTGATAAGTGAGGTCAGGTTCACAAAGGTCCACTGCAATGGCGTTCCATGGAGCCAGCGTAGTCCAAGAATCCTTGAAGCCGAAATACATTGGAAGGATGCCTTCTGATTTGATCTTCTCGCAAAGCGCGATCAACTCGTCCCATGTGGTCGGGATCTTCCATTTGTGCTCCTTGAACATATCTCGGTTAAAGAGGATGCCTGCCGCGTTTGCCATGTATGGCACCGCATACACGCCCTCCATTGGCACGTATTCCAGATCTTTATTGGTTTGCAGATATTTTTCTTTGATATTCGCAAGACCGTCAAAGTCCGAAACGTCCATCAGCATTTCCGCGTCTAGGAAATTAGAATAATTGATGTCTCCGCCAATGCCAATGATATCCGGATTGTCCTCTCGGATAAAACGTGTCTTTAAAATTGTCATGGCATCGTTAGGCGAATCAATCTTGAGATAAATGTCATCGTGGGTTTTGTTGAACTCTTTCTCAAACTCCGCAAAAACATTTACTGCCTCAGGCTTGTACTGAACCATTTCGATTACTGTTTTACCGTCCGCTTCCGTGTCTTTGTTTCCGCATCCAGTAAGAAACATCCCTGCTGCAATCGCTATGATCAGAAAAAGAACTCCCAATTGTTTCTTTTTCATTGTCATATTCCTCCTTTCTATTTTGGGATTGCCAACCGGTTATGGCAAAATTTTATCATTTTTTCTGATTTCCGTAAATATTCATATAAGCGCAATATATATCAATATTCGTGATTATAAGAATTATATTGATTTTACCACTCATTTTGATATATAATAAATTTGTTAGATCCATTTTATTGTTTTTATATGTTTTTCAAATTAAAATTTGTAGGTTCTACTATATTTTGTAATTGGAGCAGTGATAATTATGCGAATGGATTCTTTTCATGTATTTTCAGACACAAGATTTCTGGATCTGGTTGCCTACCAGTATGGTAATGAACAGTGTAAACCCATGCATTCCTTTGGTCCGGCGATTCGGAACCACTATTTGTTCCACTATGTGCTTTCTGGTAAAGGCGTTCTGGACGTAAACCTGGAAAGCGGCGAAAAATCGATCAGCTACCCGATACACGCGGGCCAGGGCTTTCTCATCGAACCTGGTTACGTAACCACTTATTATGCGGATCGTCACGATCCTTGGGAATATGTGTGGATCGAATTCGATGGCCTGCGGGCAGGAGAATTCACCAGTGAAGCCGGATTGTCCGCGGAATCCCCTATTTTTACGCCTTCTTCCGCAGAGGATGCTGACGCGCTCGCCAAGGACATGCTCTATATGGTCGAACATCCGGACATGACTGGCCCTCGCTTTATCGGACATCTGTATTTGATCCTGGATACGCTGATCAGCACATCCTCCAAGCGGAAAAAGCTCCAGAGCGGGAAGCTTTCGCGCTTTTATGCGCAGGAGGCCATTTCCTTTATTGAGCAATACTATCCTTCCCCTATTACTGTGGAGGATATGGCCAAGCGCTGCAACCTGGACCGCAGTTATTTCGGCAAAGTGTTCAAGGATACCATCGGGCAGTCGCCACAGGAATTTCTAATTCGTTACCGGATGACGAAAGCCTCTACCCTTTTGACTACCACAGACCTTCCCATCAGCGCCATTTGCGAACAGGTGGGCTATCCGAACCAGCTGCATTTTTCCAGGGCATTCAAAAATGTGTATGGCATGCCGCCTCGGGCGTATCGGCAGAATCACAAGCAGCTCTCATTGGCATTTGACGGCTTTGGCAGAAAGGAGACTTTATGATCCAAAAATACACCTTTGGCACGCCTTTTGAAACAGAAGCAGTGGTGGCTTTGCTCCCAGCAGCCAGCGATGACCTGGCCTTTGGGAGGATCTCCACAGATGATGGCTTTTTCTTTTCCTATGCCCTTGGCCCAGATGATAAGGTCTATGGCCTGGGAGAAGCGAACCGAGGAATCGATAAACGTGGCTACCTCTATGTCAGCTATTGTGCTGATGATCCGATCCATACGGAGGACAAGCACTCTTTCTATGGTGCCCACAACTTTATCATTATATCCAGCATGCCTGATGCGTCTAAGCCTGATGCGTCTCCTAATGCTTTTGGACTTTTCTTCGACTACCCGGGAGCCGTGACTTTTGACATCGGATATTCTCATAGAGATCTGCTGACTGTGTCCTGCGACAAGTTGGATCTGCATCTTTATGTGATCACTGGTGAAGGGCCTTACGATATTGCGCGCCAATTTCGCAGGATCATTGGGAAAAGCTATATCCCGCCGAAATTTGCTTTTGGCTATGGACAGAGCCGCTGGGGTTACGCGACGCCTGACGATTTCCGAAAGGTAGCGGATGAACACCGCAGGCATGACATCCCGCTGGATATGATCTACATGGATATCGAGTATATGGATCATTACAAGGATTTCACAGTGGATCCTCAAAATTTTCCGGATTTTTCAGCATTTGTGGCTGAAATGAAACAGCGTGGCCTCCGGCTGATCCCCATCATTGACGCAGGGGTCAAGGCAGAACCAGGATACCGGGTCTATGAAGAGGGCGTGGAAAAGGGATATTTCTGCAAGCGGGAAGACGGTACGAAATTTGAAGCCTGCGTCTGGCCTGGCACGACTCATTTTCCAGACTTTCTCAATCCTAAGGCCAGGAAATGGTTTGGTGAGCAGTATAAGGTCCTTTTAGATGCTGGGATCGAAGGGTTTTGGAACGACATGAACGAGCCGGCCATCTTCTTTTCCGCTGAAGGCGAGGCTGAAATCCGAACATGGATGGAAAAAATTCTCCAAGGCGAGCTGTCTTTTCACAGCTTTGATTTTTCCGATCATGCAAAAGCTCTGGCCAACAAGCCGGAGGATTATTGCCGGTTCTACCATGACCTTGGCGGCGGCAGGCGGGTCCGTCACGACCAGGTGCATAATCTGTATGGGTTCAATATGAGCCGGGCCGCAGGAGAGGCTTTCGCCAGGCTCGCTCCTGGCAAGGGGATTCTCATGTTTTCCCGGGCCTCTTACATTGGCATGCACCGGTACAGCGGCCTTTGGACCGGTGACAACATGTCCTGGTGGAGCCATATTTTATTGAATTTGAAAATGCTGCCTTCTCTCAACATGTGCGGATTTCTCTATATTGGCGCTGATCTTGGCGGTTTTGGGTGCGATGCCACGGAGGACCTGCTCCTTCGCTGGCTGGCGCTGGGAGTCTTCACACCGCTGATGCGCAACCACTCTGCGGCTGGAACAAGGGAGCAGGAGTTTTATCAGTTCGATCATCCTGAAGATTTTCGCCATGTGATCCAGGTCCGGTATCGACTGATCCCCTATCTGTACAGCGAATATTTGAAGGCTGCCAGAAACGATGATCTGATGTTCAAGCCTCTGGCATTCGTTTATCCACAGGACCGGATCGCCTGCAATATCGAGGATCAGCTGATCCTGGGAAATGAAGCCATGATCGCGCCAATCTACACCCAGAACGCCATTGGACGGCCCGTTTATCTGCCGGAGGAAATGATGCTGGTGAAGTTCCTGCCTGATGGGACGCTGTATCAGGAAATCCTGCCTGCTGGCCATCATTTTGTGGAAGTGGCGCTAAACGAAGTACCGCTATTTATTCGTAAAAACAAGAAGCTTCCTTTGGTGGACGCTGCGGATCGGGTGGCTGCCCTTGATATGAAAACCATGACCTATATCGGCTATCCGGAAGCCCCGTATGAACTTGTAGAAGAATGAGAACGGCTCTTCTTCTGGAAACAAACAAAAGCAGCAAACAGGGACCTTCCCGCTGTTTGCTGCTAAATTTTTGATTTTCACTTTGTGGCTCAAGGCTGCATCTCAAAAGGGGGGGGAGCAGGCCCTCAGCCTCAGAGCCGTCCTTTTTGATCGTTCCTCTCACGCTCGCCTATAAATGTTCGATTTCCGGGATTAGCTCCAGATATACGTTCTGATATTCTTTTTTCAGTTCCCGGGTGATCTCATCGTGGGCTTGTTTCAATTCTTTGATGCTGATCAGGTCTTCTTTCTGGATGATATAGATCTCGATCCAGGTCTTTCTTCCTGTTTTGATCATATCCAGGAAATTGATTGTGAAATGATGCTTCTGCAAATGGCCTTCTGCCACTTCCCGCACATGGTCCATCACTTCTTTTTTCGGCGCGAACAGCACTAAATTCTTGATTCCTTCCCAGAACATGGACACTGGCTCTCTTAAGAGCAGCAGCGCCATGATGATGGCAATGCCCGGATCAATATATGGCGACAGCCATTCCAGAGGCGTTCTCTGCAGCACCAACTGAATGACAAAGGCTGCGCCCACGCCAAAGGTGCTCAGAGCATCCAGCTTCCAGATATAGATTTCTGCCTTCACTGTTGGCGATGAATACTTTTTGTTGAGATGATTCAGCACAATGTACATGGTAACACATGTCACAGATACCATTAATTCAAAGATGGCAATCGCACCCGCATTCACAACATGCCCGCCAGCTAGGATCATTTGTCCGCTCTCCACCACCAGCTGAATGGTAATGAAAATCAGCAAACCTGTCTTGATGATGATAAATAGCGATTCCACCTGGGAAAAGCCGTAGGGCCGCTTTTCTGTGACCGGTTTGTACAGCAGCGGCACTAAAACCATGAAAGGCCCTAACATGACAATGTCCGCGATGTCATACACGCAGTCCATGAGCACCGCATGAGAGCCTGTGACAAAGGCCATGATGCATTCAGCCAACAAAAATGCCGCGCTTCCCGCAAAAGATACTTTTAAGATTCGTTTTTCCAGTTTTAGACTTTCGTCCACGTTTTCACTCCTCGTATAAAAAATATTGCTTAGGAACTAAGCTTTTTACAATCCTTATTATACGCTTGTGAATATGTATAGTCTTGCTGTTTTATGTTGCGTAATTTGCTGTTTGATTTGATTAATTTGCTCTATATTTTCTTCGTCTGTGGCAGAAGTAAAGCTACGGCTATGCTGATAGTGGCCACTCCGCAGCTCATTTCCCTTTAAACTATGGGAAAACATGTCTGCGCACCAGATGCTCAGCGCTACTCGTTCTAGCTCTACTGCATGGACAAAAGGCAACAAGTTTGTGATTTCTTTAGGCAAGGAGCCTTTTACCGCCAAACAGGATTATTTCTGGATTTGGTGGTAAAAAATATGGATAAAAAAGGAATTATTTAGATATTAAAGTAATATTACTTCATATACTTACATTTACGGAAGGAAAGTTGGGGAAAAGGGACTAATTTCCTCTTGGAATAGTGACCTTTGTGTGAAGTTTTACCGCCAAGGGAAATATTTTTTCGGTTTGGCGGTAAAATTCTTAAGGTCCTGCTCCACCTGTCAGCTATTCTCACTTTTTCTCCATCTTCGCCACCAGGCATTCTTTTCGATAAAAGCAGATGATGTATTGATCCACCTTGGGATATCCTTCATGGATAAACGGCTCCGCATATTTCTGTTCTTCCACTTGCCGCAGCGCTTCTGCGCACTTTTTTTCCATCTCAGCAGCATTCTTTGCTGCCTTCAGTTCCAGGATCAGAACCCTTCCCTTTCGGATCGCCGCTGTCTTCAAGATCAGATCTGGTCTGCCGCTTCCGCTCTCCCTGTTGGAAACTACCAGATAAGGACCTGCGTTTTTTAACAGTCCTGCCAAAAATCCGTGGTAATAGCTTTCCCCACAGTCAAAATAGCTGATGGTGTCCATAAGCTGCGCTGAGAGAAAAGCTGCCGCCTCTTCGCAGTCCCCTTCTTCCAGGGCTTTCACAAGGGGTATTCGGTCCACCTGCTTCATGCGCTGATCAAACCAATTGATAATAGACCGGCGATAGACCATTTCAATTTCCAGATTAGGAATGGCCATGGTCAAATAGAGTTCCCCATCTTCAAGCCGCTGGCCTTCTGCTTTTAAATATCCGGTAAAGAATAGAAAATTCCACAGATTATCCGCTGACTGATGAATGTCTCCATAGGTGATTTCTTCGTGAATCGCCTTTTCGATGGTTCCCTTGTCCATCAAAATCTCAATTTCAGCTTTTGTCGTATGGTCCGCTTCCTCGATCAGCTCTCTGATGATCTCATTGGAAGACGTGTTGGACCAGTAGGCTTTGGGAAACGCCTTTGGATCGGCTTGTGCGGTCTTCACATAATTGAGAACGCTCCATGGATTGTAGATCTCCTGCTGCCCAAACCGGTAGCCGTCATACCATTCTTGCAATTCCTCGTACTTGTCTGACAAATCGTAGCGCGCCAACATGGTTTTGACTTCTTTTTCCGTGAAGCCAAAGGCATTGCTATAGTGAGGGCTCAAAACAGAATGGATCTCCAGATTGTTCAGTCCGGTGAAAATGCTCTCCCTGCTGATCCTGAGGCACCCTGTCACCACTGCGAATTCCAGATGGGCGTTGGTTTTTAGCGCTGATTCAAAGAGAGAGCGGACAAAACCAGTCATCTCATGGTAAAATCCCTCAAAATAAGCATTTTCCAGGGGCACGTCATATTCGTCAATAAGGATGATCGTCTTTCTTCCGTGGTGTTTTGCCAGGCACTCCGACAAAAATCGGACGCTGTCTAAATAAAGCTGCGGCTCATCCGCCACATCCATAATCCTCCGATAATCAAATCGTTCTTTTTCTGTCAAGGCTTCTCCTGACAATAGATACTGATGTCGTTTGAATTCCTCGCTGATCCGTTTCTTGAGTTCGCCATAGGCCAATTGAAAACTGACTTGCTTGGCAGATTTCAAAGACAAGTCGATAACCGGATATTTACCCTGATGAACCATATATGCATGGCCGCATTTGGAAATAGCAAGATCAGCAAAGATATGGCTGTTATCTACCGGTTCTCCCCTTCCATTCCTCTCATCTTCGAAAAAGCGGCGGATCATGGACAGGTTCAGAGTCTTGCCAAAGCGCCGGGGCCTAGTGATCAATGTGACTTTGCCGCCAGAATCCATCAAATCTTTGAGCATTATGGTTTTATCCACGTAGTAAAAATCTTTTTCTATCATTTCTTTTAGGTCTTCGTATCCGATAGGAACCCGCTTTCTCTCCATCTTCGCCACCCCCTCATCGTCATCGTATACGTCATTGTACGAGCCGTCTAGTTCTTATTTATTTTCGATAGCCAGTCCGCTGCGTCAACAATCTGTATCCCTTCATCATTCCCCTAACGGCTCCACTGATACGCAGTCACTTTACCCTTCTCAATAAACAGGGTGATCATGTGACCGTTCTTCTTGTAAATCAGACGTGTTCTGCCACCGCTATAGGTTTCTTTCCTGACATAGGCACATTTCTTAGCCTTCAGCGCTGCTTTTGCTTTTTTGACACTCATTTCCAGAGAGATACCATAGAGAGTAAATCGCTTCTGTCTCGAATCATCTGAAACACTGGATATCTGGATAGACTGAATCTTCTTTTTCTTTTTGTCATACCGATAAAACAGTTCTGTTCCGCTGCTTGTCTCAAACACGTAGACATTTCCAAGGCCTGCGGGGTCAGCATTCTCGTCCAAATGTTTCGCTTCCGGCGTTTTCTTCTTCAGTTTCTTGTAGTTTTTGTTCAAATAATTGGACAGTTCCAGTTTCTTTTTAACGGTAACGCCGCACTTTAGGTTATAGCCAAATCCTGTCTTACAGGTAATCGTAGTTTTTCCGGCTTTCTTTGCCGTTATCATGCCCTTTTTGCTGACCGCAGCCACCTTCTTATTGTTAGAGGACCATTTGTCAGCAGAGGAGACCTCGCCACCCACATACATAGTCACTTTCTTAGTGTCACCTGCATACAGCGTCACTGCCACCGGATCTATATAGACCGCTTTTGCGGCAGCATGCGTCGGTTCCGCTGTTAAAAACACCGAAATTCCCATTATGAATGTCATCAATACCGCATAATATCTCTTTTTCATTTTGCTCCTCCTGCCTGAGTATTGTCGAAAAGGAATAAACGCTTAATTAGGCCTATTCCCAAACGTTAAACAAGGGGAAGCCTTGCTTCCCCTTGCAGAACTTATATTTAGACGTAAATATATTGTTGCCTAAATCTTCTTGCTCTTACTTATTTTTAATAGCCGCCTGTGCTGCCGCGAGTCTAGCGATTGGCACTCTGAACGGTGAGCAGGACACGTACTGGAGTCCGATGTTGTGGCAGAACTCAATGGATTTCGGTTCGCCGCCGTGCTCGCCGCAGATTCCCAGCTTGATATTTGGTCTCGTGGCTCTGCCCTTTTCAGCCGCCATCTTCACCAGCTGGCCCACGCCTGTCTGATCAATGGACTGGAACGGGTCTTCTTCAAAGATGCCCTTGTCTCTGTATTCCTTGATGATCTTGCCTGTGTCATCTCTGGAGAAACCGAAGGTCATCTGAGTCAAGTCATTGGTACCGAAGGAGAAGAATTCCGCTTCTTCCGCGATTTCGTCAGCTGTCAGCGCTGCTCTTGGAATCTCGATCATGGTTCCTACCAGATAATCGAATTTCTCGCCTTCACGTTCCATGACTTTTTCCACTGTTTCTACTACAGTAGCCTTTACGTCAGCCAGTTCCTTCTTCATGCCTACCAATGGGATCATGATTTCCGGAATGATGTCCAGACCTTTTTCTTTTCTCACTTCAATGGCTGCCATGATGATGGCTTCTGCCTGCATTTCAGCGATTTCCGGATAAGTGACCGCCAGACGGCATCCCCGGTGTCCCAGCATTGGGTTGAACTCGTGGAGTTCTTCTGTCTTCTTGGCCAGCTTTTCATACGGAACATTGATCTGCTCGGACAGCTGTTTGATCTCTTCGTCTGTGTGCGGCAGGAATTCATGAAGCGGTGGGTCCAGCAGACGGATAGTCACTGGTCTGTCTTCCATAACCTCGTAAATGCCCTTGAAGTCGCCCTTCTGATAAGGCAGCAGGAAGGAAAGGGCTTCTCTTCTTTCTTCTTCGGAATCCGCCAGGATCATCCTTCTTACCGCAGGGATTCTTTCGTCTTCAAAGAACATGTGCTCTGTCCGGCAAAGACCGATGCCTTCTGCGCCGAATTCAACAGCCTGCTTCGCGTCTCTCGGATTGTCAGCGTTCGTCCTGACTTTCAGAGTCCTGATCTCGTCTGCCCACTGCATGATAGTGCCAAAGTCGCCGGAAAGCTCAGGCGCGACAGTCTTTACCTGTCCTTTCAGCACTTCGCCCACAGTTCCGTCCAGAGAGATATAGTCTCCTTCTTTGAACACCTGTCCAGCTACGCCCAGGGTCTTGGCTTCTTCGTCAACCTTGATCTCCGCGCATCCAGATACGCAGCACTTGCCCATGCCTCTGGCTACAACCGCGGCGTGGGAAGTCATGCCGCCTCTTGCGGTGAGGATTCCTTCCGCGGCCACCATGCCGGCCAGGTCTTCTGGGGAAGTCTCCAGCCTTACCAAGATCGCCGGGTTGCCATTTTCCACAGCAGCCACTGCGTCCGCGGCGCTAAAATAGATCTTGCCTGTGGCAGCTCCTGGTGAAGCCGGCAGTCCCTTTGTCAGCCGTTCAGCGGCAGCCAATTCTTTTTCATCGAATTTCGGGTGCAGCAGCTGGTCGATCATAGCTGGTTCCAGTCTGGTGACAGCTGTTTCCTTGGTAATGAGCCCTTCTTTTTCCATGTCCACTGCCACTTTTACCGCTGCGGCAGCTGTTCTCTTACCGTTTCTTGTCTGAAGCATGAACAGTTTGTTTCTTTCAACTGTGAACTCCATGTCCTGCATGTCTGTATAATGTTTTTCCAGGAGTTCTGAAATCCTTGTGAATTCTTTGTAAACATCTGGGAAGGCCTGAGCCATTTCAGAGATCGGCTGCGGCGTGCGGATACCAGCCACAACGTCTTCGCCCTGTGCGTTCACCAGGAATTCTCCAAACAGTTTCTTCTCGCCGTTTGCCGGATTTCTGGTGAAAGCAACGCCTGTTCCAGAAGTGTCTCCCATGTTTCCAAATACCATGGACTGCACGTTTACAGCGGTACCGATGCTGTCCGGAATATCGTTGAGTTCTCTATAAAGGATGGCCCTGTCATTGTTCCAGGAGCGGAACACGGCTTTGATGGCTTCCATGAGCTGATCCTTTGGTTCCTGTGGGAAATCTCTGCCCATTTCTTTCTTTACCAGAGCCTTGTAGTCGGTGATAATATCTTTCAGATGTTCTGTGGTCAGATCCACATCGAATTCACAGCCTTCTTTTTCCTTTTTAGAATCAAAGATGGCATCGAACTTGGTCTTCGGAATCTCCATTACAACGTCACCGAACATCTGGATGAATCTTCTATAGCTGTCATATGCGAATCTTGGATTTTCTGTCAATGTCGCCAGACCTTCTACCGTATTGTCATTGAGACCTAAGTTCAAGATGGTGTCCATCATTCCAGGCATGGAAATCTTTGCGCCGGAACGAACGGATACCAACAATGGGTTTTCTACGCTGCCGAATTTTTTATCTGTCACGTTTTCCAGATCAGCCAGCTTCGCGAAAATATCTTCCACAATGTCATCTGCAATGGTCTTGCCTTCTTCGTAGTAACGATTGCAGGCCTCTGTGGTGACTGTGAATCCAAATGGCACTGGAAGTCCGATCTTGGTCATTTCCGCCAGATTCGCGCCTTTTCCGCCCAGCAGGTCTTTCATGTCTTTTGAGCCTTCATTGAATGAGTAAACAAATTTTTTCTTTTCCATTTTCTCAGTCTCCTTCATCTAAAATATTAATTTTTCTTCGATATAGCTTCTGACCTGATCCACGGGTACGCGAATCTGATCCATTGTGTCTCTATCCCGAATGGTCACGCAGCCATCCTCTTCTGTGTCAAAGTCCACGCAGATGCAGAACGGCGTTCCGATTTCATCTTCCCTTCTATACCGTTTTCCAATGGAACCTGCCGCATCGTAATCCACGTTAAAGTACTTTGACAGTTCTTCATGGATGGGCTCTGCCACATGAGCCAGCTTTTTGGCCAGGGGCAGCACAGCGGCTTTGAAAGGCGCAAGCGCCGGATGAAAGCGCATGACAGTTCGCACGTCTTCCTTGCCCTTGCTGTCAGTCAGAACCTCTTCATCATATGCGTCCACCAGGAAGGCCAGGGCCACCCGATCCGCGCCAAGGGACGGCTCGATGCAGTAAGGCACGTATTTTTCATTGGTCTCAGGATCCATGTAGTTCATTTCCTGACCGGAATGCTCGATATGCTGTTTCAGGTCAAAATCCGTCCGGTCCGCGATTCCCCACAGTTCGCCCCAGCCAAATGGGAACAAGTACTCGATGTCCGTAGTGGCGTTGCTGTAATGGGAAAGCTCTTCCTGCTCGTGATCCCGCAGGCGGATGTTTTCTTCCCTCATACCCAGAGATTTCAGGAAGTTCACACAATAGTCCTTCCAGTAAGCGAACCATTCCAGATCCGTTCCCGGCGCACAGAAAAATTCCAGTTCCATCTGCTCGAATTCTCTGGTCCTAAAGGTGAAATTTCCCGGCGTGATCTCATTTCGGAAGGATTTTCCGATCTGCGCGATGCCAAAAGGGATCTTCTTTCTGGAAGTCCTCTGCACGTTTCTGAAGTTGACGAATATGCCCTGGGCCGTTTCTGGCCGCAGGAACAGCTCTGCTTTGGAATCCTCCGTCACCCCCTGGAAGGTCTTGAACATGAGATTGAACTGGCGGATGCCTGTGAAATCCGCTTTTCCGCAGTCAGGACATTTGATATTCTTTTCCTTGATGAATTCCTCCAGCTTTTCGTTGGACCATCCATCCACTGTCACATCCTCAATGCCTTCGCTTTTCAGGTATTCTTCGATGAGCTGATCCGCGCGGAACCTGGATTTACACGCTTTGCAGTCAATGAGCGGATCCGCGAAGCCCCCCACATGGCCAGAGGCCACCCAAGTCTGAGGGTTCATGAGGATCGCCGCGTCCAGCCCCACGTTATATTTGGATTCCTGCACGAACTTTTTCCACCAGGCCTTTTTCACGTTGTTCTTGAATTCAACGCCCAGAGGACCGTAATCCCAGGTATTGGCCAGGCCTCCGTAAATTTCAGAGCCCGGGTACACGAATCCTCTGTTTTTCGCCAGAGCAGTAATTTTGTCCATGGTCACTTCTTTATTCATTGCTTGTATGTTACCTACCGTTTCCTTATTTTTCTTCTGATGGTTCTTTCGTGTCTTCGGCTTTTTCTTCTGCCTCGCTAGCAGCGTTTTCGCCTGCCTCTTCATCGTCATCGATGACCGCTTCTTCATCTTCATTAAAGCAATTGGAAAAGTCGATGTCTTCCTTGTCCTTCTTCACTTTGCTGATGGCCTCGGAAGCCTTTGCTTTCGCGTTCTGATAAATGTCAGAGCTCTTTTCCTTCACATCCTGATAAAGGTCCGCGCCCTTTTCTTTCATTTCGTCAGCTACCACGCTGCCCTTTTCCACCACGGTCCCAACTGTGTCAGACACCGTGTCGCTCACATCAATGATGGTCCCATCGTCCTTGACCACTTCCACTGTGCATTTGAACCCGAAGGCTGCCACAACGCCCAGCACCGCGCCCCATGGGGCCACCACGGTCCCAATGATCCCCAAGTTCACTGGGATGTTCAGGATCACTTCATCGTCCCTCTTCACAAGGATCTTAGAGACATTTCCTTTTTTGACCAGGTCCTTTAGGTTATCCAACACCGCGGTTCCCTGTTTGCTAAAGGACTTGCTTTCTTTCCGATCAATGGTCTCTTCGATGCTGATGATCGCGTCTACCACGCTGCCGTCCGCTGCTTCCAGCGCTTCTTTGGCCTCAGCGTAGCTCACGCCTGTTCTGTCTTTGACCAGTTCGATCTTTTCTAATGTAATCTCCATGATACTACCTCCTGGTATTTAATATTCCGTCAAAAAGCTTTCGCTCTTCAATTCGCCGATCTCTAAATAGTATGCCGCGTAATGCCTGATCATAGTCTGCAGCTGCTTGCGAACCTTCTCTTCCAAAGCCAGGTTCTCAAAATTTTTCAGCGAATGATCCGAAAAATATTTTAATATATCTACTATACCAAAATTGATCGGATAAATCAATGTGTCATTGACAGGAATTTCAAGTTCTTTCCCACAATTTCCGCAAACCACCCCGCCTTCTGCGATATGGAAATACATGGGAGGGTTTTCTCTGTCGCAGGACGCGCCGCAGCAGACGCACTGATCCAGGCTAGGCATGATGCCCATGATCTTCAAGGTCTTGATCTCATAACCCAAAACCAGGGTCCCGTGGCTTTTCTTCCGGTGCTCCATGGCAGCGAAAAAGTCCAAGATCAAGCTGAACATGGCAAGAGATGGCTGCTCCTCGGGCAGGACCTTTTCTGTAAACTCCAGAACATAGGAACTATTCATGTATTTGTCCACGTCTTCCCCGATCTTATAATAGCTTTTCAGCACTTCCGCGCTGTTCACATGAAAGCTGTCCCTGTTTTTAAAAAGCTCATATCTGCCATAAGTGAAAGGACGCATGGCCAGGGCTGATTTGTTCCGTCCCTTTTCGCTGATGCTGGTGCCGGCGCTGATCTTACCGTATTTTTTGGAAAAAAGGAGGACCATTCGCCGTCCATACGCTGCTTTCACTTGTTTTAACACGATTCCTTCGGTATCTGTGATCATCCTGCCGCCTCTTTATCATTCCTTGTATCCAAAATTGGAAAGAGCGAAATCGCTGTCTCGCCAGTTTTCCTTCACCTTCACCCAGGTCTGCAAAAATACCTTCGTGCCCAGCAGGGCTTCGATCTCTTCTCTGGCGCTTTTTCCCACGCCCTTCAGCTTCCTGCCGTCCTTGCCGATGATAATGCCCTTGTGGGATTTTTTCTCACAATAAATCACTGCGCCGATCTTGGTGATCTTTGGCTTTTCTTCGTAGCTTTCGATCTCAATGGCCACGCCGTGAGGCACTTCATCCTGCAAATAGAGCAACAGCTTTTCCCTGATGATCTCGCTGACAATGAACCGTTCTGGATGGTCTGTCACCATGTCTTCTGGGAAATACATGGGTCCCCGCTCCATGAAGCTGGCTCCGGCCTTGATCACGTCCTCCACGTTCTTGCCGCTGGTGGCACAGGTTCCTATGATCTGAGAAAACACCCCTGTCTCATCGTACTCTTCGTAGATTTCTCTGTAAGCGTCCGGTTCCACCTTGTCGATCTTGTTGATGACCAGGATCTTTGGCGTGGGCGCTTCCTTCAAAAGCTCTAAAATGTATTTGTCTCCTGGCCCCGCGCTCAGTTTGTCATCGGTGATGAAGATAATGGCGTCCACTTCTTTGAAGGTGCCGATAGCTGTTTCCGTCATAAAGTCTCCCAGCTTGTTTCTCGGCTTGTGGATCCCCGGGGTGTCGATGAACACCATCTGCAGGTCTTCTTCCTCTTGTCCCAGGCTGGTGTAAATCCCTCTAATGGAATTTCTGGTGGTCTGGGGTTTGTCTGTTGTGATAGCGATCTTTTCTCCTAAAATCGCGTTGAGCAGTGTGGATTTGCCCACGTTTGGCCTGCCAACGATACTGATAAATCCTGATTTCATTCTTTCTCCAATCGAAAGCCCTCTGGCAGCAGCTCTTCTAATGTCCGCACCCGCAGGCTGTCTTCGTTTTCTCCTGTGATAACATCTAATTCCGGGCAAAATTCATACATGAACTGCCTGCAGATTCCGCAAGGCAGCGCTTCCCCGCCGCTGGAAGCCACTGCGATGGCCCTAAACTGCCGCTGGCCTTCGGAAATGGCTTTCACGAATGCGGTCCGCTCCGCGCAAATGGTGGCCCCAAAGGAAGAGTTTTCGATATTGACTCCCGTGAACACCTGGCCATCCGCTGTCAGCAAAGCCGCTCCCACTTGGAAATGGGAAAAGGGCACATAGGCGTTTTCTTTTACTTTGTCCGCTAAACGATATAGTTCTTTGTATTCCATGTGTTTCACCTCTCTAACTGGATCTTTGACATGACTGCTTCTTCCCGCTGCCGCATCTCCTGCCGGTCCTCTTCTTCCATATGATCGTAGCCTAACAGGTGGCAGATGCTGTGGATGAACAGATAAACGATCTCCCGTTCTTTGGAATGGCCCAGCTCCTGGGCCTGTTTCACAGCCTGCTCCCGACAAATGACCACGTCTCCCAAGGGGATCTCTCCTTGCTCTGGAATCTGATTCAGATCTTCATATTGGGGAAAAGACAATACGTCCGTCACCTTGTCCACGTTCCGGTAATCCCGATTCAAGGCCCTGATCTCTTCACTGCTGACAAATGTCAGACTCACCTCCGCCCGCTGTGCAGGGATCCCTTCTGCTTCGGCGCACAAGGCCGCGCCTTCCTTCATCTTAGCAAACAGGGCCTCTTCCGGCATGTTTTCCGGATCATACAAAATGTTCATCTTATTCTTCCTCCGCCTCCTCTGGGTGAGCTTTATAATACTGATCATAAGCGCCGATGATCCGTTTCACCAGTTCGTGGCGCACCACGTCCATGTCCCGCAAACGGCAGAAATCAATGCCTTTGGTGTGTTTCAAGATCTTGGCTGCTTCCACTAATCCTGATCGCTTTCCCCTTGGCAAATCGATCTGGGTAATATCGCCGGTGACAATGATCTTGGAGCCAAAGCCCATCCTGGTAAGGAACATCTTCATTTGCTCTTTCGTGGTGTTTTGGGCTTCGTCCAAAATAATGAAGGAGTTGTCCAAAGTCCGGCCCCGCATATAGGCCAGAGGCACCACTTCGATAACCTCCTTTTCTTTCAGCCGCAGGGCGTTTTCCCGCCCCAGCACATCGTAAAGCGCATCGTACAAAGGCCGCAGGTAAGGATCCACTTTTTCCTGCATGTCTCCGGGAAGAAAGCCCAGCCGCTCGCCTGCTTCCACCGCTGGCCTGGTGAGGATGATCTTTTCCACTTCCTTGTTCTTGAATGCCTGGACTGCCATTGCCACTGCGATATAAGTCTTACCGGTCCCCGCTGGTCCGATGCCGAACACAATGTCCCGCCTGCGGATGCTGTCCACATACTTTTTCTGGCCCAGAGTCTTTGGCCGCAGTGGTTTTCCCTTGTGGGTAAAGCAGAGGATGTCTTTGTCAATGTTGGCCTCCCTGTAGGAGCCGCCTTCCCTGTTCAATGCGATGACATACTGGAGCTTTTGCTCATCCAGCTTTTCACCGGAAGCGATGATCTCCAGCAGTTCCTTGACAACGCCTACCGCCTTGTCCGCGTCCTGACCCCTTAGGATCAACTCATTGTCTCGCTGCATCATGTCCACGTCCAGATTTTCCTTCAAAATGTCAATGTTCGCGTCCAGGTTTCCAAACAGTTCGCTGCGGTCAGTCACTTCGCTGATCGTTATCTTTCTTATCTTTTCTTTGTCGTTTATCAACTGGGATCTCCTCTTCTTTTCCTATTTGCTGCAGGGTCTCTAATGTCACACCTATTGTTATTATATTTTTTTCCCGGGAAAAATTCAAACTTTTATTTAAAATTTGGGCGTTTTCTGGTAAATTTTCTTTCGCGTGCTGCCGGATCTTGGCGTTTACCGTTTTTTTCAAGTCCTCATCCTTGACTTCTCTCTGCGAAAGAGTCACCTCTTCCACCCATGCCACATCCAATTTTAAGCGGAAAGGGCGAACGATGTCCAGCAAGTTTTTGGTTTTGATCACAGAAGATTCGTAAGGATTCATGGCTTTTGCCGAGTTGTGGTCATTGAGGGAAAGCCCCCATATTTTGTTTCCGGTCCTGGTTTTGATCCGCTGGTACCGCTCTCCATAAAACACCAAGCGCTCTGGGATCTTTGCTTCCACCGTTCCTTCCGCGTGAACATAGGTCTCTGTCTCTCCCTCTGATTCCGTTCCATAAGCCACGTTGCGCAAGGGAACCACTCCTGTGATGAGAACATCTCCTTTTTTCACGTAACTTCCATCCTTGACTGCCCGCAGGCCTTCAATGGGCACGATTCTATGGATGTAGCCAGCCCTGTCCGCTACGATGCTGCATGGCTTTTTCTTTTCTACTTTTGTTTTCACAGGCTTCTGCCCTTCTGCGATGGAAACCTCCGCCAGGTTCCCATTGAAAGTGATGCCTGCCCAGGAGATCTCGTCATATTTCTCATAAAGCCGGATCTTCACTTTGTTCAGGTCAACATCCTTGCGGCAGCCCTCGTAGAGCCCTGCCTCCGCTAAAGTCTGCCGCAGGTGAGGCTCATTGATCTTTTCGTATCCGTCTATTTGGATTTCCACGATAAACAAACTCTGGTAATATAAAAATCCCCCCAGCAGCAAAACGCCTATGAGCGTGATCTTTTTCTTCCACAGCCTCTGGAGCCCATGTTTGTAGCCTCCTTCTTCCATGATCGTGATCTTATAACTGCTCTTTGCCAGTTTTTTCAGTTTTTTAAAGTCTCGTTTCTCAATGAGCAGGGTGATCTCCAGGTCGCTGATGAATTTTACCTGGCGCAGCTGGATCTTGTTTTTCATGCATTTGTCCAGCAGCCGATCCATCTGAAACCCTTCAATCTTTATCTTCCTGTAATGTTCCGTAAAACTGGAGTTGTTCCAAATCACCTGTAATCAGCATCCTTTCATCTTTGAGTTCTTTTATCACCAGGTTCTTTCCCACCACAGATGTAAAACGCTGCCCATGATGCACAATGATCTGTCCTCCGGACAAAAGCACCAGCTTTTTCACATTGTCCAAAATCACCGTATTGCCGCTGACCAGCACTCTGGGCATGTTAATGGCAAAGTCAAACAGCAGTTCATCTTTAATGGCCATAGTTCCTCCTTGTCGATTCTTTTCATTTTATTAAAAACATGGGCTGAATATGCGTTTCTTTTGGTCCTCTGGTCTTGAAAAATCACCTGATTTCCCTTATCATGAAACCATGAGGCTTCTCAAGACTGTTTCACAGAAAGGATGATTTGACATGCGAATCTATGACTACCACACTCACACTGCTTTTTCCGATGACTGCGACGCACCCATGGAGGAAATGATCGAAACCGCGATCCGCAAAGGGATCGAAGAGCTGGCCATCACTGACCACTATGATCCAGGATATGAAGATCCTGAGTTTCCCTTTGCCCTGGATTTTGAACGTTACCAGGCAGCGCTCCTGGAGGCTGAGCAAAAATACGCAGGACAGATTAAAATTGTCAAAGGCATGGAACTGGGCATCATGGACGATCAGTACGAAGTGAGCCGCCAGGCTGTCCAAGGATTTTTCTATGATTTCATCATCGGCTCCTTCCATTGCCTGGAGAAAAAGGACCTGTTCCGGTATGACTTTTCTCAGATCAATGGACCTGCTACTTTGGAGAAATATTATGTTTACGAAAACAAGTGCGTCAAGGAATTCAAAGACTATGACATCGCAGGCCACCTGACCCTCATTGACCGCTACATTGGGAAGGTCTACGATTATAAACCTTACATGGAGATTATTGAGGACACGCTGAAAACCATCATCTATGACGGCAAAGGCCTGGAAATCAACACTTCCAGCTTTAAGTACGGCACTGAGGTCTGGCTGCCTCGCAGAGAAGTGCTGAAACTGTACCAGGAGCTTGGCGGTGAAATCCTCACCTTTGGTTCTGATTCCCATGATCCAAAGCATCTGGCCAGCCATTTCGCAGAGGCCCATGAGATGGCCAAGGAACTGGGATTTCGGTATCAATGCGCCTTCCGGCAGCGGAAGCCGGAGTTTGTCAAGCTAGCATAAGGTGTGGTTGGTTTTATTTTATTTGTAAATTTTTTCATGTAATTTTATCCCATTTTCGTTGACAACTACTCCTATCTATGGTATATTGACCATACAAAAAAGGGGCATAAATAAATTAGAGAAATGAAATGAGGTGAATTATATGGAAAACGATGAATTATTACTTGCCATATCCGATATGATGGATAAAAAATTAGACGCAAAGTTAAATCCCCTGGAAAATGATTTACGATCTGTAAAAGATGAGGTAGGCCAATTAAAACTTTCTCAAGAAGAAGTGATCCTGCCACAGCTGCGATCTGTTGAAGACGAGGTGGGCCAATTGAAACTTTCTCAAGAAGAAGTGATCCTGCCGCAGCTGCGATCTGTAAAAGATGAGGTAGGCCAATTGAAACTTTCTCAGGAAGAAGTGATCCTGCCGCAGCTACGGTCTGTAAAAGATGAGGTGGGCCAATTGAAGCTTTCTCAAGAAGAGGTGATCCTGCCGCAGCTGCGATCTGCAAAAGATGAGGTGCATCAATTGAAACTTTTTCAAGAAAGCGCGATCCTGCCGCGGCTACAAAACATCGAATCGTGTTACGTAGACACATACGAGCGTTATCAGGCAGGCTCTGAACAGATTGAAGCCATGCAGATGGACGTTGATGTTATGAAAAGCGTGCTCCAAGAGCACAGCAGCGTTTTGCAAAAAAGGGCATAAAAAGAATACAGAAAAGGGAGTAGAGAAAAGAAATGGTGTGAATCCACGGACCAGACAGAGTCCATGGATCAGGATCTACATATCATCATGCAGGTAGTGGCCGTGCACAGCAAAGAGCTGGTACGATCCTCCTAATGATTTGATAATAATGATTCTCCGGCGCATGATATGGGTCATGTTCCCTGAGAGGACAGTTTCTTCAAAAGAAACGACAAGCCGGATCAGGTGATGGGTGGAAATTCCCATTTCCTGATCCGGCTTTTTTAATTCTATCGGGTAGAAGGCGGACAAAAAGTTGGACCCCCTCCTCCTTCTATCCACAAAACTCCGGTTATTCTGACTCCGCCTGCGCATGCTCCGCCAACTGAAATTTGGATGGATCCTTTCCTTCCAGCTCGATCACGTTCCTCCTGGCAATAGGCTTGTAGATCCGTTCTTCTCCAACACTCATATAGGCAGGCCGGATGATCTTGTCCGCGTTCACCAACTCTTCCAGACGATGGGCGCTCCATCCCACTACTCTTGCAATGGCAAAGATCGGCGTGTACAGTTCCACTGGGATCTCCAGCATCCGATAGACGAGGCCGCTGAAAAAGTCCACATTGGCGCTGACCCCTTTGTAGATCTTCCGTTTGTCCGCAATAACCTGCGGCGCCAGTTCTTCCACAGCAGAATACATAGCAAAATCCTCATCATAGCCTTTGGCCTCAGCCAGCTTCTTGACAAAGGTTTTGAAAATCTCTGCCCGTGGATCCGATATGCTGTAGATCGCATGGCCCATTCCGTAGATCAGGCCCTTTTCATCAAAGGCTTTCTTATCTACCAGATCCTCCAAATACCGCTTGATCTTTTCTTTGTCAGAAACATCTTTCACAGTTTCCTTCAAATCCTGCATCATTTCCACCACTTTAATGTTGGCGCCTCCATGTTTCGCTCCCTTCAAAGAACTGAGCGCCGCCGCGATGACCGCATAGGTGTCAGAACCCGCTGACGTGATAACCCTGGTGGTGAATGTGGAATTGTTCCCACCGCCATGTTCCATGTGCAGCATCAGAGCAATATCCAATACCCGAGCCTCTAGTTCCGTGTACTTCATGTCAGGCCGCAGCATGCGTAGCAAGTTTTCCGCTGTGGAAAGCCCTGGATCCGGCCTGTGTATATACATGCTGTCGTCCCGCTCATAATGATTGTAGGCATGGTATCCATAAGCCGCCAGCATAGGGAACACGCTGATAAGCATCATGCATTGCTGCAGCACGTTTTCAATAGAGGTGTCCGTTGCCTTTGGGTCATAAGAAGAAAGAGTCAGCACGCTCTTTGTCATGATGTTCATGATGTCCTTTCCTGGAGCTTTCATCACAACATCTCGAACGAAATTCGTGGGAAGGCTGCGCATAGTGCCCATGATCTCCTGGAATTCCGCCAATTCCTCTTCTGTAGGAAGCTCACCGAAAATCAGCAGATACGCTGTTTCCTCAAAACCATAACGCTCTTCCATAATCAAGCCTTTCACCAGATCATTGATGTTATAGCCCCTGTAGGAAAGCTTTCCCTTGCAAGGAACCTTGTGTCCCAGATATTCTTTATATGCTTCAATACGGGAAATGGAAGTCAGCCCTGTGAGCACTCCGATCCCATTTTTGTCCCGCAGACCCCGGTTCACATGGTTCTCATGGAACAGGTCATTGGTGATATAATCGTTTTCCCTGCACTGCTGAGAGTGTTTTTTGATATATTGATCCATGTTTTTCATTCAATCCGTCCTCCCTTGTGATTCTCTTTACCCCTGTGTTGTTTCATACCTTCATTATAGCAGATTTCACTGAGTAAAGCAACGCAGCGCCCGTAAATTTCAACAGCCCAACTTTTTCATGGCCCGATAAAACAAAGCACATGTGGTACATACAGCGCAAAAATCCGCGATAGGTTCCGCCAAAAACACAGCAAAGACTTGATCTTCCAGGAACTGCGGCAAAATGAAGATCAGCGGGATCAGAAGGATGATCTTGCGCAGCACAGCTAAAAAAATAGAAGTTTTCGCGTTCCCTAGAGCAATAAAGGATTGCTGGCAGCTGATCTGCGCTCCTAGCAGCAGCGCACTAGCCATGTAGACGCGCACTGCCCACACAGCAGTTTCCGTAAGTGCGCTGTCATTGGTGAACAGACCTATGGCAAGCTGGGGAACGAACATGCAGACCGCCCACAGCAATGTGGAATAAACCATGCAGGAAGCGATTAGCCGCCTGACGGCTTTGCGCACCCGATCCAAGTTGCCCGCTCCGTAATTATAGCTGACAATTGGCTGCGAGCCTTGGGTCAACCCTTGCATGGGCAGCATGGCGAACTGCATGAAAGTCATGAGGATCGTCATGGCTCCTACCGCCAAATCACCGCCATACTTCAACAACGATGTATTGAAACAAACTATGATCACGCTTTCTGTGAACTGCATGATAAATGGGGACAGCCCCAGAGCAAGACAAGGCTGCGCAATACTGGCCTGAAGCCGCATGTTCGCGGGCCGCAGCTTTAAGAAGGTCTTTTTAGAAACAAGAAATCGCAAAACCCATGCGGCAGAGACCGCTTGTGATAAGATCGTGGCTAAGGCTGCGCCTTTGACCCCCATGTCCAATGCGAAAATAAAGATCGGATCCAGCACCAGGTTCAAAGCAGCGCCAATGAGAACCGTGCCCATGCTGATCAGCGCCTTTCCCTGGGTAGTGATGAACGCATTGAGCCCTAAAGACAGCTGCACGAAAATCGTCCCACAGGCATAGATGCCCAAATACTCCGTGGCAAACCCGATGGTGTTTTCACTTGCGCCAAAGAGCAGCAGGATGGGCTCTCCAAACAAAAAGATCGCGCAGCAAAGGACCAGAGACATGCAAACAAGCAGAACAAAACAATTTCCTAAGATCCGTTCCGCTGCGGCCTGCTCCTTCTTCCCCATCATAATGGCTGCCCGAGGCGCGCCTCCCATGCTGATCAGCGCAGCAAAGGCAGAAACAGCCATGATCACAGGCATGGTGACACCGACCCCAGTCAGGGCTTTGGCTCCCACTTCCGCGATATGGCCAATAAAAATCCGATCCACGATATTGTATAGCACATTGATGATCTGCGCCGTAATAGCTGGAAGGGCCAGCCGGAAGAGCAGTCTCCCCACCGGCTGAGCCCCCAAACTTTGCTCTGTGTCCATAGATGCCATTTCAGCAGCTCCTTCTAAACGTAATTTTCACGATCCATTTTCATTTATTTCGCATTCATATTGATGTATTCTGCTTTGATCTTGCTGTACATGATCTTCTGACTCCCATAAAGCCCATAATATCCAGATAGCATATAACTGATGCCGCAGGCAACGCCAAAATACACCAGTCCCTGGGCTCCGAACATTTCCACGCCCAGCAAAATAGAAGCCACTGGGCTGTTGACAACGCCGCAGAAAGTAGCCATGAGACCGATGGCCGCCGCGAATCCTGGTTCCAATCCCAAGAGTCCGCCTGCCCAGCATCCCATGGTGGCGCCGATGAAAAACGTGGGGACGATTTCCCCGCCTTTGAACCCAGTGCCCAAAGTAATGGCAGTAAAGAAAATCTTCAAAAGGAACGCCCACCAGACCGCATGTCCTTCCAAAGCCGCAAAGATGACTCTCATGCCCGAACCATTGTAATCTCCTGATGGAAACGCCAGTGAAAGTCCCATGAGCAGAAAACCACCCACTGCGATGCGGATGTAAGGATTTTTGAAATATTTCTCAAAAAATTCAGCGATCCCATCCATGGAAAATATGTAAACAATGCTCAAGACCGCGCAGCAAATCCCAAGCACCGCCACTCGCAGGACCGGCCACAAATGCAGCTCCGGAATGTCCAGGGCTATTTGGATCTCAGGTCCAAACCCAAAAAGACCACTGATCCCAAAGGCAGTGAGGGCCGAAACCAGGCAAGGAACCAATCCCGAATAATAAATGACCCCCACGCTGATGACTTCCAGGGCAAAAAACACAGCGGTCAGAGGCGTCCCAAAGAGCGCTGCGAACACGCCGCTCATGCCGCTCAACACAACGAGGGACATGTCTTTTTCATCCAGCCGAAAGAGCCTCCCTACATGGGTCCCGATGCTGCCGCCGATCTGGAGCGCCGCCCCTTCCCTCCCCGCGGAACCACCCAGCAGATGGGTGATGGCCGTGCTGATGAAAATCAGGGGGCCCAGCCTGACAGGGACCGTCTCTTCTGCCCGCACAGAGTCAATGACCCGATCCGTGCCAATCGCTCCCGTCATGCCGCAGACCTTGTAGCAGGCCACAATCGCCAGCCCTCCCAGAGGGAACATAAACACAAGCCACCGGTTTGCCTGCCACAAAACATTGGCATGCTCCACTGTCATGCGAAATACCGTTCCTATGATGCCGCTGGCAGCTCCCACCACGCCAGCGATGAGGATCCACTTTAGAAAACTGCCGATGAAAACCCCAGTGGCTTTTAATTTTTCCGTAATGTTCTCTTTCATTCTATTTTACTTATCTTGACAGCACATCCGCCAGTTCATACAGATCCGTATCAAAAGGCCGTTTGATGGTCAGCGCTGTTTCCAGATCATAGGCCGTGATCTCGCCGCCGCAGATCCCGATGGCCTTGCTGTCTTCATCGTTATATAAAAGCTCTACCGCCTTTTTTGCCATTTGGCTGGCCAGCATCCGATCCCTAGCCGTAGGGGAACCACCTCTTTGCAGATAAGCTAGGATCACCACTCTGGTTTCCTTCCCTGTTTTATCCTCGATCATCTGCGCCAGTTCCTGAACATCGATGTCCACGCCTTCTGCCTTCATGATGATGTCGTGAAGCTTGCCTCTGTTTTTGCCTTGTATGATCTTCTTGCACACTTTATTGATGTCAAAAGGCATTTCCGGCACCAAAATGTTGTCCGCGCCCCCTGTCAAGCCCGCATGGAGCGCGATATCTCCGCAATGGCGTCCCATGACCTCCACAATGGTGGCTCGTTCGTGGGAAGAGGACGTGTCTCTGATATTGGTCACTGCAGAAAGAACAGTGTTCACCGCTGTGTCAAATCCAATGGTATAATCCGTGTACCCCAGGTCATTGTCAATGGTCCCTGGAAGTCCCATAATAGTGATGCCCCTTTGAGAAAGCTCCAGACCGCCCCGCATGGATCCATCGCCTCCAATGACCACAATGCCTTCTATGCCAAAGGCCGACAACACATTCATGGCATGCCTCTGTCCTTCTTCTGTGCGGAATCGCTCGCTTCTGGCAGTCCGCAGGATGGTTCCGCCTCTGTGGAGGATATCTCCTACCGAAGACATGTCCATCTCTTTAATGGCTCCCTCAATCAAACCTTCGTAACCTCTGTGTATCCCATAAACCTCCATGCCCCGTTCAATGCCGCACCGCACCACTGCCCGCACAGCCGCGTTCATGCCAGGCGCGTCGCCTCCACTTGTCAGTACACCGATCTTTCTCATTTCCATCTACCTCCTATATTGTCAATTATTTTTATTGAAAACCACGGGTTTAGGCCTTGCGTACCTATGATTGCTCTATTGTAATTTGCTGACCTTTTCATCCGCGGCCATCTACATCTTCAAATTTTCCTGTCCAATGAGGCCAGTGACTTCCTGCCGGAAGGCTTCGTCCCCATTGACCCAGAGGTTTTCTTTGGTTTTCATGGATTTTCCAGTCGTTCCCAGGTAAATCACCACCGGATGGTTTCCCCTGTGGCGCAGCAGCACCTGACGGATCTGCTCCAGCCCATCCTCCAGTCCATCAGGAATTCGGATCTTCACTAAATTTTCCTGGGCCGCGATCTTCGCGCCTCTGCTGACTTCCCGCAGGTCCAAAATATCGTTGGCCAGAATCTTTGGCAGCTCCCCTTCTTTAAAGTTGATGCTCCCTTTCACTAAGATTAGGGAGTCATCTTTTACCAAATGCCCGCATTTTTCATACACATTGGGGAACACTACCACTTCCACATTGCCCAGCAGATCTTCCATGTCCACGAAGGCCATCATTTTGTTGTTCTTTGTCACCAGCGTTTTTTTGCTGGTAATGATCCCTGCCATGGTAGCCCGCATGCCATCGAACACCACAGTGTCAGCCGCAGGCGCTTCCCCGGATTCTTCCTGGTCCGCCGCATGGATCAGATCTTCCGAAGTCACGTCGATCATGTCCTGGATCTGCGCCTCATATTCTTTCAGAGGGTGATCGGACAGATAAACGCCCAGCATCTCCTTTTCCATGCTGCTGAGGATGTCCTTAGCGAAATTCGCCGCATCTGGCAGCTTGGAAGTGGTCTCGCCCGCGTCCATCTCCTCTGCGTTCAGCTGAAACAGAGACATCTGGCCTTCGATATTTTTCCGGGAATCGTTCTGAGCCGATTCGATCAAACCTTCGTAAACCGCCAAGTGAGCGGCCCTGTTGGTGTTTAGGCTGTCCAGGGCTCCTGCTTTGATCAGGCTTTCCACAGCCTTTTTGTTCACCTGATGGATGTCCACGTTGCTGATGAATTGGAAAATATCTTTTGGCAGGCCTTTTTCCTTTCTCGCCTTGATAATGGCTTCGATCGCGCCTTCTCCCACGTTTTTCACGCCCAGCAGTCCAAAGCGGATCTTGCTGTTTTTCACCGTGAATTTCTTGCCGCTCTCATTCACGTCCGGCGGCAGCACGTCGATGCCCATTTCCGAACAATTGCGGATATATTTAGCGATGGAGCCGGAATCTCCCATGACACTGGTCATGAGGGCAGCCATGAATTCCACTGGATAGTAGGTCTTTAAGTACGCTGTTTCATAGGCGATCACCGCATAGGCCGCCGCATGGGATTTGTTGAAAGCGTATTCCGCGAAACTGACCATTTGGTTGAAAATGTCTTCGGCAATGGATTCTGGGATGCCGTTTCTCACGCATCCAGCGATCTCCACGTTTCCTCGCTCATCCGTCTTGCCGTGAATGAAGTATTCCTTTTCTTTGAGCATCACGTCCATCTTTTTCTTTCCCATGGCCCTGCGCACCAAATCAGAACGCCCGTAGGAATAGCCCCCCAGATCCCGCACGATCTGCATCACCTGCTCCTGATAGATCAGGCAGCCGTAGGTGACGGAAAGGATGGGCTCCAGGCTTTCGTGGATATAAGAGATCTTCCCTGGGTTCTTTTTGTTTTCAATGTAATTAGGAATGGACGCCATTGGTCCCGGCCGGTAAAGGGCCACGCCTGCCACAATGTCTTCAAAACAATCTGGCTTCAAGTTTTTCATGAACTGGGTCATGCCGCCGCTTTCCAGCTGAAAGATCCCCTGGGTGTTTCCCTTGGCGATCAGCTCGTATGTCTTTGCGTCATCGTAAGTCATTTTGGAGAAATCAATGGAAACCCCGTGATTTTCTTCGATCATTTCCAAGGCGTCCCGAATGACCGTCAAGTTCCGCAACCCTAAAAAGTCCATTTTCAATAGCCCCAGCTCTTCAATGGTGGTCATAGTGAACTGGGTGGAAACCCCTTTGTCAGAAACATAAAGGGGCACGTATTCATCAATGCTCTTTTTGGAAATCACCACTCCTGCCGCATGAGTGGAAGCGTGGCGGGGCATTCCCTCGATAGCCCTGGACATGTCCAGCACCTGACGAGTCTTTTCATCCTGCTCATAAGCAGCCTTCAGCTCTGGATTCATTTCCAAGGCTTTGTCAATGGTCATTTTTAAACTGAAAGGGATGGCTTTGGCAATGGCGTCTGTTTCCGCATACCCCACATTAAGCACCCTGCCAACGTCCCTGACCGCGGCTTTGGCTTTCATGGTTCCAAAAGTAATGATCTGGGACACCTTGTCTTCCCCGTATTTTTCAATCACATAATCAATGACTTCCTGCCGCCGCTCATAGCAAAAGTCAATGTCAATATCCGGCATGCTGACCCGCTCTGGATTGAGGAAGCGTTCAAAGATCAGGCTGTAGCGGATGGGGTCAATGTCTGTGATCTTCAGCACATAGGCCACAATGCTCCCGGCAGCCGAACCCCTGCCCGGCCCTACCATGATCTTGTGTTCCTTGGCGTAATTGATGAAATCCCAGACAATGAGGAAATATTCCACGTATCCCATTTTTTCAATGATGGAAAGCTCGTATTCCAGACGCTCTTTCAAACTTTCTTGATCCGCGTCTTCCTGATGCCCGTACCGCTCTTTTAGCCCTTTCGCGCACAGCTCCCGCAGATAATCCCGATTGCTCTTTCCATCTGGGGCTTTGAACTCTGGCAAATGAAGATGACCGAACTCAAAGGTCACATCGCACTGGTCCGCGATTTTCTGTGTATTGTCGCAGGCATCGGGGAAATTGGCGAAAATCTTTCGCATCTCTTCTTCAGATTTCAGGTAAAACTCATCGTTTGGAAACCGCATCCTGTCTTCTTCATCAATGGTGGCCGCGGTCTGGATGCACAAAAGGACATCGTGGGCCTTAGAGTCCTCCTGTTTCACATAATGAACATCATTGGTGGCCGTGAAGGGGATGCCCGTTTCCTCGTGAAGCCTGATCATGTCCGGCAGGATGTTTGCTTCCTCTTCCAGCCCCTGGTCCTGCAGCTCCAGATAAAAGTTTTCTGCGCCAAAGATCTCTCGCAGAGTCAGGGCCTCTTCCTTGGCTCCTTCGTAATCTCGATTCAGCAGCTTCCGCTGCACGTCTCCCGCTAGGCAGGCTGACAGGGCGATGATTCCTTCGCTGTGCTGCCGGAGCACGCTTTTGTCAATCCTGGGTTTGTAATAAAAGCCGTGGAGAAAGCCTTGGGAAACGATTTTAATCAGGTTCTGGTATCCCTGGTTGTTTTTTGCCAGCAGTACCAAGTGTCCCTGATATTTGTCCTTATCCGCGTCTTTGTCCGTCATGGTTCTGGCCGCTGTGTAAACTTCGCAGCCAATGACCGGTTTAATGCCCTGGGCCAGGCATTCCCTGTAAAAATCAATGACTCCGAACATCACGCCGTGATCTGTGATGGCCAGGGAGCTCATGCCCAATTCCTTTGCCCTCGCCACTAGATCTTTGATCCTAGCCGCCCCATCCAGCAAGCTGTATTCTGTATGTACGTGTAAATGTGTAAATGCCATAAATCGCTCCAAATCCGCGCCCAGTATCGCGACTGGACGCCGTGCTGGTGTATGTTTGCTGTGAATTAAAAAACTCGCCATATTATTTTACCATGAAAAATCAGAAATTACTTTAAAAAATAGCGAAAATATTGTAAAATGTTGAAGTTAAGAGGAGAGCGCAATCATGAAAAAAATTTTAATTCCCATTATCATCGTTCTTGTCTGTCTCGCAGGCGGCGGCTACGCAGTGTGGCATTCCCTGGAAAGCAGCGTGTTCGCGGCAGATGAGTTCGCGGACAACATCACCATCAATGGCGTTGACTGCAGCAATCTGACAAAAAAGCAGGCAGAAAAGAAATTAGTAAAGGAATGGAACAGCAAAAAGTTTCACTTTGAAGAAAATGGAACAGAAATCGGCAGCATTGATGACCTAAATTTCACCTATGACCTTCAGCCTGAGCTTGACAAGGTGATGCGGGAGCATCCTTTTGCTTCTGCCTTCAATCATTTCTTCAGCGCGGATTTTGACGTTTCCATGAAAATGCCTGTGAAAAAAGTGAGCAAGTCCTTTGCCAAAGACCTGAAAAAAGCGGATTATTTACAGGAAGACAAGATCCGTGAGACCAAGAACGCGTTCGTGGACATTTCCAGTGGGGATTTTAAGATCATCCCGGAAGTCCAGGGCAACAATGTTGACTATGACGTGCTGACAGAAGCGATCACTGACTTGGTGGCCGCAGGCACGTTTACCATGGATTACAAGGCTTCTGATTTTTATGAGCAGCCAAAAATCACAGCTGACAGTGAAGAGATCAAAGACCAGCAGGCTTTATATAAGGAATATCTTTCTTCTAAGGTGACCTATGTGCTAGGCGAAGAAGAGGTAAAGATCCCTGCTGAAACTTTGCAGAAGATCTATGATTTTGAGTCCATGGCCGACATTTTGAAGGCTGAGAAAAAGGCCAAGAAGGAAGACGGGCAAAATTCAAAAGACAAATCTGACAAGGACTCTGATGAAAGGTCCGAAGACCAAGATGAGAAATCTGACAAAGATTCCAAGGGCATAGTCGATAAAGACCAGGACACCTCAGACGAGGATAAAGATGACAAGGACGACGCAGACGCAGCTGGTTCTAATTCTAGTGAGAGTAACGATACTCAGGACGCTGACAAATCCGTGAAAACCTCTGCCAAGGATTCGGAGAAGGCTTCCCAATCAGATGACAAGGGCGCTGACCTTCCCATCAACGAAGAGGAAGTGGCAAAATTTGTTCAGGAATTCGCAAAGAAATATAACACTTTCGGAAAAACCAGGGAATTCACTTCCCTCAGCGGCAAGAAAATCAAAGTTTCCGGCGGTGATTATGGCTTTGCCGTGAGCCAGGAAAAAGAAACAAAGCAGCTGGTGAAAGATCTGAAAAGCGGCAAGGAAGTCAAGCGGGAACCTGTCTGGGCCATGACCGGATTCGTGGATTACAATCAGGCTGATGACGTTGGAGACACTTACGTTGATATTTCCCTCGCAGATCAGCATCTATGGTATTTCAAGGACGGCAAGAAAATCGTGGACTGCCCTGTGGTCACAGGCAATCGTTACCAGCACGACACGCCTACCGGCACCTTCGGCCTTTCCTACAAGCAGAGAGGCGCGACACTTCGAGGCGACAATGGAGATGGCTCTCGGTACGAAAGCCCTGTTTCCTATTGGATGCCGTTTTATGGAAACTACGGTATGCACGATGCGCCGTGGAGAAGCTCCTTCGGCGGCAAGATCTATCAGGGCGGCGGCAGTCATGGCTGTGTCAATATGCCGATTCCCGCGGCCAAGAAGCTCTTTGAAAATTTAGCTGAGAAAAATGTGCCCGTGATCGTGCATTGGTAAAAAAAGATGAGCGACCGTACAGAAGTGTGCGGTCGTTTCCTATGCTCTACTGGCCGCTGATCATCGCAATCTCCGATATAGATGACCTCGCTTTATCCTCTCTTGATCAGGACCTTCTTCCCCTGAAACGCGAACCCATATTTCCGGATCCGCTCCCGGGCGATGCCCTTGGCTTCGAGCGCCGCGGCGTACTGCTTTTCTTCGATCTGCGTCAGGGCCGCATCTGCCGTTTCTTCCAGACTCTTCTCGTCCTCAGGGTCATGGACTTTGAATTCCAACACCATAGCGTCATCCTCAGACTTTAACGGTTCCAGCACCACATCGTACCTGCCGAATCCGCTCTCCCTATTGGAAGTCAGCACGTATCGCCCCTGCAAATCCACCATCAAACCCAGCACGAAACCATGATAAAAGCGTTCCGGCTCTTCCCCTGACGGCCGGTTTCCAGTGTCAAAATAACTGAAAGTGTCCAAGGAGACTTTGTTCATGTACCGGTTCATAGCCTTCACGTCGCCCAGCAGCAAGGCTTTCACAAATTGATTATAACTTTGCTGGCCGCCTCGGAACCACCTGCTTATCATGCCATAAAACATATGCTTGACTTCCCGATTCGTCAGCGCCAGCTCATAGTCAGGAGCCTCGCGTCCGTCTTCTCCCTGCTCCTCATGACTAAGGATTTTTAAATATCCGCTGGCCACCAGCAGGCTCCAAATCGCATTCTTGTTTTCATCCAGTTGATCATACACGATTTGTTCATCAATAGGCACGACAAGGCTTTCATCTCGAAGAAGGCGCTCAAAATCAAGCTTGATCTCTTCGCTTCCTTCCTGAATGAGCTTTCCCACCAAACTGTTAGAGCTGGAATTGGCCCAATAAGGCCCCACTTTTTTCTTGTCCAGACAATTGATAATGGACCAAGGGTTATAAATATCAGCCTTGTTTCCAAAGACAAAGCCATCGTACCACGCCTTTATCTTTTCCTTTTGGTCAGAGAGGTCATATTCATCCATGGACAGAAAGACTTCCTCCTCCGTAAAGCCAAAGCTGTCCGCATACTTTTCCGCCGTGCTGGTTACCACTTCCAAATTGTTCAAGTCTGAAAAAATGGATTCCCGGCTGACCCTGGTGATGCCGGTCATAATGGCCCGCTCCAGATAGGGATTCGTTTTAAAGGTGGAATTGAACAGGCTTCTGGTAAAGGCCGTCATCTCTTTCCAAAACCCGTTCACGTAAGCTTCCTGCATAGGGGTGTCGTACTCGTCCAGCAAGATAATGGTTTTCTTCCCATAATACTTTGCTAAGTAATGGGACAATGCCCGCAAAGACGAGGAAGCCCTGCTGTCATCCATGTCTTCGGCTATACTGCGAAAAGCCATTTTTTCATCTTCGTTCAGCAAGTCGCCTTTCAGAAGGAAGTCAAATCGATTATATAACTCCTTGATGCTCCGGCAAATGGTTTCTCGGGCTTGCGGAAAATCCCCTAATTTCACGTCCGCGAAGCTGAGAAAAATCACCGGATATGTCCCCTGCAGCTGCCGGTACTTTTCCTCTTCCCAGATGAAAAGTCCCTCGAAAAGTTCGCTCCTGCCCGCATAATCTGCGGAAAAGAACTTTTCCAGCATGCTCATGTTCAATGTCTTTCCAAACCGCCTAGGGCGGGTGATCAGCGTGACCACGTCATCCGCCTCCCACCATTCCTTGATGAAATGGGTCTTATCCACATAAAAATTGTTTTTGATTCGGATCGTCTCAAAATCCTGTTGCCCAATGCTGATAGTCCTGGCCATATCTCTTCCTCCCGTGTTTTCTTACGTTCCTTCGCGCCTTTGCCTTCATTTCGGCCCCTTCCCCCGCGGCGCACGCTTTTCCGTTTTGACTCTAATAGCATCTTACCACAAGCCCTGCTGTTTCACAATACGAACCGAACGTCCTTGCATGGGGAAATCCCTATCGCGATATCCCTTTTCAGGCATGACCTAATCCGATATAATGAATGTGACCGATCTAACAGCAATTTATCAGGATCTGCGGCACCCCTGCGGCATCTGTCGGATTTTTCTATAATTCATGGATCGGCTGTCCCGCTCGCAGGCGCAACCAGCAGACAAAATCAGGAGGCCCCTTATGGAAATCAGAGTACTGCGCTACTTCCTAGCCATTGCCCGGGAAGGCAGCATCACAAACGCCGCTAATGTTCTGCATGTGACACAGCCCACCCTTTCCAGGCAGATTCATGATCTGGAAAAAGAATTGCATCAAAAACTGTTTATCCGAGGAAGCCACAGCATGTCTTTGACCGCAGAAGGCATGATTTTGCGGCAGCGAGCTGAGGAAATCGTCTCTATGGTGGATAAAACAGAAGCAGAGTTCAACGCCATGGAAGCGGTCATTGGTGGAGACATTTACATCGGCGGCGGAGAAACGGATGCGATCAAACTTTTGGCTGAAATCGCCAAAGAAATCAGAGATACCTATCCCAATATTCATTACCATTTGTACAGTGGAAACGCAGATGATGTGACCGAACGACTGGACAAAGGCCTGCTGGATTTCGGCATCCTCATTGAACCTGCGGACATTTCCAAATACGATTACATCAATATCCCTGCCAAAGACACCTGGGGCATTATCATGAGAAAAGACAGCCCTCTAGCTGAAAAAGACGTGATCCGCAAGGAGGACTTGCTGGGCATGCCTCTGATCTGCTCCAGACAGGCCATATCTCAAAAGCAAACGGGGAATCAATTCGTGGAATGGTTTGGAGAGGATTTTGAGAATCTAGATATTGTGACCACCTTCAACCTAGTATATAACGCGGCCATCATGGTGGAAGCAGGCATTGGCTACGCAGTAACGATTGATAAAATCGCCAATACTAGTGAAAGCAGCAGCCTTTGTTTTCGCCCGCTGGTACCCCAACTGGACTCTGGACTGAATATCATCTGGAAAAAATACCGAGTCTTTTCTCCTGCTGCTGAAGTGTTCCTCAAACGACTGAGAGGCAGTTGGACGTGGCCGGAATCATTGCAGTCCGCACAGCATGCGATTTCTTTTTGAAAATCAATCCCAGCTTACTGCAGGCTCACGTTTATGTCTCTGCGCCCCTATCACACATCCAGCCTCTGCCGCATATAATGATGTAGTCTAAAAAACAGAGGTGAAAACATATGGCATTAGACACACGAGAACTTTTCGCGCGGCTGATCCAATGCGAGGCAGGTGGGGAGGGTGATGATGGAATGCGGGCAGTCGCCTCAGTCATCATGAATCGGGCAACCATTGACTACGGCGAATTCGCCCGAGTCAGTCAGGGCGGCGACATCCGAAAGATCATCACCCAGCCAGGCCAATTCGTCTGCATGCGAGAAACAGTCGGCGGCAGATACAATGCCCAGAACGTCTACAACATGACTCCCACCGATATCCACTATGAAATCGTGGACTGGGCCATAGCCGGAGGCCGGCTGCAGGGCGTAGACCATTCCTTGTTTTTCTTCAACCCTTACAGTTCGAGCTGCCCTCCTTACTTTCCGACAAATGTAGGCGTTATTCATAACCGAGTGGGAGACCACTGTTTTTACATCCCTACAGCGAATTATGCGAATACTTAAAAAGAGAGGTATATTCTTATGACACCATGTTCCAACCCAAATCCAGTTTTGACACGCATCGAAAAAATCACGAAAAACCAAGTCGTCAACCGGGGCTCATCCCCTTACAACCAGATGCCTGAAGAAAACGACGCTCCTCAAAATAGCGCACCGCGGAACAGCGCTCCTCAAAATGACGCAGCGCAAAACGACAACTCACGAAACAGCGAAGCTCCTGTATTGGCTCCAGAAAACATGCAATCCTTCGTTACGCCTGAAAGTGGAAGCAGCGGCACAAATACGAACCAAACCATCGCGTCGCCCCTGCCTGACACAACGCCAGAGCTGATCCCAAACTCCCCTACCTTCACTGTCCCAGCAAACCCCCTGCTCCCGCCAGGCTATCAAGAAGTGCTGGATTACAACGCCATCCAATACGTCAACGGCTTTTATCGAACTCAGATCGGCCGGTATGTCCGGGTAGAGCAGCTGATGGGTTCCAACACCCTGGACACACAGGAAGGCTATTTGATCGGAGTGGGGATCAATTACATCATCCTCCAGGAGGCCCCAACAGGAAACATTCTGATCGTCGATATCTACGGGATCAAGAATATGTACGTTTACTATACTTATCGGGAAAATCTTTTAGCGCCTCTCAGCATGAGTCCTATGTCTCCTGGCAATTCAGGAAGCGCAGGAAATCCAGGATTTTCAGGAAACATGGAAAATTCCAATGCCGAAAATCCTGTAGCCCAAAGCATCTCCAACGCCCCGAGGTCCAACCATCTGGCTCCGCTCCAGAGATAAAGACAGAGGTTGGGCAGAAAGGTGCCTGTGAAATGACGGCTTGCGGTTAGCGCCCGCTTTCATAAGGTCAGCCTTTCCTGAACCACAAATGCCCAGCAATCATATTTTCTCCATGAAAACTGGCTGTCACGTTTTAGACATAAAATATGCTCCCTCCTAAGTTACAAGTCTTTATGCTTTCACTAGAAGGGAGCATGTCAAATTTCGCACAGCAGCCTGTTTCCTATGCTCTTATCACTTTTTTCCTCTTTATGTACCGTTTTCCTATGTATGCGTTCCCTGCCTGAATGAAACAAAGGCAAACCGCTCCGTTCATTCCAAGCAGAGCCGCGCAAGAGTTTCCACCCCCACTAACAGGCAGTCTTCGTTCACCTGGAAATCTCCTGTGTGAAGCGGGCTGTTCTCCCTGTCATCAAAGCCGCTGCCCAAAAAGAAATAAGCGCCCGGCACATGCTCCAGATAAGCAGAAAAATCATCTACAGTCATAGAAATCCGCTTTAACTCTGTCACCTCTCCTGCCACTGCTGCGGAGTTTTGCACCAGCTTCACTGAAGCCGCGTCATTGATCAGAGCGCCGCAGCCAGGGACGAATTTCAGTTCCATGTCCATGGACAACACCTGGGATAAGCCTTTGGCAATAATGTTCATGCGGTTGCGCAGCAAATCGCATACTGCGCTGTCCTCTCCCCGCACAATGCCTTTCATCTCCACATGTCCAGCCAGAACATTGCCAGCCTCCCCGCCTTCAATGCGCCCGAAGGTAATCAACCCTGCTCTGGCAGGATCCAAATCCCTGGATAAAATGCCTTGGCACATGGAAATGAATTCCGCTGCCCCATAGATCGGATCCCTCCCCAGGTGAGGCTTCGCGCCATGTGCTTGAGCGCCGCTGATCTTTGCTTGAAACATCTGAGATTCCCCGTGGACCGTGCCGTATTGGATGCCGATGGTCCCCGCAGGCAGTTCCGGCTTCACATGAAAACCAAAGATTCGATCCACGCCTCTCAGCGCGCCTGCTTGGATCAGCTCCTCCGCGCCGCCGCTGCCCTCTTCATCCGGCTGAAAAATCAGGCGCACGTCATGGGACAGATGCTCCTGCAGGCGGCACAGCACTTGGGCCAGTCCCACTAAAATACCTGCATGGGCGTCATGTCCGCAGGCATGCATGACGCCTGCCCGCCGAGAACGATAGCTGACCATGGTCTTTTCTGCGATCGGCAGAGCATCGATATCCGCCCGGATCCCATAAGTCTTTCTCCTACCTGCCCCGTTGTTCCCACCCTTGATATTGGCCACCACAGCCGTGGGCAAAGGCCTCTCGATCCCAAGGCCAAAGGACTTTAGCTTTTTTCCGATCAAGGTAACGGTCTTGAACTCTTCATTCCCCAGCTCCGGCCAGCTGTGTATTTCTTCAAATACCTCTTTCGCTGTGCGGCTCGCTTCCCGAATATACTCCTCTAAATTTTGTACAACCCCCATCAGGACACCTCTTTCTGACATAAAATCTCTATTATTCTATGTCTATGTCCCAATGGCCAGGATTATGAAATCACAATAAAAACAAACCCTACAATTTATTATGCTGAATCTTTCCGCTGATGGTCTTCGGCAGTTCTTCCCAAAACTCAATGATCCGAGGATATTTGTAGTGCGCCATTTTTTTCCTGGCGTAACGCTGAATCTCTTTCTTCAAATCATCTGTGCCTTCCACCCCATCAATGAGCACAATGCAGGCCTTGATCACCTGCCCCCTGATTTTCCCATGCACGGACGTGACACCACATTCCAACACATACGGCAGTTCCATGAGCACGCTTTCGATCTCAAAAGGTCCGATGCGGTATCCCGCGGACTTGATCACATCATCATCCCTTCCCACGTACCAGAAATATCCGTCCTCATCTTTCCACGCCGTGTCGCCTGTGTGGTAAATGCCATTATGCCACGCCTGCTTGGTCATTTCTTCGTTTCTATAATATCCCTCAAAGAGACCAATAGGGGTCTCCTTGTCCGTGCGGATGACAATCTCGCCCTTTTCCCCTGGAGGCACAGGCCTTCCCTTTTCATCCAAAAGAGCCACATCATAAAGGGGCGTTGGTTTTCCCATAGAACCCGCCCGAGGCTCCGTGCCCTTCAGCGTGCCGATGGCCAGCGTCATCTCCGTCTGTCCAAAACCTTCATGCAGCGACAGCCCCAACACCTTTTGGAACTGATTGAACACTTCCGCGTTCAGCGCCTCTCCCGCAGTGGTCACATGCTTCAAATGGCTGAAATCATACTTAGACAGGTCCTTTTTAATCATCATCCGATACGCGGTGGGCGGCGCACAAAAAGTGGTGATCCTGTGTCTGGCGATCATATCTAGGATCTCGCCTGCGTCAAAGCTGTCCATGTCATAAGTAAAGATCGGCGCTTCACAAAGCCATTGGCCGTAAAGCTTGCCCCACAGGGCTTTTCCCCAGCCTGTGTCAGAGATGGTGAAATGCAGTCCATCCGGTTCCACCTGGTGCCAGTACTTGGCTGTGATGAAATGTCCCAAGGGATACTTGTAATTGTGAGTAGCGATCTTCGGATAGCCTGTGGTTCCTGAGGTAAAAAACATGATCGATGGATCCGTGCCGCAAGGCCGCTGTTTTGGCGCGAACGGACCATTGAACTGCTGGATGCCCCGATCAAAGGATTCCCAGCCTTCCCGTTTCCCCCTGACAATGATGGGAATGATCTTTTCCTCTACGTTCTCCAGAGCAAGCTCCACCTGATAGGCCACATCGTCATCAGCAGTGCAGACAATGGCTTTCACACCAGCAGCCTTGAATCGATATTCAAAATCCTGCTGCTTCATTAAATTAGTAGCAGGAATCGCCACAGCCCCTAATTTATGGAGCCCCAAGATCGCGAACCAAAACTGGTAATGCCGTTTTAGCACTAGCATGACTCTGTCGCCCTTTTGAATGCCGAGAGATTCAAAATAAGCTGCTGCTTTTGACGAATACTTGCTCATGTCCTCAAAAGTCAGCTTCCGCTCCCGCTTGTTTTTCGCGATATGGAGCATGGCCAGCTTGTCCGGCTGTTCCTGGGCCAGCTTGTCCACAATGTCAAAAGCAAAATTAAAGTCTTCTGTATTTTTAAAGCTGATGGACCGGAGCGCCCCTCGCTCATCTTCCTGTACATCAATGTAGTTCTCGTAAATAAAGCGTTTGTTCTTATCCATAGATACCCTCCTTTTTGTGCTTATTGTTTGCTATTATACACTTAATCCCTTCTAATTGCCAGCAAAAAAAAGTATAATGTTCCATATCACATGATAAGGAGTACGTTTTTATGCTGAAAAAACCTGAACCATTAAAACTCGGAGACCGTGTAGCCCTTGCCGCGCCTTCTTCTCCGGTTCCCCCGTCTATTTTGGAAACATCAATTTCATCCATAAATTACCTGGGCCTAGAGCCTGTGGTCATGCCTAGCTGCCATATGGTCCATGGCTATTTATCAGGCCCTGACCGTCAGCGAGCAGATGACATCAACAAAGCCTTCGCTGATCCTTCCATAAAAGGGATCTTTTGTCTCCGAGGCGGATTCGGAGCCACCCGCCTCCTGCCGCTGCTGGACTATCACATGATCCGGAAAAATCCTAAGGTCTTCCTAGGCTACAGCGACATCACGGCGCTCCACACTGCTTTCAACCAGCTCTGTGGCTTTATCACCTTCCACGGCCCCATGCCTAACACCAGCTACAGCCGCATGGATTCCTATTCTTTAGACAGCCTGAAACAAAACCTTTTTTCTGCCCAGCCGCCGGGAACAGTCATCAATCCCCCGCATCAGCCTCTAAAGGCTGTGTATCCTGGAAAAGCTCGGGGCCTGGTCACTGGTGGAAATCTGTCCCTGCTTCAGGGGACGCTGGGCTCACCCTATGAAGTTGACACAAAGGATAAAATCCTATTCCTAGAAGACGTGGGCGAGCGGCCTTACCGACTGGACAAAGCCCTCACAGCGCTCTCACTGGCAGGAAAATTCCGAGACTGTTCTGGAATTATCTTAGGGACGTTCACAGAATGCCAGGAGCCTGATGCTGACGCTGTTCCGCCAAATACCAGGATCGCCGGCAGCGTACTGACCATTCAGCAGATCATAGACGAAGTGGTCCGTCCTTGGGGAAAACCGACCATTGCCAATTTGCGAGCCGGCCATGTGGCTCCCCAATGCACCATTGCTCTAGGCATGGAAGCTAGTTTCGACACATTGTCCATGACTCTTTGTTTTGGATAATCCTTCAAAAAAAGAACAAAGCCTGCTCTTCTGGTTCCTTTTTCAGCAGTAGGCTTCGTTTGATATTTCCTACATATATAAATAGCCAGGAACAGCTGCGGGGCCGTTCCTGGCAGATCCTTATCTTTCAAATGGTTTGTACTCAATATCAAAGCCAAAATGCTTTGGCCCAAAGCACGCGAGTCCTTCCGGTGTTGTCCAGGCCTTTGGCGCAGGCAGCGCAACGATGGTCATGCTCTGTCCGATCTCAAATCCCGGCGTGGTGATGGGATCACCCTTTTCATCAATCATGCAGATCAGATCCGGCGCGGTCACATCGATCTCACCGTTTCTATAGGATATGATATTCTCGTTTTTCAACCAGATCTTATAAGTTTCACCAGCAAAGCCCTCTTCGCCTTTCAGATAGATTTCACCATAATTGAATCCGTCTCTCGTTTCCCAAGGAAATTCTGTCACAGAACCCCTGAACAGGATCTTTCCGTCCTTTTCATCTGTAATGGCCTTTGCCACGTCCTTGCCCGCTTCCTTTGCCTGACGCAAAATAGCGCCGATCTCCTGAGCATAGGTGATCATGTCCGGAATCAAGGATTCTTTGATCACCCGTCCTTCATGAGCGTGGTCCGCGACGCCTACCATATTGTCACTTGCCACAGCAATGGCCCTTACGATGTCTTCTGCCCGCAGGTCATTCTGTACGTTCTGGATGACGATCTTTTCTCCAAAGCAGGTAGCAATGCCCATGGGATAGATGGGCACATCTTTGATGTAATATGTAGAATGCTGCAGCTCTGGCACAGACCTTCCCGCAGGATCCGCGTCCAGCAGCGGAAGATCCATTTCAATGGCCGCATGGAGCGCCTCGGCTGTGTTGGCTCCTCCCAGTTCTGTGGAACCAATGGCGTAGATCTTCTTTCCCAGAACGCTTTCCAGTGCCTGTACTGCCAATACTGGCGCGGATTCCTCAGCAAGTTCCAGTTCCTTGAACTTTGGATCTTTTCCATTCGCAGAAGGCGCGCCGCAGCCATAAGGCGTGACTGCGTATTCATCATCTGGCAGCTCTTCCAATTTGATGAGCTTCAGAGTCTGGCCTTTTTCAAAGTGTGGCTCCATCAGCTTCAAGCCGTCCTCCAGAGGGCCGCCTCCGCCTGTTCCTAAAACCGCGCACCCGTACAATACATCGATCATGTCCTGTTTGTTCAATTCTCTCATTTTGCTTCCTCCTATTCTATTTTCCCTGCCCCGCTTCTTGATGAAGACGGGATCAGTCTTTCAACGATCAGATAAACCGCGGCGCCTGCGAGAATTCCTGTGAATTCGATCTTGATAAAGTAGGCGATCACAGCGCCCACAGCCCAGGAAATGACGCCAGCCCAGTTGACGCCCTCTTTTGGTCTAAAGTTTTCTTTCTTTCCTCTGCCAACGATCCAATAATCCGCCAGGATCACGCCGCCTACAGGACAGACCACGTAGGACAGCATGCTCAGCACACCCTCAATGTGGCCCAGGATTCCAACGTCACACAAGATGATCCCAATGATACCGGATATCAAAGTTGCTTCCCGTCTCCTGTTATCCTTGAGCTTCAAGGCCATGACAATGTTCAGTCCGGCGCTGTACGCATTGGTAGAGTTGGTGGTCCATGTGGAAATCACCAGAGCCGCGATCCCCAGCAGCGGCAGGCCTACGTCAATGAGGACCATGCTGATATCATATTGCCCTGACATCTTTGTGAGAACAATGCCCATGACCAAAGTGACGACTCCCATTGGGAACACCCCGTAAAAGACCGACTTCACCGTATCCTTCCTGCTTTTTTGGAATCTCGTGTAATCGGCGGCCGTAATGGTGCCCACTGCAGTGAAATTAAAAGATAATGCCACGCCGCCCATGAAACTCATGGTCTGTACGGTTTCTGCACGCAAACTGCCTGTACCATAACTCTTCACAGCCAGGAAGATGCCGTAGAGCATGATGAGCATTAAAAGCGGGATGGATATTTTGTCCAGCTTTTCCAGTGCGCTGACACCGAATACCGCGGTCAGCAGCATGATGATGCCCCAGACTGTGTTAGAGACCACTACAGGAATGGAAACTCCTGTCATTGCCTGCACTGCGTTGCTGAACGCTTCTCCGCAAACGCCGTTTTGAATCCCGAACCAACCGACCATGTTTACCGCGAAAATGATGCTGACAATGAACCTGGCTCCGGATTTTCCAAATCCCGCCTCACATGTGGTGCAGGAAGCGATCCCCAGGTCGCAGCCGATCATGCCAGTCGCCACCATGCCGATGACCACCACCAAATATCCTAAGGAACCTGAAATGATCGCAGACCATATAGGCATTGCTTCTGCAAGCAATGCGCCCAGCAGAAACGCCGGCACACATACGCAGATCCCCGCCTGCACGAATGCCATGGAAATCCAGCCTCTGCGTTCCTCTTGTCCAATAGGCTTCAAGGCTGTGGTTTCTTGCTGTTTTTTATTTTTTTCCATACTTTTTCTCTAGCTTGTTGCCGTTCCTTTCTAAATTTTCTGTCAGTATATCACAGTTTTTTGTTTTTTTCTTTGGTTCTTTGTTGAAACCCGTCTAGTTTTGTTTGTGCATATGCACATTTTCCTTGTGACCAAAGATCTGGGCTGTTATAATGAAAGAAATGATCAACAGGAGGAACATCATATGAGCATCACGGTTAAAGACTGTTTATCACTGCCGTCTCTCAGCTTTGGAACGGTCATCGCAGGGAAGGCTGGCCTGGACCGCATTGTGTCTTCCATATCCGTATTGGAGTTTCATGACCAAGACGATGCGACGCTGGATGTGTTCACGCCCAATGAACTGGTGCTTTCCGCTTTCTATGCCTTCCGCCATGACGCGCAGAAGCAGTGCGAAGCAATGGAAGATCTCATCAGCACAGGGGCCATTGCTTTAGTCTTGTTTTACGTGGGCAAGGTGATTCCGCAGGTGGATGAAACTTTGATACAGACCGCGGATAAACACGACTTTCCTCTGATTGTGTTGGAAAACAATAGTTATCAAGTCAAATACAGCGATCTCATCTCGGACATCATGGAAGCTATTATTCGGGATTCTGATTTTTCCCAGGATTTTATCCGTTCCACAGAAAAACGGCTGGCGCAAATCCCCACTGAACTGCGGACCATGGAAAACCTTCTGCGGGTGATCTCCAACCATTATAAATGCAACCTGCTTCTCAGCGGCTCTTCCCAGGTTTATTTTCAGGTGACTTACCGCCCCTCTTCTGTTTGGAACGATCCTGACCATTTTCATCAACTGTTCCGCTACGCGCCTTCCGGCTATCAGATGGTGGAGGACAATGGCCTTCGGGCCTATAAAATGGATTTTTCCTATTTTGAAAACACCAGGATGACCCTCTACGCTTCTTGCTACAATACACAGCTGGATGAAAAAATCCTCACCGACATGTGCTCCTGCGTGGGATTCTTTTTTACCATATGGGGCTATTCTTTAGACCTCCAATCACCCCAGACCCTGCTGCCTCTCATCCTCAAGGCAGAAGCTTCCGCGGCAAAAAAGTACCTCTGGAATTCCAATATCGAGTTTGAGCGCATCTCCAGCTTGATCGTCATTTCCTCTGGAAACGCTTCCTTAGACGCACTGCACCATCAGATCATCCAAGTATTCAATGAATATCACAAGTTCTTCCTTGCTGACAAAATCGATGACCATCTCGTGATCCTGACTTCCATCGCGTTCTCCAAGAGTCTGGATTACGCTTTATACACGGACCTTTGGAAGCTGGTGGAAAGCTACAATGAAAAGGCTTCCTTTTTCATGGACACCGGAAGCAAAGAGATCGCTTCCATAAAGAGGACTTACACCGACTATCTCAAAAATGAGCCGGCCTTGGGAAAGATCTTTCTCAACCGGCGATGCTGGGACATCCATGACATCCTGCTCACCCAGGAAGTCACGGCCCTTTCTAAAGTCAACAGCAAGCGGACCGAATATTTCTATCACATCATCGATGCGCTGCGAAATGACAGCGACGCGCTGCTGGAGACCCTTGCCGCTTATTTGATCGACTGTGACTCCAAGCTGAATCAGACTGCTGACATGCTGTATCTCCACAGAAACACGGTCACTTATCGTCTGAACAAGGTCAAGCAGCTGACAAACACGAATTTCACTTTGATGCCGGTCACTTATGATTTCTACATGGCCCTGGCGATCTGGCGATACCACAATATCTAAACAGACTCTAGGGCCAAGAAACCTTGACAGGTGCTGACGCCTGTTTTTGGCGGATCAGGAAAAGGGCACTGGGGAAAATTAGTTGAAATAGCCGGACACTGATGATATGATGGAACTAAAGGGTCGCAAGAAACGCGAAACAGCACCCAACCAAACACGAAAGGAAGTGAAAGCATGAGCACACATATCAACGCTGCGAGCACTGGTGACATCGCAGAAACCATTCTCCTTCCAGGAGACCCGCTCCGGGCTAAATACATTGCGGAAAACTATCTGTCCAATCCAAAGCTGTATAACGAGATTCGGGGCATGCTGGGCTACACTGGCACATACAAAGGCGTGCCGGTTTCCGTACAAGGCACTGGCATGGGCATGCCTTCCATGGGCATCTATTCCTGGGAACTGATCACAGAATACAAGGTCCAGAACTTGATCCGCATTGGCACGGCTGGTTCGTTCCACGAAGGCATCAAAATCAAAGACATCGTCCTGGGCGTCGCGGCCTCTACGGACTCCAATTACTCCCACGCCTTTCAGGTCCCTGGGACTTATGCGCCTTGCGCCAGTTATGAGCTGCTGTCAAAGGCAAGGGACGCGTCGGAAAAACTGAACATCCCTTTTAAAGCCGGAAACATCGTTTCCTGCGATGTGTTCTACGAATTTGGAGATTGGTGGAAAAAGTGGGCGGAGATGGGCGTGATGGCCGTGGAAATGGAAGCCGCGGCGCTCTACATGAACGCTGCCTACAATCGGGTGAACGCCCTGGCCATGATGACCATCAGCGATCACTTTGTCACTGGAG
>CAJTYS010000013.1:0-18733 GCA_910583765.1 uncultured Eubacteriales bacterium | reverse complement strand
CCTTCACCCAAATGATGGAACTGGCCTTGGAGATGGCAGTCAGCTAGTGAGGCATTTGACCAACATCCATGGGAAACGCGCGTACCAAAAGGGCAAGATCATGACCGGAGCAGGCTTCGTGCCTTTGCTCCGGTTTTATCTATCTTTAGAAACGCACCTATTTTTTAGGTGGGGCTTTGTGCCTTTGCTTTTCTCTTTGCCTTTGGTTTGTGGTTCCTAATCCACGAACGACCCTTTCATTCCTTCCCGAAACGGCTCTCCCAGCCTGACAAAACCAAAAGAATTCACCAGCCCTGCCCCTTCCTTTTCACTGGCTGGGACATAGACGCGGATATAATTATCCGTAAATCCGGTCACATAGCCGTCTGCTCCTGCCTGCCCCTGATATTCCTCCAGCAAAACCCTGCGAACGCTCCCCTGATTTTCTTGAAAAAACGCCTGAGCCGCCTGCTCTCCTGCCTCCATCAGCCGCTGGTTCCTGGCTTTTTTCACAGGAGCCGGAATCTGCCCCTCCATGGAAGCCGCTTTTGTCAAAGGCCGTTTGGAATATTGGAACCCGTGGACTTTGGAAAAACCAGCCTCTTTGATGAGTCGCAAACTATCCTGAAAGTCCGCTTCTGTTTCTCCCGGAAATCCGGCGATCAGATCCGTAGTGACCGCATACTGAGGATCCGACTCCCGCAGCACCTTGACGATTTCCAGATAATCCTGGCGGGAATAAGGCCGGTTCATGGCCCGCAGGATCCGGTCGCTGCCGCTCTGGGCCGAAAGGTGAAGGTGGTGGCACAGCTTTTCATAGCCAAGCAGCTGCTTCACATAATCCTTGTCAACCACTGCTGGCTCCAGAGAGCTGAGCCTGACGCGAAAATCCCCCTCCAGGCGTTCCAGCTTGTCCAAAATGATTTCAATGCCAAAAAGTCCGTTTTCCTCTCTTGAAAAGCCTTCCTCCGTCCCATAAAGCGCCGTGTTGATCCCTGTGAGCACCAGTTCTTTGAATCCTTGGTCCAAAAGGCCCCTGGCCTCTGCCACCACGTCCTCCGGCGCCCTGCTGCGCACCCTTCCCCGGGCATAAGGAATGACACAATAGGAACAGAACCGGTCGCAGCCTTCCTGGATCTTGATAAAAGCCCTAGTCCTGGATTCTGTGGCCGTCACCAGGCCCGTTTCCTCATAAGCATCCAGCTCTTCATAAGGCAGCACATGGATCTGAGGCTGGCGCTGCTTGAGGAATTCTTCCACATACCCAATGAGGTTTCCCTTTTCATTGGTCCCAGCCACAATGTCCACGCCAGCCACATGCCCCACTTCCTCTGGCCTGATCTGCGCGTAGCATCCTGTGACCGCCACGATGCTCTTTGGATTGAGCTTTTTCATACGCCGGATGTACTGGCGGGATTTCCGGTCCGCCAGCCCAGTGACCGTGCAGGTGTTGATCACGTAAATATCCGCGAACTCCGTTTCCTCTACGATCTCATACCCTTGCTCCCTGAATTTTAAGCACAAGGCCTCTGTCTCATATTGGTTCACTTTACAGCCTAATGTGTGGAACGCTACTTTCATGAACATCCATCCTTTCTTCTGTTTTTCACCGTCCGCTTTCTCACTCCGTAACCCCTGTTCATATTTCCCCCTCTCCTGCATATGCTGTACCACACGAAGAAAACTCTGTGATCAAGGAGGTCCCCTTTGAAACGAAACATCTTGAAAATTTTCACTTGCGCGGCGTTCGGCCTTCTCCTGGGCGCGTGCCTTTTTTGCCTGAATCCCTCTCAGCCCGCGCAGCAGACCTCGGTCAGCGACATCAAATGGGTGGACTTTGACGTGACCTATGAAGCCCTGAAAAAAGCCATGGAGCTGGACATCGAAACCCATGACCAGGAAGCTCATGCGAACTGGATCGATTCCTTAGCCTACCTTGGCGCCAAATATGGCGGCGATTTCAGTCATTATCAGGAAAAGGACCTAGACCAGTTCTTGGAAAACCTGGAAAAGGGGCAGGACTTAGAGGATTTCACGAAAAACATGAAATATTTTCCTTACTACCAGAAAGCCTACGGCATGGTACTGGGCGGGCTTCTAGGCTACTATAAAGTGGAAGTGCCCAACGAAAACAATGACAATACTCATTTTGTGAAAAGCTACGGGCTGAAAGCATTTTCTCCCATCGCGGAAGGCTTTTGGTACACGGACTGCGATGATTTCGGACAAAACCGCAGCTATGGCTACAGCAGGCAGCATTTAGGCCATGATCTGATGGCCGGCACCGGAACTCCTGTCATTGCCACAGAAGGCGGCATCGTGGAGGCCATAGGCTGGAATCAATACGGTGGCTGGCGGCTGGGGATCCGCAGTTTTGACAGAAACCGCTACTATTACTATGCCCATCTGCGCAAAGATCACCCATATGGGGAAAACCTGCGGGTCGGTCAGACTGTCAGCCCTGGTCAGGTCATCGGCTATGTGGGTCAGACCGGCTACAGTCTCAAGGAAAACACCAACAATATCGAAACGCCTCACCTCCATTACGGCATGCAGCTGGTCTTGGAGGAAAAGGCCAAAGACAGTCCCAACCAAGTGTGGATTGACCTCTACGCCCTGACCAGGCTGCTGTCTCACCATCGCTCAACTGTGGAAAAGCAGGGCAATGAATACGTCCGTTCTTACCAGTTTTCTGAGGAAAGCTTTTATCTGGCCGCTGCGAAAGAAACCACAGCGACCTCGGTGCAGCTTCCGGTGCTCATGTATCATGGCCTTCTAAAGGATCCTGCCAAGCAAAACAATTATGTCATCAGTCCGGATTTGTTTGAGTCCGATCTGAAATACCTGAAAAAGCAAGGTTACACTGCCGTCCTCATGGCGGATCTGCTGGATTATGTGAATCATGGAACGCCCCTGCCGGAAAAACCCGTTCTCATCACCTTTGACGATGGCAATTACAACAATTATCACTATGGCTTCCCTCTGCTGAAAAAATACGGCATGAAAGCCGTGATCTCCATCATTGGCGCTGAGACTGACAAATTCAGCAAACTCAAGGACGATAACCCTAATTACTCCAGCCTGACTTGGGACCAAGTCAGAAAACTAGTGGATTCCGGCCTGGTAGAGATCCAAAATCACTCCTATGACTCCCACCAGGCCACAGGGAGCAGGCAGGGCCTCAAACCCCGCGCTGGAGAAAGCCACAAAGAATACGTCCGTTATCTGGAAAAGGATCTGCTAAAGCTCCAGAAAAAAATCAGGGAGGCCACAGGCATCATCCCTTCCACTCTGGCCTACCCTTTTGGAGCAGCCGCGGACAGTACCCGAAGCATTATCAAAAAACTAGGATTTCAAGCCACATTAGGCTGCGAGGAGGGGATGAATTTCATTACGCAAAACGACCCCTCCTGCCTCTATGACTTGAAACGCTATTTACGGACCCCCGAAAAAAGCAGCTCTGATTTCTTTCAGCGAATCGAATCAGACATGGACTCATAGCTGGATGAAATTGTCTGACCTAGTGACGGTCGCAGGCGGCGCGGGATCCAGAGCCCTGTCCGCAATGCCCAGGATGGTCTCTGGCCTGATCCAAGGTCTGCCCTGAAGCGCGCTGGTCTCTTCGTGGGTCAAGTACCCTTTGTACACCGTCAGGCTCCGTCTCAGGAAACCGTCTTTCACGCAGGCCTCCGCCACCCCGTCATTGAGCAGCTTCATGAAGTGAGGCAGCATGGCCGCCGCATAAGCCACTGTGGTGGAACCGGCGATGGCTCCTGGAATGTTGCTGACGCAGTAGTGGACCACGCCGTTTTCCACATAGATGGGATCCTGGTGGGTAGTTTCATGGAAGGATTCTATGGCTCCGTCCGTGTCATTGCTGATATCCACCAGCACAGAGCCCTTTTCCATGAGTTTCAGCATTTCCCTGTCCACCAGGAAATCTGGGTTTCCCTTCGGCCACTTGACGCAATTGAGGATCATATCTGTATTTGGAAGGAGTTTTTTGATGTTTTCTTTGGTGCAGTACATGGTGTTCACATTGTTGTGATATTGGGCTTCCACATCCCGCAGCACGCCCAGGCTGATATCCATCACTGTCACATTGGCGCCCAGGGCATGAAGCACGGACAAGGCTGATTTCCCTACGATCCCCGCGCCTAAGATCACCACGTTCATGCCTGGCGCTCCCGCCAGGCCGCTGACGAATTTCCCTTTTCCGCCATTGATGGTGAGCATGGCGTTGAGTCCTGCCAAAGCCCCTTGTTTTCCCGCGGCCTCGCAGTTTGGTGAACCGAACCTGTGAGAATCCTCGGCAGTAAAAGCAATGACCTTTTTATCCAGCAGAGCCTGAACTTCCTCCCTATGGGCCGCTGGATGAATGCAGGTGAGGATGATCTGCCCTTCCCGCAGCATCTCGTATTCAGAAGGTTCAATCTCCTTGACTTTTGTTACCAGGTCGCACTGGCTGAAAATCTCTTCTGCGGAATTCACCACCTGCGCGCCCGCCGCAGCGTAAGCCTCGTCCTGGAATCCCGCCTTTTCTCCTGCGCCGGACTGGACCCGAGCCTTGTGCCCAGCGGCTGCGATAGTCATGATCTCTGTAGGCGTGACGATGGTCCGATATTCTCCGTTCTTGATATCCTTTAACAATCCAAACTTCATATGCGTTTACCTCCTTATTATAATCAAGTGCTATTTCTATGTTTTTCAAGGCCCCTGCTTGTAGGCCGCCTAATACGCTTTTGATACAGAAGCCGGTATCCCGCGCGCCGCGGCTCTATCCTTTTATCATAGCTCCAGCTCATACATGATCATGGCCAGAGCCGCTGGGCCCGCTGTTTCTGTGCGCAGGATCGTCTTCCCCAGGCTCACCCGATCCGCGCCCGCTTGTTTCAGCATTTCCGCCTCTTGCTGGGAAAATCCTCCTTCTGGTCCAATGATCAGGGCAATGTCCTTTGGCCGCTTTTCTTGGCTCCGCAGGCTGTCTTTGATGGTCCGCCCTGTTTCGTTTTCATAAGGGAACAGCACGAGATCAAAGGCAGACAGGGCCTGGATCACATTGGGAAGCTTCAGCGGGTCTTTGATCTCCGGTATGATACCCCTGCGGCATTGCTTCACGGATTCTGCGGCAATCCGCTGCCAGCGCTGCTGCTTTTTGCTGAAATTTCCTTTATCTACTACCACGGTCCGTTCCATGAACACAGGGATCAGGCTGAACATGCCCAGCTCCACGGATTTCTGGATGATGGTCTCCATCTTGGATTGCTTTGGGATCCCTTGAAACAAAGTAACCCGCGCCTCCGGCTCCCTGGCGAATTTCTGCTTGTCCAAGATGAGGGCTTCCACAACATCCGCTTCCATGGCACAGATCTCCGCTTGGTATTCCCACTGCGCGGAATCGGAGATTTCAATTTTGTCCCCTTCTTTTAGACGAAGGACCTTTCCCATGTGCTTGATATCCTCTTTAGAATAGATAAAAATGCTGTTTTCCCCTACATCCGCGGCATCCACGAAAAATCTGCTCATGCTACTTCTCCGCTGCTATGGCGCACCACTCGCCTTTTTCCCGAACTTCCAGGATCCGAAACCCCGCCTGACAAATGGCAGTTTCCACTTCTTGTCGCTTTTCCAGGAGAATGCCAGAGGAAATGAATACCCCTCGCTCTTCCAGATGCTGTGCCGCTGCCGGAGCCAGCTGGATCACTAGAGGCGCCATGAGATTGGCCGCCATGAGACCTGCTTTTCCTTCCACGTCCTTTGCCAGATCGCCTTCCTGTATGGTGACGATTTCTGCCACCCCATTGGCCTGGACGTTCTCTCTAGCTGTCCGCACAGCGTCAGGGCCGATCTCCACTCCCAGGACTGGCCCGCTGCCTAAGAGCGCCGCGCCAATGGAAAGAATGCCGGAACCGCACCCGATATCTAAGACACGCTGGCCCTTTTTCAGATATGTTTCAATCAGTTCCAAACAAAGGCTGGTGGTTTCATGGGTTCCTGTGCCAAAAGCCATGCCCGGGTCAATCTCAATGATCTTCTCGTCACCTGTTTTTTCGTAGGATTCCCAAGTGGGCTTGATCACCAGGTTTTCCGTTATTTTCACAGGCTTGAAAAAGTCCTTCCACTTGTCCTTCCAGTCGTTGTCATCCACGACCCGATCTTCCGCGTACAGTCTTCCCAGACTGGTGTCCCAGCCGAACACGCCTTCCATCTCTTTGCCTTTGAGCATCATGACAGCAAGCTTCAAATCCTGCACCTTTTTTCTTCCGTCTTCCGTGTCGTCAAAATACACGTACACCGCTGGTTCTCTGTCTTTATCGTCCAAAAGAGATTGGTCGATATAATCCCATTCGTATTCTTTTTTGTGTTCCATCAATTCATCCACATCTGCCGGATCGTCTACTGTGATCTCCGTGATGCCCTTTTGCAGCAACATGGCTGTCAAAGGTTCGATCCCTTCATGGCTGGTATAGATTTTTACTTCAATAAATTTCATAAAGTCCTCTCTTTTCTATTCTTTTTATTCAAAAACAGGAACGCTTCCCGTGTTTCATCAACCGTACCTTCACATTATATAGAAAAAAACGGCCTTGGGCAAGGCCGTTTCTGCGATCCATCTCATGCTGCGCCGTTTTTTCCGCGATACAGCAGATCATACTGGTACTTGTCTTTGTATTTTCGGAACATGAACAGCGCTAGACCTGTGGTGGTCACTTCCGCGAAGGCCAAGGTCATCCAGATGCCGTGAAGCCCAAAGAGCCAGGATAAGGCAAAGGCTCCGATCAGTACCATGATCAAGGCCCTTGACAAGGAGATCAAAGCAGAGATCTGTCCATTGCCATAGGCTGTGAAAAATCCGGACGCAAAGACATTGATCCCAGTGAAAAGGAAGGCCGCGGAAAGGTAACGGACACCTGTTTCCGCCATGTCATAGACAGCCGTGCCCTTTGGCTCGTAAGCCTGGGCGATCAGGGGCGCGAAAATGAAACACAGCACAGCCAGGGCCACAGAAGAAGACAGCATAAAGATCCTGGAGTATTTCAGGAACACGTTGACTTTCAGATATTCCTTGGCACCGTAAAAGTAGCTGATGAGAGGCGCCACACCTGTTATGTATCCTAAATGCACGGAAATCAGCAGGTAGTGGGCGTTGAGCACCACGCTGAGAGCCGCTACGCCGTCTTCTCCCGCAAGGCGTATGACGATCATGTTAAAGAAAAAGGTGGTGATCCCCACAGAGGCCTCGGACACCATTTCCGAAGAGCCATTGAGCATAGAGTGGGCCACATACCTTCCATCCCATTTGGGCCGCACGATTTTCAGTTTTGTTTCCTGGAACACAAAGTACCCGGCTCCCACCACCATGACAGTGACCATTCCGGCAAGAGTGGCCCAGGCAGCGCCTTTGATTCCCCAATCGCACAACACGATGAACACATAGTCCAGGGCCAGATGGACGATGCCGCCTGAAAGGTACAGCATCAGGGTGAATCCCGGCCTGCCGTCCACTCGGATGAAATATTCAAACAACACCCCTAAGAACGCTGCTGGCGTAGCCAAAAGCAAAACCTGCGCGTATTCCCTGCAAAAATCCCACAGCCTGTCAGTCGCGCCTAAAAAGCCGATAATTTGATCAATGAACAGAAATCCGGCGATGATCATCCCAACGCCGATGGCTGCTGACACCAGGCAGATCAGGGTGAATTTTTCATTGGCTTCCTGCTGTTTTCCCTCGCCCATTTTCATGGCCACGATAGCGCTGGACCCCGCGGCCAGCATGACGGAAACGCCCCATACCAAGCCCTGGATGGGATAGACGATGGACAAGGAAGCCAATGCGTCTGAACCCACGAAGTTAGCCACAAAGATGCTGTCGATGGTATAATAAAGCCCAATGACCACCAGCATGATCACCGAGGGCGTCACAAATTTCACAAACTGCCCTAATCTCACGTCTTTTTCAAATAAATGTTCCATGACAAAACCCCCATTCTTTTTTCCTAGAAAATATGATAAAGTATATGGTAACCATATAGTCAATAGGAGAATTGCAAAAATGCAAAAAAATCTGAAAAATTATTTTACCACTGGAGAATTCGCTCGCCTGTGCAATGTCAAAAAACACACCCTGTTCCATTATGACCAGATCGGGATCTTATGTCCGGAAATCGTCACGGACAACGGCTATCGCTACTACTCTCATAATCAGCTGGAAATTTTCTATACCATTTCCATGCTAAAAGAGCTGGATATGCCTTTGGCGGATATCAAGCGCTATTTGGATCAGCGGAGTCCGCTGGCTTTTTTGGAACTGCTGGAGCAACAGCAAAAGGAAGTGACGGAAAAGATCAAAGAGCTCCAGTGGCTGGAGCGTTTTATCCGTACAAAGATGGAGTTGACCCAGGAAGGGCTTTCCATCCCCATGAATCAGATCTTACTTGAAAATCGCCCGGAAGAATATTTGATTGTCACCAAATACGAAGGCGAAGATGAGGATAAGGCTATCACCGCGGCCATGACAGAGCATTTGAATTTTTGCCACAGTCTGGATATTTACAGCGCCTATGCCATCGGCGGCATGATCCCCACGGAAGGCATTGTCTCACGGAAAGGTTATTTTTATTCCCACTTTTACACAAAAGTCAATGAACTGGAATTTCCCTCTGCCGTCACTCGCCCTGCCGGAATCTTCGCGGTCTGCTGTGACAACCAAGGCTATCGAAACGTGGAAGCCATTGCTGATCGTTTGCTCCAATACGCAAAAGAACATGACTTTCAGCCAGGCCCATATATCTATGAAGATGTGCTGCTGGATGACATGTCCGTCATGGGCTATGACCAATACACGGTAAAGCTTTCTTTGCCTCTTTTGAAATAAATGAACATCCACTCTTTTCCAGCAAGAAAAAAGCGCGCCCACATGGACATGGAAAACCACGTAAACGCGCTCTGGATCGATGGTTGATTTGTCTGATCCATGATCAACTGTCGATTTGTCTGATTTCGCTTTAGCTGAAAAACTCTTTCATTGCGTCCAGAAAACCGCTCTTCTTGTTGTAACAGTCGTGCTTGACTTCTTTGGCCATGTTTTGGATGGCCTTCTTTTGCTTACCATTGAGCTTTGTCGGCACTTCCAGAATGACTCTCACGTATAGATCGCCCTTCTTGCTGGATCTCACGGATTTGATGCCTTTGTTTTTCAGCCGGAACACAGTATGCGGCTGTGTCCCTGCCGGCACCTTGTAGGTGACTTTTCCTTCCAGGGTCGGTACTGTGATATCATCGCCCAGCGCTGCCTGATCAAAGGTGATTGGAATCTCCAGCCACAGGTCTTGACCTCTTCTCTCAAAGAGCTTGTGATCTTTGACTGTCAGCACCACGTACAGGTCGCCGTTCGGACCGCCATTGCTGCCCGGTTCGCCCTGGCCTTTGATGGAAATGACGGAATCATTGTCCACGCCTGCCGGGATATCCACGGAAATGGTGACTGTTTTTCTGACTTTGCCTGTGCCGCCGCAGTCTCCGCACGGATGCTCGTTGATCTGCCCCGTACCGCCGCAATCCGGACATGGAGAAGAACTCTGGAATGTCCCAAACGGTGTTCTCTGACTGGTCCTAATCTCACCGGTTCCTCCGCACTTGGAGCATGTGACTTTGGAGGTGCCTGGCTGCGCGCCAGACCCCTTGCAGGTTTCACATTCCACATATTTGCTGATCTGGATCTCTTTTTTCGTGCCAAACGCGGCCTCTTCAAAGGTGATGGTCATGGCTTTCTGAAGGTCGTTGCCCTTTACTGGGCCGTTCCTTCTTCTCTGCCTGGAACCGCCTCCGCCGAACATGCCTCCGAACATATCAAAGATATCTTCAAAGCCGCCTGCACCGCCGAAGCCACCGAATCCACCAAAGCCGCCTCCGCCGCCGAAGCCGGCGTTCGGATCCACTCCCGCATGGCCGAATCGATCGTACTTGCTCTTCTTGTCAGGATCGGATAAAACGCTGTATGCTTCATTAACTTGTTTGAACTGTTCTTCGGCATTTTTATCCCCGGGATTCCGGTCAGGATGATATTTCATAGCCATCTTTCGGAAGGCTTTTTTGATCTCATCATCACTGGCTCCCTTTTCCAGTCCAAGGACTTCGTAGTAATCTCTTTTATTTTCTGCCATTGATTTTTCCTCACTCTAAGTATAAAACTCTTTCAGAGCACCCCCGGCAAAAGGAGTGCTCTGTCAAAGTCTTTTTGATTAATTGTCTTTCTTGTCCTCGTCCACCACTTCGTAATCCGCGTCCACTACATTGTCTCCCGCAGGTCCGCCAGCGGCTCCGCCTGCCTGCTGACCGGCGTTTGGATCGAATCCGCCTGCCGCTCCATCTGGTCCGGCCTGCTGATTCTGCTGTGCCTGCTGGTACATCTTCGCTGAAATCGCATGGAACTGCTGGGTCAGTTTTTCTGTCTTGTCTTTGATCTCTTCGATGTTGTTGCCTTCCAGGGCTTTGGACAATTCCTCTTTCGCAGTGGTCACAGCTGTCTTTTCTTCTTCAGACAAGCTGCCTTCGATCTCTTTCAGGTTCTTTTCTGTTTCATATACCAGTGTTTCCGCCTGGTTTCTCACTTCCACTTCTTCTTTTCTCTGCTTGTCTTCCGCTGCGTACTGTTCCGCTTCTTTGACTTTTGCCTGGATCTCATCGTCAGACAGCTTTGTGGAGGAAGTAATCGTGATGCTCTGTTCTTTTCCCGTTCCCATGTCTTTGGCGTGTACGTTCACGATACCATTGGCGTCAATGTCAAAGGTCACCTCGATCTGAGGAACTCCCCGTGGGGCAGGTGGGATGCCTGTCAGCTGGAAACGTCCAAGGGTGGTGTTTCCAGAAGCCATTTCCCGTTCACCCTGCATGACATGGATGTCCACTGCGGTCTGGTTATCCGCGGCAGTGGAGAATATCTGGCTCTTCTTTGTCGGGATAGTGGTGTTTCTCTCGATCAGCTTTGTGGCCACGCCGCCCAGAGTTTCAATGGACAGGGACAGCGGAGTCACGTCCAGCAGCAGCACATCGTTGACTTCACCTGTCAGAACGCCTGCCTGAATCGCCGCGCCGATGGCAACGCATTCATCTGGGTTGATGCCTTTGAACGGTTCTTTTCCTGTGATTTTCTTAACCGCCTCCTGTACAGCCGGAATCCTTGTGGAACCGCCTACTAAAATGACTTTGGAAATGTCGCTGTTTGTGACACCAGCGTCATTCATGGCTTTCTGCATTGGATCAATGGTCTGCTGTACCAGATCGGAAGTCAGCTGATCGAACTTGGCTCTTGTCAAGTCAATGTTCATATGCAGCGGGCCGTCCTGGTTTACTGTGATAAACGGCAGATTAATGTTGGTGGTCTGCGCGCTGGACAGTTCTTTCTTGGCTTTTTCAGCAGCTTCCTTTAATCTCTGGAGCGCCATTTTGTCATTTCTCAGATCAATGCCGTTTTCCTTTGCAAAGGTATCTGCCAGATAATTCAGCACTGCTTCGTCAAAGTCATCGCCACCCAGTTTGTTGTTGCCGTTTGTGGCCAATACTTCAAACACGCCGTCACCCAGTTCCAGGATGGAAACGTCGAAGGTGCCGCCGCCCAGGTCATATACCAGGATCTTGTGCTGCGCTTCGTCCTTGTCAAGGCCGTATGCCAGGGAAGCGGCCGTCGGCTCGTTGATGATTCTCTTTACATCTAGTCCGGCGATTTTTCCAGCGTCCTTCGTAGCCTGCTTCTGGCTGTCAGTAAAGTACGCCGGAACCGTGATGACCGCTTCTGTGACGGTTCCGCCCAGGTAGCTTTCAGCGTCTGCCTTCAGCTTGCTCAGTGTCATCGCGGAAATATCCTGCGGTGTGTATTTTTTGCCGTCGATTTCTACCGTATGATCGGTACCCATGTGCCTTTTAATGGAAGCAATGGTTCTGTCCGGATTGGTGATGGCCTGTCTTTTGGCTGTTTCACCTACTAATCTTTCCCCGTTTTTCGCAAAGCCCACTACAGATGGAGTCGTTCTGTTTCCTTCCGCGTTAGCGATTACTACAGGTTCTCCCCCTTCCAATACTGCTACGCACGAGTTTGTCGTACCTAAGTCTATTCCTATTACCTTTCCCATATTAATCTCTCCTTTATATTGTAATTTATTTTAATTTTTACATTAACGAATTTTAGTTGGCGACTCGTACCATGGACGGACGGATCACCTTTCCATTGAGCGTATAGCCCTTTTGCATGACGCCTGAAACTTTGCCGCTTTCATATTCGGCAGTATCCTCAGTCATGACCGCGTTGTGGAAGTTCGGATCGAAGTCTTCCCCAAGAGCCGGTATTTCTTTGAGTCCTGACTTTTCCAGCACATCGAAAAGCTGTTTGAAAATCATTTCCATGCCTTCTTTAAAGCTTTTGTCCTCCCCATCGTGATCCAGGGCTCTTTCAAAATTATCCAGCACAGCCAGAAGTTCTGTGGCCAGCTTTTCATTGGCATAAGAGTAAATGTCGCTCTTTTCTTTTTCCACCCGTTTTTTATAGTTTTGGAAATCTGCCATGAGTCGCATGTACCGGCTGCTTTCATCTTCCTCTGGTTCCTGTTTTGCGTCTTTAGAGGCTTTTGCGTCATGTTCCGCGTCCTCGCTGTTTGGCTGTTCTTCTGGATTTTCAGGCGTTTCTGCCGCTTCTTCCGCCGGATCAGCGTTTGCTGCCTGTTCTTCTTCGGGCATCCTGTCATCCCGTTCTTTTGGTTCGTTACTCATCCTTACCTCCTTCTGACAGTTTGAATGTGTTGCTGATGTTCTCTGTTAAAAACTCGACCACGGAGGTGATTTCTCCGTATCGCATCCTGGTGGGTCCGATCACGCCGATCTTGCCCGCTAGCTTTCCGTCCACATGGTATGTGGCGGTGATCAGGCTGCAGTCCTGCATGATGTCCTCTGCGTTTTCTTTTCCTATGGTAATGATCACTCCGTTTTCCCGATTGATCAGTGTTTTTGTGAAATCTTCTTTCTTTCCCAGCATTTCCAGGAACATTTTCGCCCTGTCAATATCGTTGTATTCTGGGATGGAAAAAATGTTCGTCAGTCCATCCATGTACAGATTGACGTTGAGCATGTCCTCTAAGGTACGGACGAAATTTGGCATCACTTTCTTTACCAGAGCGCTCATGGCCTCAATGTCGGACTCAAAGCTCTCGATGATGTCCAGGGTCAAGGCTTCGCTCAGGGTCTTGCCTCGATAATTATATGTCATGCTCTTTGCCAAAAGTTCCAGCCCTTGCTCGGTGTAAGGGACTTTTAGCTTGAGAGCCGTGTTGGACACCTTGCCGCTGTGGGAAACGATCATCAGTACGACTGTGTGTTCATCCACAGGAAGCAGGTTGATGTATTCCAATGTGTCCTCGTCTGGAGAAGGCATCAGGGCAAAGGACGTCAAGTTCGTGATCTCCGACAGAATCTTCGCCGCGTGCTGCACGGTCTTCTCCAGTTCCGTGACGTTTTCATAAAGCTTGCTGGCGATGGCGTTTTTTTCTTCCTCTGACAGCTCCCGCTTTTTCATCATGCCGTCCACGTATAGCCTGTAAGCTTGTTCTGACGGCACTCGGCCTGCCGATGTGTGGGGATGCGTCAAAAATCCCAACTCCTCCAGGTCAGCCATTTCGTTTCTAATGGTCGCAGGACTGATACCCAGGTCAAACTTCTTAGAAAGGGTCCTGGAACCCACCGGCTCTGCGGTTTTTATGAAATCGCTGATGATTGCCTGTAATATTCTCAGTTTCCTTTCACTTAGATCCATGTTTGCGCCTCCTGTTAGCACTCATTATTGTTGAGTGCTAATTACAGTTTAAATTTACCACTCCTATATAGTATTGTCAACACTCTTTTATAAAATTTCTTGAAATTTTTTAAGAAAAATAACTCTGTTCCCTTTCCTCTTTTTCTGACGCAGCATCTGACACATCGATAGTTTCCTGCTGGGAAACTATCGAATGAGGAATGTTCAGTTTTTTCATCAGCCCTTGTGAAATTTATCATTTAGTGGCATAATAATACCCGTGAGTCAGCTGGCTGCGGTTTAAAGCATACGAGAGCCGCTTGTCAGCACACGATGAAACACAGCGCATACGCAACAGAAAGGACTTAATTTTATGGATTTTATGAAAAAAACCGGACCAGGGCTTCTGGTCTGTATTGTCATCGCAGTCCCCGCATGGCTGCTTGGACGGGCGTTTCCCATTATCGGCGGCCCGGTGTTCGGCATTTTGTTTGGCATGATCATCGCGCTTTTTAAACGACCGGAGATTTTGACGGGGGGCATCAAATTCACGTCAAAAAAAATCCTCCAGTGGTCCATCATCCTCCTGGGGTTTGAAATGAATTTATTCAATGTGATCAAAGTAGGCGGACAATCTCTGCTGGTCATGGTTTTTACTCTGACCGCTTCTTTCCTGACTGCTTATTTCATCGGGAAAGCCATGAAGATCGAGGCGAAGACCACCACTTTGATCGGCGTGGGAACTTCTATTTGCGGCGGTTCTGCGATTGCTGCCACGGCGCCTGTCATCCAGGCAGATGATGAAGAAGTCGCGCAGGCTATTTCCACGATATTTCTCTTCAATATCATCGCTGTCTTCATTTTCCCGCCATTAGGCCATTTGCTGGGTCTCACGGACACTGGGTTCGGCATGTGGGCTGGGACCGCGATCAACGACACATCTTCTGTAGTGGCCGCGGGAGCTTCTTGGAGCGCTGCTTCTGGGAATAACACGGCCCTGGCCTTTGCTACCATCGTAAAGCTGACTAGGACGCTGATGATCGTGCCAATCACCTTGGTCCTTGCCGTTTACACGACAAAGAAAATGGTAAAAAGTCAGACCGCCGAAGGCAGCACTGACAAGAACTACAGCATTTCCAAGATCTTTCCTTGGTTTGTGCTGGGATTTGTCCTGACTGCTGTCATCAACACCTTCGTGCCTCTGCCCGAAGGCCTGCCGGAACTGCTGGTTACCATTGGCAAATTCATGATCGTCATGGCTATGACCGCGATCGGGCTGAACACGGATCTGAAAAAACTGCTGACAAACGGATTGAAACCCATCAGTCTCGGCCTTTGCTGCTGGTTCGTGGTGGCCGTTGTGTCTCTTGCGGTTCAGCAGTTCATTGGGATGATGTGATGTCCACAGCCACATCATAGCTCTTGTATCTTGTCTATTATGCTAAGCAGCCTCATCCTCGCGCCAAAAGGATGGGGCTGCTTAGAGCCTGCTCGGACTCGATTTATTTGTCCAATCTTATCATCTTGGATTTTTCCATTCAAAAGGAATCTTGAAACCGAAAGGTTGGTTTTTATTTAAAAAGGCAATGCATGTTTTAGTCTTTTGCAAATCGCCACTTGTTAGAACCGTTGCCTTTCCTTGTTCATATACTACAGTATCGTGCCCTGCGAATAGACCTGTTATCCTGGTGACTTACATAAATGAAAAAGGAGAAGAATGTTATGTGTTCAGAAACATTTGATTTATCCCGCCTGCCTACTGGATGCCGTGGAACAATTGTAGCCATCAATGCTGGGGGCATGGAAAAAAATAGGTTCATAGATTTAGGACTCGCTCCATCGCAAACCATAAAAAGTTTATTCAAAAGTCCTGCGAAAAACCCTACTGCTTATGAAGTGATGGGCGCGGTCTTCGCGCTCCGCAGTGAAGACGCGGAGAAAATCATAGTGAGAAAAGAAAGTCAGTCTTGTTAGGCTGGCTTTTATGATGTTTTTGTGAGGCGTTTAGAATCTGCCGCTAGGAATGATTGACACAAAAAGAACAGACGTGTATGATTGGATATGGATGATCAAGAGGGGGAAAAGATATGATTTGGATGCTGCTCTTTATACTTCTATTTGTGACAGCAGGGCTGAGCCTTATTTATCTGGCGACCAGGTTTTACAAACTCGGACTGCTGGACAAGCTTTCAAAAGGAAACAAAAAATACAGGGTTGCGATCAGCGTATTGATGGTGATTGTCCTGTTTGCCGCGATATGGCTGATGATCGGGCTGTTGAACGCTATTGTCTGCATGCTCCACCTCATGGTGTTCTGGCTGCTTGCTGATTTTGTTTTTTGGATTGCCAAGAAGCTTCGTGGTCAACCGACAAAGCGTTACTACGCTGGGCTCCTGGCAATCGCGCTCACTGCGGGATATTTGTCTATGGGATGGGAACTGGCCCACCATGTCAGGCAGACCGATTATGCCATTGAAACAGGAAAAGCGGTAGGAGAACTGCGTATCGTACAGTTTGCTGACTCTCATGTGGGGACCACCTTTGACAGCAAGGGCTTCGCGGAGCATATGAAGGACATAGAAGCGCTGGAGCCAGATGTGGTGCTGGTGACAGGCGATTTTGTGGATGACAAAACTTCAAAGGCAGATATGACAGCGGCCTGCCAAGCATTGGGTAAGACGCAGACTACATATGGCGTCTATGTTTCCTTAGGAAATCATGATAAAGGTTACTATGACGCGGATTACAGAGGCTACAGCAGTGATGATCTGGTAAAAGAACTTGAAAAGAACAAGGTGATCGTCTTGCGGGATGAAAGCATATCGCTGGATGATCGATTTTATATCATCGGCAGGAAAGACCGCTCCGAAGGACTGGACGGCGGCAAGGCGAGAGCGGCGATGAGCCAGCTGGTGGAACCCCTTGATCCTCAAAAATTCATGATCGTCATGGATCACCAACCTTGCGATTATAAGGCGCAGGAAAAGGCGGGCGTGGATTTGGTGCTTTCTGGCCATACTCACGGCGGCCAGATGATTCCCATCAATGTCATGGGCCAGCTGGTTAGTGAAAATGATCAGACTTATGGACATGAAAAACGAGGCCATACGGATTTCATTGTCACTTCAGGGATCGCTGACTGGTCACTGGGATTCAAAACAGGCTGCAAGTCGGAATATGTGGTCGTGGATGTAAAGGAAAAGTAGGCGCATATTTATTGGAGACTCTTCATTTTTCTTTATTCCTGTGGGTTCTTGATGAAATTCCAAAAACATTCGTGCGTTTTCGTGTTATTTTCAAAAAAACACATTGAAATTTACACGAATCTAACCGATATTATGATCAGGACTTGAGCGGTCCCGCTTTATGCGGCATTTTGCATTTGATCAATGCAAGAGAAGCGTGCCATATCAGAGATCTCCTAATATGACACGCTCTTTTTTTCATGATGATTATTTGTATTATTTGTCGAATTCAGGATTAATGGCGTAGAAATTTTTGCAGTCCAGATTGTCCTGAACGACTCTGAGGGCCTCACCGAACCTCTGGAAATGCACGACTTCACGCTCTCTCAGGTAGCGAATCGGATCAATGACATCAGGATCGTCTACCATTCTTAAAATGTTGTCGTACGTGGTCCGCGCTTTTTGTTCTGCAGCCATATCTTCCACCAGATCCGTGATCGCATCTCCCTTGGACGCGAAACAGAGGGCATCAAACGGAAAACCTGCTGCGGCCTGGGGATACACGCCTGCTGTGTGGTCCACGAAATACGTTTCAAAACCAGCCTCTTTGATCTGGTCGATGGTCATGTCGCGAGTCAGCTGATGGACGATGGTGCTGACCATTTCCAGATGCGCGAGCTCTTCTGTGCCAATATCCGTAAGCGTGGCGATTGGCTCGTCAAAAGGCATGGAATACCGTTGTGACAAGTACCGCTGTGAGGCGCCCAATTCGCCGTCTGGCCCGCCAACCTGACTGATGATGAACTTGGCGATAGCCGGGTTCGGATTTTTGATATTGATCGGATATTCTAATTTTTTCTCATACGTCCACATAACTTAATCCTCCACTTCCCACGGCCATGGACTTTGCAGCCAGGACCATCCATCTCTCTCTATATTGATGCCATCATAGCACAAAGGACCATAGGCATCCTCAAATTCCTGCTTTGCCTGCCGATATAGCTCCTGATACTTGGAAAATAAGGCCAAAGCAGCAGGACTGTCAGGCTGGTTGTTCAGATAAAGGCCTGTGTCGATCATGACAAAATTCAGCTGCTGGACCTTTTTCAGCATTTCTGTTCTGTCGCTCATCGTTTCATACCTCCTAAAAACGGAAGATCCAATCCTGGGAAAATGGTCCCAGCCTGCAATCCCTCTTCTGGACTGTAGGTTTCCTCCCATGGCTGCATGGGCACGTAAGCCATAGCCAGCGGCCAGTTTTCAAAATCCCGCCCAGCCATGCAAGGCGGCTGCTGCCAATCATCATCAGGGATATCACCGATGATGTTATCACAATCGCAGCTATCTAAATCTATAGGCATGCCTATATAAAATTCGCTATTGTTGTTCAAACTTAAAACTCCCCTTTCTTCGTAGCATGCTCCATACTATGAAAAAGAAGTTTATTTTGTTCATTTTTCAAACAACGTTCCACCTTTCCCCTTTTCAATGTGGCTTTTCACTTTTCACTTCACAAGGAAAAAAATATCTAAATTTATCTAAAAAAACATGTTGACAGATTGGCCTGAAAATGGTAATATAATTCTTGCAGTCACGCAAAGAAGGGATATGGCGGTGTAGCTTAGTTGGCTAGAGCGTCCGGTTCATACCCGGAAGGTCGGAGGTTCGACTCCTCTCGCCGCTACCATTTTTTCGGGCGTTTAGCTCAGCTGGGAGAGCATCTGCCTTACAAGCAGAGGGTCATAGGTTCGAGCCCTATAACGCCCACCAATTGCGGTCCGGTAGTTCAGTT
>CAJTYS010000012.1 GCA_910583765.1 uncultured Eubacteriales bacterium | reverse complement strand
TATATTCTTTGTTTTATATCCTTTTTGCTGCATTTCAGAATTGAATTTTTCAAAGCAAGCTTTACGTTTCAATTCTTTTTCTGTTAACTTTCTTTTGTCTTTCTCCATACTTCATTCCTCCAAATCACGATTTGTTTTTCTACATTCTAGCACACCCTAGAATCACATGACAATATTCTTTCACTTACTCAGCTTCAACAAATTTCATTGCGATCATGACACCAGATCATTTTTCGTATTTTATCGCTGCGTGTCACGGGCTTCTGCGTTTTTTATTATGTAGGAGATAGCAACAAACCCCACCTATGAAACAGGATCGGCAGGAGGCCCGAGCCGAAGGCAAGGTCGAAGGTCAGACAGAAGAGCGGGAGCAGGGCATCCGGAAAATGATCGAGCTCTGCCAGGAACTGGCTATGACGCGGGAAGACACGGCTAGCAAAGTGGCCGGAAAGTATCAATTAGAACCAAAAGATATCAGCGTTTACATGGAGCAATACTGGAATGACTAAACCATCCAAAGAACAGGCCGCGGCATGAATGTCCGGCCTTTTATACTTCAGCCATCATCATCAATCCTATCGCTGATGATTTGAATTGATGATTATGATGTGATTTTTCTCTTTTAAGCTGCGAGCTATAAACTTGAATTCGCCTACCTATCCTTTCTCACCATTATACCATTGGCCCAACTTACGCACAATGCTTTCATTATACAGTACCAAAAGTGGAGGCCGCCGTATCGCTTCCCTATGGAAATCAAACAGCCAAAAAGGGATCACCCTAAGGCCCTGGCTTGATTCTTGATCAGTCCAAGACTTTAAGAGCGCTCCCCATTTCTTTTTTCTCAATTGCGCTGCATATCAAATTTGGAACTGTTACTTCACTTTCCCTTTCTTCACCTTACTATAAGCGCCATAAACCTTTGTTTTTCCTATCTTTTTATAGGCCCGTACCTTGGCAAAGTATGTCTTCTTTTGTTTCAGCTTGGTGAAAGTCTTGGTGACGGTTTTGTTTTTCGGGATAAAAGCTGACTTTTTGCTCTTTTTGAATTTCTTGTCTGTCGCCACGATCGCTTGATAGCCGGTAGCTTTTTTGTCACGCTTCCAGGTCAGCTTTAAAGTTCCGCGCTTGGCGGATTTCACCTTGCTCAGGGTCACTTTCTTTGGCTTTGCTGCCGCCAGATTTCCTTTGCTGCCTTGATCATCTCCTATTTCCTCTACCTTTCCTTCACTTGAAACCATCCCAGCAGGCGACCAGAGGCTAGATTTTAAGTCCAAGGACAAAGCAGGACGAACGGCGTAGTAATCACTGCCCACAAGAAAGCCGTAGTGATAGACGGATCCAAAGTAAGACACCTCCGCGGCCAAACCAGAATGGCTGCCAGGCGACCGCAGCCACCAACCGCCGCCACCTTTGTATTCCGCGGATGTGCTTGTCCATGCTCCCTGGGATTTGGCGTATTCCGTGTTCACTGCTCTTCTGGTTTTGGAATATACACTGTACTCGCTTGGGAATCCATATGCCGGTTTCGCAGCTTCTTCTATGGACAGGAGAAACACTTTGTCCGCAGTGTCATTGCCACCCTTCGTCCCATATTCTGGGTTATTGGAGTTCCGGATGGTTTTCCGCTTGATGGCATCCCGCTCCCTTGCGGTAAAGGCCTTGTTGATGAAACCGTTGTTGAGCCAGCTTCTGATGGTGGAATTCTCCCAGGTGACGTTGGTATAGGTCTCGTGGTACCGTTTGCAGTCTAGGTTCTTGTCTGCAAGGAGCAGTGCTTCGTCCCCATTGATAGAAAGGATCCGCCATTTGACCTTTTCATTCTTGTAGCCGCCATTTCCATCAGAACTCTGCGGGTAATGACCGAACCATACGCAGTCCCAGGTCACGGTCCCATCACCTGCGGTTCGTGGTGCCTGTAAACTTGCCGTGGCTGCCGAAGCTTCCTGCGGGATGGCAGGCAACAGACCGGCCACCATAGCGAAGATCACCGTGAAGGCCAGGGCGCGGATGGGTGTTTTTGATAAATACGTTCTCATTGTTCATTCCCCTTTCGGTGCGGCAGGAAACGGGTTCTTAATTTCTGATTTAAGACTGCCGCTCTTGCCTATTGCTGTTTCCCTATTTTACCACGTTTTTCATTTCCTGTGTTCATATTTCGGTCATTCATCAAAAATTCCTCTGGCTTTGGCTAATGCGAAAACACCAACGCCCCGAGCCATAAGTCGAATGAATGACTCTTAGAAACACCAACAAAGGGAAACGCGCCCCGCTGACAGCAAAAGACCGCCAGCAGTTCATCACTTACTGGCAGCCTTTGTATGTTTTCAATCGCCTGATTTACAAGTTTACAGAACCCGACCTATCAATCGTTCATGGATTCCAAAATTCCTTCTACCATCTGGTCCATTTCCAGAGCGCTGCTCTCATTCATGGAGGACAGCACCGACACCTGCTCGTTGAGCACAGTCATGGTCTTCAGTTCTTCGTCCAGGAATTCGGTCATCAGGGAACCGGACTTCGGCGCCCAGGAGCCGCTTTCCATAACAGCCACAGTACGATTCTGCACATGGAGCGCTTTCATATCCATAAGGAAATTGTGCATCGGCGGATAGATCCCCAGATTGTAAGTCACAGAAGCCAGCACCAGATGGCTCAGCCTAAAGGTTTCCGAGATCAACTGAGAAACATGGGTCTTGGACACATCGTACATGGCGATGTTGGTCATGCCCCGTTCCGCCAGCTTTGTGGCCAGTGCGTTGACCGCGCTTTCCGTGTTTCCGTACATGGACGCATAGACGATGAGCACGCCCTTTTCTTCCGGTTCGTAGCGGCTCCACTTGTCATATTTGTCGATGAAATAAGCGAAGTCATTGCGCCATACCGGACCGTGGAGCGGGCAGATCATCTTGATATCCACTGTGGAGGCTTTTTTCAGCAGCGCCTGCACATGCGGCCCATATTTGCCTACGATATTGGTATAATAACGCCTTGCGTCATCGATCCAGTCACGGTCAAAGTTCACTTCGTCATTGAACAGCCTGCCGTCCAGAGAACCAAAGGACCCAAACGCGTCCGCTGCGAAGAGAACGCCGTTTGTCAGGTCATAAGTCACCATGGCTTCCGGCCAGTGGACCATTGGCGCGGAAACAAAGGTCACTTCGTGCTTGCCAAAGGAGAAGGTGTCTCCTTCCGCAACTTGAATGGTACGGCCATCCACGTTGAAGTTGAACTGGTGCATCAGCATAAAGGCTTTTTCCGTGCTGATCACCTTGGCTTCCGGATACCGCAGCAGCACTTCCTCGATGGATGCGCCGTGATCCGGCTCCATGTGATTGATCAGCAAGTAATCCAGCTTGCGCCCGTTCAGCACATGCTCAATGTTTTCTAGGAACTGCCGCCCCGCCGACCAGTCCACAGTGTCAAAGAGGACCGTCTTTTCATCCAGCAGCAGATAGGAGTTATAGGAAACGCCCCGAGGAATGGGGTGGATGTTTTCAAAGAGCGTCAAGCGGCGGTCATTCGCGCCTACCCAATATAAATCATCTGTCACTTTTCTTACGCAATACATCATGAACCTCCTTATCCTTCTATGAAATTAGCTTTTTCTTCACCGCAGTCCGGACAGATCCATTCTTCTGGCAGAGCGTCAAACATGGTACCTGGAGAAACGCCCGCCTCCGGATCGCCTACTGCAGGATCGTACTCGTATCCACATCCGGAGCAGATATAACTCTTCCATGGCGGTGCTTCCTTCTTTGGCGTGGCCTTGCGCATTTTCTGCATTGGCGGCGCTGGTTTCTTTTCTTCACCATTGTCCAGAGCTTTTGTCAGCAATGGCAGGATCTCAAGCACATCGCCTACGATTCCATAGTCCGCATTTTTGAAGATCGGGGCGTTCTTGTTCTTGTTGATGGCCACAATGGTGGTAGCGCCTTTGATTCCTTTCAGATGCTGTCCAGCACCGGAAATTCCGCATGCGATGTAAAGGTTTCCGTTAAATTTCTGCCCAGACATTCCCACGTAACGGTTCAGCTCCACGTATTTCAAGGTCTCCGCCACTGGCCTGGAAGAACCAATGGCCGCGCCTGCCTGGTAAGCCAAGTCTTCAATCAGCTTCATGTTGGCTTTATCGCCGATCCCTTTTCCCGCGCTGACCACACGGTCAGCTTCTATAATCGGTGTCTGCGGATCGATGCCTACTGTAAAGTCAAAGCCATCGGCTTTCAAGGCTTCTACCAGGGCCTTTACCTGATCCGCTGCCGAGCCTTCTGTAAAGATCTTTTTCTTGCGCACGCCGGTGATCGGGCCTTTGGCCTTTAATTTTCCAGTCTGCTGTTTTGGCGGTTTCCCCAGGATATGGGAAGCGATGACCACCCGCTGGATTTCGTTGGTTCCTTCATAAATGGTACAAATCTTCGCGTCACGGTAAGCCCGCTCTACTTCCATGCCCTTGAGGTATCCGTTTCCGCCGTAGATCTGCACTGCGTCATTGACCACTTCTAGGCAAATGTCAGAAGCGTATTGCTTGGCCATGGCGGATTCCATGCCATAAGGCTCGTGGGCTTCTTTCAGTTCCGCGGAGCTGTATACCAGGAACCTGGCAGCTCTGATCTTTGTGGCCATGTCAGCGATTTTAAAGGAATTGATCTGCTGATGGGCGATCGGCATGCCGAACTGTTCCCTCTCTTTGGCGTATTCCACTGCGTTTTCAAACGCGCCTTGGGCAATGCCCAGAGCCTGGGAAGCGATACCGATCCTTCCGCCATCCAGCGTTGCCATGGCGATCTTAAAGCCTTGGCCTTCCTTGCCCAGCAGGTTTTCCTTCGGCACTTTCACATCGTTGAAAATCAGCTCCGCGGTGGCAGATGAACGGATGCCCATTTTGTCGTAATGGTCGCCGAATTCAAAGCCTTCCCAGCCTTTTTCCACAATGAAGGCACTGATCCCTCTGGTGCCGATGTTCGGCGTGGTCACAGCGAATATCACATAGGTGTCCGCCACGCCGCCGTTGGTGATAAAAATTTTGCCGCCATTGAGGACGTAATGATCACCCTGCAGCTCCGCAGTGGTTTCCGTTCCGCCAGCGTCGCTTCCCGCGTTTGGCTCTGTCAGACCAAAAGCGCCGATCTTTTCCCCTTTTGCCAGAGGCACCAGGTATTTCTGCTTTTGCTCTTCTGTACCAAAGGCGAAAATCGGATAGGACCCTAGAGAAACATGGGCCGACAAAATGACGCCAGTGCCGCCGTCCACTCTCGCCAGCTCTTCTACCGCGATGGCATATGTAAGGACATCTTTTCCCGCTCCTCCGTACTTCTTTGGATATGGGAGCCCCATCATACCCATTTTCGCCAGCTTTTTCACTGCTTCTTCTGGAAATTCATTGTTCTTGTCCAGCATAAAAGCAATAGGCTTTACTTCCGCTTCCGCGAATTCTCTGATCTGCGCCCGAAACGCTTTATGCTGCTCCGTTGTTTGAAATAACATAGGCACACCTTTCCTTTCACAGTCTTATTGGAATATTTTGAATTTATTCGATTATACATTATTTTCAGATAAAAGTCTGTGACATTTGCAACAAATGGTGTAAAATAGAAGAAAAAGCGAAAACAGAGAAACATTCTGAAAGAAAGGAGCCATGATGTGAATAAGCATTTTATCAGTGACGGAATATCGGGGGAATCGATCAGAAAAATGCTGCGCTGCTTTTCGCCTGATTTTAGAACGTATGCCCCTGGGGAAACGATTATGCGTTATTCTGCTTTGCCAAAAAAAATCGGCCTGGTCCGTTCAGGAAAGGCTCGGCTGGAAAGCCTGGACGCAGAGGGAAATATCAATCTCTTGGAAATCTATGAAGAGCGGGAATTGTTTGGCGAACTGTTTTGTCTGCCCTTAGAAAATTTCGAGTACCTAGTGACCGCGGAACAAGAATGCCGGATCATTTTTATCGACTATGCCCATGTCATCGCGCCTTGCTCCCATGCCTGCGCGCATCATTCCCAGCTGATCAACAATCTTTTTTTGATGGCAGCTGAACGTTCTCAGGCTCTGTCTTTGCATTTAAGCATCTTGAGCCAGCCTACGATCCGCAAGCGGCTGTTAGTCTATTTTCAACACATGCAGGGGCTGCTTGGCGCAAATCCCTTTGTCCTCCCTGTTTCCCGCTCAAAAATGGCAGAATATCTGCGAGTGGATCGCAGCGCGATGTCCAGAGAGCTGCGTCTGATGGAAACGGATGGCTTGGTGCGGATCAACAAAAAGCAGATCTTCCTGCTGGGCTGACAATTTTTCCTCCAGCTTCCGGCCCAGAAAGGCTAACCGCCTTCTTTCCTCTGATCCGCAGTCAGGAAGGCCTGCCGCCCAATTACCGCCGCGCGTTTTATAGCTTCTTGAAGTATTCGATCAAAATTTCTTTCATGTAATGATATCGCCTGGCGTAGGTGTTATCCACTCGGATCAGCTGGAAATCATATTGACGGCAGATCCGTGCCTTTTTACGGTCTCTCTCCCTGACCGCTTCATCCTCTATGTGCTCTTTTCCGTCCAGCTCAATAGCCAGCACTGGGAGCTCCTTTTGCCGTCCGGCTCTTTCGTAGACCACGAAATCGAACCTGCCTGTGTAAAACAGATCTTCCACCTCATTTCTGCCGTCAAACACATGAGAGATGGCCACTTCCTTGTGGATGACGTATTTCCGCCCAGAAACCAGGATGTTCCCCAACGCATGGCTCAAAGTCTCCATGAAAACCGACTCTGTTTCCGAGCTGTAAGGCTTGATGCCCAGCGCTCTAGTGGCTGCGGATTTTGGCGTGACCACGGAGCTGCCCTTGGTCTTGATGTACTCCACCAGTTCATAGATGTCATCGCTCTCATTTGTTCGATGGAGCCGAGACAATTCCTTGCTGCTGGAAAGGAGGACCAACTGCTCTTTTGCTCTGGAAGTGGCCACGTTGATCAGCTCTTTGTTGTTTTTCAGCCAGTCATAGGTCTTTTGGAAGGTCTGGTCCGTCACTGCCAGGGAAAAAAGAATCACGTCCTTTTCGTCTCCCTGGAACGCATGGACCGTCCCGCACTGGATGTCTCGGATGCCGCTTTCCCGCAAACGGGCGTTGATATGATCCCGCTGGTTGGTGAAAGGCGTGATAATGCCGATTTTTTTCTCCCTGTTGGCAGCGATGTATTCCATGATCTTTTCAGCTTCCGCAGGCGCGGTGTTCCTCTGGTACCCTGGATTTTCCTTGATGTCCATGTAAACAAGGGGCTGCGGTTCCTGGCTCTGACTGCGGATTTTCAGCTTGTTGTTGTAGTATTTTTTGTTGTTGAAATCAATGATCTTTTCGTGGCACCGGTAATGGTAACTCAGGAGAATCTCATCGCTCACCGAATCGCAGGCCAAATACGTCTTGTAAATGGAATTCTTGATGTAATCGTATTCCTTGCTGATGCCGTAGCGTTTTTTCAAGGCCTGGTTGTTTTTCTGATCCAGCACGATCACTGGACTCAGCTGCTGAGGGTCGCCTACCAGCATCAGACTTTCACCCCGCAAAATGGGCACTAAGGAAACGGCACAGTTGCACTGGCTGGCCTCGTCCAAAATCACCATGTCAAACCAGGCTCCCGGCTCTCCCAGTCTATGGGCGGAAATGCAGGTAGTGATGACCACAGGAAAAACACGCAGGAATTTTTTCAGGTTTTCCGTCTGGCTCAAATAGCGGTTAAAGGCTTTGACCTGCTCCTTTCTGCTGCCTTCCATGAAGATGATGTCCCACAGGTCCTGGTTTTTCGGTTCTTTCAGCCGCTGGACGTATTTTGCGGAAATATAGTAAAGATACTTGCGAAATTCCTCTTCATCGTCATCAATCAGGGACAGCGCGTCCTCCTCCCTGATGACCCCGATCTTTTCCATTTGGGCTTCCACGTTTTTCAGCTGCCTGCTCTGCAGTTCTACCTGGAAATTGAAATCCTGCCCTGACTGGAGCAGACGCTGGATGGCCTCTTTGCGCTCATTCAAGTCCAGCGTTTCTTCATAACGCTTTAAAAGGCCGGATAATTCCCTTGCCCGCTGGATTCGATCTCCTTTGTTTTTCTCTAAAGTATTGGCGTAAACTTTGATGTCCGCCACCTGCTGATACAGCTCCCGCATGTCCTCCAGAGCGTCTTCCACCTTGTCCATGTTTCCCAGCCGAACAATAGGCAGCGGAATATTTTTGTCCCGATATTTCATGCTCCGCAGCTGCTCAAACACGCTGTCGATGGGATGATTGTTGTAAGACGCGAAAAGCACGGTCCTTTCATTGAAAAAAGCCGTGGTGATGGTATTGAGTATGGTATTGGTCTTTCCCGTCCCCGGCGGTCCCTGGATGTAAGAAAGGGGATATTTCAGGCCGTGATGAATGGCAAGCAGCTGGTCCAGATTCACCCGCCGGTTCAAAAGGGCCAGAGGGTATTGCTTTCTCCTCGCCGGCTGTTTGGTCAATTCGCCGAAAAAGGCCCGGATGGGCGTCGTCACCTTGTCTTCCTGGTACATTTCCATGATCTTGGCGTATTCCTGGTGCAGATCCAGCATGATCTCCCTGCTGATGGTGAGCAGGTAAGGCATGTCGTCCACGCCTCTGATATTGGGGTTGGCGCGGGTGATGATATCTTTAATGGCTTCCTGGTTGGACTCAAAATTCTCCAGCAGGTCGCCGTGTTCCTCAGGGAGAAATCGCCGGATGCTCTGTTTTTCCCCTTCCAGAGTGAACTCCCTGCAAATGGTCACTTCATCCTCTGCCAGCAGCCGTTTTCTGGCCACGTCAAAATTCATGCGCCTGTAAGCCAGCACGTAAAGGCCCCTGTTTGTGGGAATGCTCAACAGGTTCATGCAGATCTGGTGGGTCCGCTTTTTCTTTTTTTCTTTTTCTGCCCGCTGCCTATGCTGGAAATCGCGGATCATTTCCCTGTATTGGACAGGATTGAGACGATAAACGCCAGATTCCACCTGCTCCCCGTCAATGCCTTCGATCAGCGTGTAGTCGCTTTTGTAAGGTGTTGTGTCCAGGCGGCTGCAGTCAGCGAAATAGTTCAGCACATTGAGATTAGCCGGATGATGGAACAGGGTCTTGTATTTGTGAGGATTGAGGCGGATGTCTTCCACTAATTTTTCATTGATGGAATGATAAGAACCTTCCACTACGCTGGAAGACCGGATGGAGTCTATATAGATTCCTGGAAAGTCTCCCAACGTGCATTTGGACAGGTGAAGACCAGATACTTTGAGGGACCGGCTCCTGACATGGATGTCATTGATGCCGATCCAGTATCTGGTGATTTCTTCGTTTTTATTTTTGTATTCGATGCTCAGCCATTTTCCCTCGTGGATGGCTCTAAAAATATCTCGGGTAACGGAGTCCAAGTGTTATTTTTCCTTCTTTGCGATCTCTTTCCAAATATTGGCTGTTTTGGCAGAAAGTTTTACATTTTCCCCATAATCCACGCAGCAGTCTATGACAGCAGGAACGTCCTGTTTGAAGGCCTCTTCCAGCATTGGCATCAGGTCCTCTGCCTTTTCCACCCTGTATCCTTTGGCTCCCATGGCTTCGGCCAGCTTGACAAAATCAGGATTGGTGAAATCCGTGTAGCAAGTCTTTCCGAACTGATCCATCTGTTTCCATTTGATGAGACCATAGCCGCCGTCTCTCCAAATCAGGGTCACGAAATTGACACCGATTCGCAGTGCAGTCTCTAATTCCTGCATGTTCATCATAAAACCACCGTCTCCGGTTATGGTCATGACTTTTTTGTGCGGGTTAGCCAGCTTGGCCGCCAGTGCTCCTGGAACACCGATCCCCATGGTGGCGAATCCGTTGGATACGATGCAGGTGTTCGGCTGATAGCAGTTGTAATGCCTGGCGATCCACATTTTGTGCGCGCCCACGTCAGAAATCAGGATATCGTCCTCGCCCATGATTTTGCGCACATCGTGAAGGATCCGCTGCGGTTTCATTGGAAAGGCTTCATCGTGTTCATACTGGTCGTGGTCCTCTTTGATGATCCGCCGCATCTCCAGCGCATAATCCGGCTCTGTTTCCCGATCTGAACGGCGAAGGATCTCGTACAGGGAATCCGAGGTGTCTCCCACCACCTGTACTTCTGGCTGGTAACGCCTGTTAATATGAGCTGGCTGGGTTCCGATATGTATGATCTTGTGATCGTTGTTCTCGTTCCATTTTCTTGGGAAGCATTCCACGATGTCATAGCCAATGGTAATGATGGTGTCAGCTTCGTTAAAGATTTCATTGACATAATCCTTTTGCGGGATGCCGATGGTCCACATGGAATATGGATTGTCAAATGGAATGATTCCCTTTGACATGATGGTGTTGACCACTGGGATCCGAAGTTCTGTGGCAAAGTCGGTGATGGCCCTGCTCGCACCGTCCCTGACAGCGCCATAGCCTGCCAGGATCACCGGACGCTCAGCGCTGGATATCTTTCTCGCTGCTCTCTCGATGGATTTGAAAGAAGCGATTCCCTTTTCTGGCGCTACCCTGCGCATAGGCACGCCCTGGGCCGGTGCTTTGGCAATATTGACAGGGAGGTCGATATGCACGGCTCCCGGCTTTTCTGCCTCTGCGTACTTGAAAGCGATCCTGACGATTTCCGGCACCGTGTCAGGACGCAGGATCTGCTTTGTCCTTTTGGTGATAGGTTCAAAAACTTTTTCTAGATCTAGGTATTGATGCGCTGTCAGGTGCAGCCGGTCTGTTGCCATCTGCCCTGTGATCGCAAGCACTGGCGCACCGTCAAGGTTCGCGTCAGCGACTCCAGTCACCAGATTCGTGGCCCCTGGTCCCAGCGTGGACAGACAAACGCCGGTCTTGCCTGTGAGCCTGCCGTAAACATCTGCCATAAAAGCCGCGCCTTGTTCATGTCTTGTGGTGATAAAGCGGATGGATGATTTTTCAATCGCGTTCATCAGATCCAGGTTTTCTTCGCCTGGGATCCCAAAGATATATTTGACGCCTTCCTGTTCCAGGCATTCCACCAGCAAATCTGCTGTCGTCCGGTCAAAATCCGGCGGAATCAAAGTTGCGTCTCCATTTTCTTTTAGAAATTCCAAATATGATTCAACTCGTTGCTTGTTCTGTATTCCGTCTTCCTTTTTCATGGCCATGGTCCTCCCTAAATTCATTTACTATTAATGATGTATGTTCACCATACCACAAGATTCTGTAAATTTCAAGACTTGACGTTCCTAAAGCACGGAAAATCAGTCATTCATGCTGGGAGGTAGATTCATGCGGGCCCCAGGGCCTTGGGTCGGAAATAAATGTAAAAGAGTTCGCCAAAGTGTACTTTTACGAACTTTCGCAAACGTTGAAATTCCTGGGCGCAAGCGAGACAAAGGAGGGGGATAACATGTCGAAGGATGGAGAAACGCTGGAGCGGCACGGCGAATTAGGACGCTTCGTGATCCGGATCCAGCGCAGGCAGCACAGCTCTTGGCAAGGGTCCGTCACCCACCTGGATAAAAATAGAACCTTGAATTTTCGCTCCATGCTGGAGCTGGTGAAGATCATAGACAGTACCCTAGACGAAGAGGAACAAAGCATGAGGAATTAGGAGGATTTTTCTAATGAAGGTATTTGTCACCGGCGGGGCTGGTTTTATTGGCAGCCATACTTGTGTGGAACTGCTGAACGCAGGCTATGAAGTGGTGATTACCGACAATCTCAGCAACGCAAAGCTGGAAGCGATTGAAAATATCCAAAAAATCGCTGGAAAGCCGGTCAGCTTTTACCGGACCGATCTGCGCGGTCTGGAAGGGATCCGCAGAATATTCGCAGAGCATTCCATTGATGTGGTCATCCATTTTGCTGGCCTTAAGTCTGTTCCCGAATCAATGCGAAAACCACTGGAATACTACGAAAACAACATAGGCGGCACGTTTGCCTTGTGCCAGGCCATGCGGGAGGCAGGATGCGGACGGATCGTTTTTTCTTCCTCCGCCACGGTCTACGGGATGAACAACCCCGTCCCATTCAAGGAAGAGATGCCTGCCTCGGCAACCAATCCTTATGGATACACCAAGGTGATGATCGAGCGGATTTTAACGGATTTATCGGCAGCGGATCCCCAATGGGGAGTCGTTCTCCTGCGGTATTTTAATCCTACCGGTGCCCATTCCAGCGGGCTGATCGGAGAGGATCCTAATGGGATCCCCAGCAATCTATTTCCCTATGTTTCCCAGGTTGCGGCAGGCCTGCGCCCGGAAGTGGTGGTGTATGGCGATGACTATGACACCCCGGACGGGACCGGTGTACGGGACTATATCCATGTGACGGACTTGGCGCTGGGACATTTGTCTGCCGTTAGGCATGTATTAGAACATACCGGCATAGAGGCGGTCAATCTCGGCACGGGACAGGGAACCAGTGTGTTGGAAATCGTTTCCGCCTATTCCAAAGCGTGTGGGCGAAAACTCCCCTACCGAGTCGTTCCCAGAAGACCCGGGGATATTGCGGTGTGCTATGCTGATACTGAGAAAGCCCGCCGGCTTTTCGGGTGGAAGGCTCAGAAAAATATCAATCAAATGTGCGCAGATAGCTGGAATTTCGCTAAAAACCGGTATTTGAAATAAACCAAGCGCACTGTGAAACGAATCAACGACAGAAAGAACGGTGGCTGGAGTCTTTCTGCGGCCACCAGATAATATGGAGGAAATAAGTCTTATGAAAATTGTCTATATTGGAACGGGAGACGGGCTGGCAGAAGCGCTGGCGGAACGGATGGGACAGGAAGGAAACGATGTCTACCTCCTGTCCGACAAGGCGCTTCCACGGAAGTCAAAAGGCATCTCCCTGCATCGCTTTTACCGCAGCCCCCGCAAGGGCGAAAGTTTTAGGAAGCTCCTGCGCTCCATATCGCCTGACCTGGTGATATTCGCGGGAAACCACTACATAAGCAGCGTCCATGAGGAAGAATCGGACGCGGACGTGACCCTGCTGGCCCAGTCTCTGCGGACAGCCGCCGCGTTCCCGCATGGCGTGAAGTTTATCTTGCTGTCATCCATAGAGGTGTACGGAAATACTGAGGGAAAGGCCGATGAGTCCACAGAATGCGCCGCTGTCAGCGAACGCGGGATCCGGTTTATCCGTGAGGAACAGCTTTTGGATATTTATCGGAAACAGCACGGCATGGACGCGGTGGTTCTCCGTGCGTCCCAGCTTTATACCAATCGGGCAAAAGAGGTGGAGGGTGACTTCTTGAGCCGGAGTTTCTCCGCTGCCGCACAAGCAGAGAGCCATATGACGGCCAGCGTGTTTCAGCCGCTCCATGTCTCTGACTTTGTGGATGCCATCAAGCGAGCGATGGAGGATGGAAAGCAGGATGTTTACAATGTCTGCGGTAGCACTGAGATTTCGGCGAAACGTCTGTACCAGCTAGCCTGCCAACAGGAAAAGCTTCAAGAGCGGGATGTCCAGTGGGAAGAGCCTAGCTGCGTCACCCTGGCAGACAGCGATCTAATCAGGCAGGAACTAGGATGGAACGATTTCCGAAACCTGGAAGAACAGCTGCAGGGAGGTCAGATTACATATGAAAAGGCCCCGGCAGAAGACCGGAAGAAAAAAAAGCAGATCGTTCCCACGGCTATTCGTCAAGTGGTGGAGAATCTTGTGATTTTTGCGGCTTTTTTTGCCCTAAATTCCCTTTGCGATTCTCACGCCCTGTTTTCTCAGATCAATTGGCTGATGATCTACGTCATTTTGATCTCTATCTCCTATAATATTTATCAGAGTGCCTTGGCAGCGATCCTGGCCAGTGCCGCCTATTTGTATAGCCAAAATTTGAGTATTCTGGAGCTGAGCACCTTCTATTCCTATACGGGCAGCATTCTGGCGATTATGGAGTTCGTGTTCCTGGGCCTCATGGTCAGCTATACTACCAATATGCTCAGAGAAAACACTCGAAGTGTCCGCCTGGATTTGAATATGCTAGAGGAAGAGTATGCGGATCTAAAGGCCATCAACGATGAAAATGTACTCATCAAAAACGAGTACGAGGAACGCCTCCTCACATCCAAGTCCGGTTTTCCAAAGCTGTACGGTCTGGTCAGCCGCCTGATGGTTCAGGAACCGGACCGCATCCTCATGGAAACCATGCAGGTCATCTCCGAGTTGGTCCGCACGGACACGGTGGCCGTCTATCAAGGGCAGGCAGGAAGTCCTTGGCTCCGGCTGGTAGGCGCATTGAGCGATGGCTCTCCGATGGACGGAAAGACGTGGAACCTCTCTGATTCTCCCCGGATTTATGACGCGGTGACAAGGGGAGAACTCTATCAGGGAGAGTTTGGAAGCGGGGAACCCGCAGCAGTGCTGCCTATTGTCTGCCGGGATGTTCCCGAGGCGGTGGTCCTCATTAAGACACTGCCCTATGAGTGCGAGACGCTGTATCATGTCAATCTGCTGAAAACCATGTCTCTGCTGCTGCGAGACTCCATGGAAAAAGCGCTGCAATACGAAAAGCTGTCCAGAGAGGAGCACTATGTGAAAGGCACGGATGTTTTGAAGCCGGACGCGTTCCGCAAGCGGGTCCTTTTGGCCGGGGAGAAAGCGGAAAAGCACATGGCGGAATACTGCGTAGTGGAACTGGCCTATTCCGGCTCTCTGGCAGAAACCGCCAATGCGGTCAATCAGACGCTCCGGGTGACAGACTGTCTGGGGACCGATGGCAACGGAAAGCTCTATGCCTTGCTGAACAATACCAGCTCCACAAACCTAGAGCATCTGCAAAAGCGTCTCTCAGCCTGCGGCGTGGAAGCTCATTCGGTTCTCAACGAACCGATGGCAGTCTGAGCCTCATAGGCAGAAAGCGAGGTTGCGATCATGTTGATTTGGTTTTTAGCAGCGAATTTTGCTTTGGCAGTGATATATGCCGTCATAAAAGGAATCCGCCGGCAGGGAGCGGGGATGGTGGCCTACTTCATCTTCCTTCCAGGCCTTGGATTTGTCATCTATTTTCTGCCGGGACTGCTCCGGTCATTTTTAGAAAGAGTGGGCATCGACCGGGAAGCTGTCCTGACACACGCTTTTGAGATCGACCGGCAGCCGGAACATCCTGATATGCAGGAAGCGCTGAACGTAGTGCCGGTGGAAGATGCCATGGCCGTCAGCGGAAACACGGAAAAGCGGGCCCTTTTGCTGAAGCAGCTAAAGAAGAATTTGAAGGAGAATTACAAGATCCTTCTGGCCGCAGAGCAGGACGAAGACTCAGAGTCGGCCCATTATGTAGCGGCCGCAAAGATGGAGATATACCGCCTGCAGCAGACGCAGTGGCTGGAGTGCCGCCGGGATTACGAACAGGAACCTGGTGATCCGGAGAAATACCATGCGGCCTGTACGGCCCTGATGGAGATGCTGGCCAGCGACGTTCTTTCCGCCAGGGAGCAAAGCGCCTACCAGAAACGCTTGTGCGATCTGGTGCAAAAGCAGATTGACACCGAGGAAAGCGAGGTTTTCCTGAAAGAGTACGAGGAATATTTGAGCGCCCTGGTAGAGCTTGGCCGGTATGGGGAAGCGGAAGCCTTCTGGCAGAAATACGCAGATCGGGCGCGGAGCGAGGCATCCTATCACACTATGCTGAAAATGTTCTATCGGGCGGGAGAACGACAGAAATTCGCCGATCTCCTGGATGACCTGCGGCAAAACCGGCAGGTTCGCCTCTCTCCCAAAGGGCTGGAGCAGCTGCGCTATTGGACGGCTCGCCTCGCCGGATCAGCGATGGACGACTGACCATGCGTCCCCTCTTTTGGGGATAAACAGAGGCAGATTCTAATACATGGAGTGAAAGCATGCTATCATTTAAACGGTTACTATATATCGTCCTGGTTATTGCCGTTCTGGGCGGTATTTTTCTGATTTATAATCTCAATGAGAGCCGGTTGGAGAACGTTCAGATTCAAAGCCGCCTTGTCTTGGAACGAGAATTTACCCAAACAAGGCAGATAGACGAAGGACAGCGGCCTAAAGTCTGGATTCTAGGGGATCCCGAGGATGAACGCTATGGGAAGATTTACGGCAATATCCGGCAGTTCTGTCAGGACCTCCATCTCACGATGGCCGGTGAAGGGCATTTGGACATGAGTGGAGTGACAGAACGTGATTTGGTGATTTTTTGCGATGCTTCCCTCAGCCGCTATGCGGATCTGGCGGCGCTTGAGAGATTCATTGCCCAAGGAGGCCGGGTCATCCTGGCGGCGGGCCTTGCGGAAGGAGACGAAGACTCCCTGTTGTGGCCGGCATTTGGTATCCAGAAGAAGTCGGAAGGAAAGGATTACCATGACCTGGTTTTTAAAAAGCCTCTGCTTCCCGTGCAGCCGAAGCAGGCCTATTATGACGGGAACAGCGGTTCTGCCCGGATCAAGGTCAGCACCGACGCATCTGTGTATATCCAGGACAAGACAAATGACGTTCCCATCCTCTATACATACGCCTGGCAGAAGGGCCGCGTTTGTCTGATCAACGGGACCTTTCTCACAGACATTCACTGCATGGGGCTTCTGACCGGGGCGATCAGTGCGCTGCTGCCGGATTTCGTCTATCCGGTTTTGGGGGTGAAGAGCGTATTCCTTGACGATTTCCCCGTGATCACGTCTGCCAATGACGAGCTGTGCAAACAGACCTATGGCTATTCCACGAAAGGATTCGTCCAGGATGTGGTATGGCCCGTCTTCCAAGGGGCTTGTCTGCGCACGAACACGCCATACACCGCCAGCATATTGGCGGCAGCATCTTCTGATGAGAGTTTCAAAACCGCGGGCGATGCTCTGTTTACCACCATCGGCAAGTCAGTGCTGCAATTCGATGGGGAACTGGCCTATGCTGCCAATTGCGCCGAAGATGGAGTGGTTGTTTTCAACGAGGATTTTATCAAGCAGTTCTCCAAAACCTTCACCAATTACACTGTTCAGGGCCTGGCCATGGAAACCGACAATTTCTTTCCGGGAATGTTGGCTGTGCCCGGTGCGGATATTCGGTCTATTCGGGGGACGCTGGAAAGTTCCGATACGCGGCTTTCCTGGGAGGATGGGCGCACCGTCTTTCCTGCGGCCACTAAGGGGAACTCCATGGAAGACGGTAATCTCTTTGCGATCTGCTCTGTCCTAGGAGCCTATGGGATGGTCTCCCATGTGTTCGATGTCAGTATGCTGATCGCCAAGGACGAGGATCCCGCAGCCTGGGATTCGGCCAAAAGGCAGCTCGGCCTTTTCGAGTCGAAAGTTTTGGCCCGTGTATCCTGGCTGGAGGGCAGGACACTGTCCCAGACCGAGGGCGATGTGAGGAGTTATCAGGATATGGATTACGGCTGGACAAAGAGCGGCAAGCGCATGGAGCTGGATTGCGGCGGCATTGCCAAGGGGCAGGCATTCTTTTATCACACCAAGAGCCGCATTGCCCATGCAGAGGGGCTGACTTACGAGGATGTGGGAAACGGTTACTATTTGCTGCGTGTTCAGGAAAATAATGGAATCATCACGCTGGAGGAGGGAAAATAAAATATGCGGGTATGTTTGATCTGTGAGGGAAGTTACCCTTATGTTCCAGGAGGTGTCTCCAGCTGGGTGCAGATGCTGTGCAGCCAGTTTCAGGATGTGGAGTTTGTCATATGGGCTATCGCCACCACAAGAGAGGAGATGCCAGAGTACGCATGCCGCGTGCCGGAAAACGTCAAGGAGATCCAGACGCTGTATCTGGGAGACGCGGCATTCAAAAAGAGCAAGCAAAAAATCCGGCTGACCAAGGAAGAAAAAGAGACTTTGAAGGGGCTGATCAACGGTTCTGTGGACACGATCAACTGGACCGGCGTGTTGAATCTTGCCAAACGACACCATCATCATATGAGCGACCTTTTAATGAGTGAATCTTTCTTTGACATCTGCAGGGATGAGTATCGCAAACAGAACTCCAAGAAAGTATTTCTTCATTTCCTCTGGAATTTCCGGGGAATCTATTTCCCCCTGATGTATATCCTCTCGCAGGATATTCCAAAGGCGGACATTTACCATGCCGTTTCTGCCGGTTACGCAGGAATCCTGGGAAGCTGCGCCTCCTATATGAAGAAGGTGCCTCTGCTCTTATCCGAACACGGCATCTATACCAGGGAAAGGGAGGAAGATATCATTCGTTCCCAGTGGGTGGCGGGAGAGTTCAAGGAATTGTGGATCGACTTTTTCAAGAAACTCTCTTTCATCGCTTACCAGCAGGCCAGCGTGGTCACTACTTTGTTTGGGACCAACCGCTCCCTCCAAATCGAATTGAATTGCCCGCCGGAAAAGATCGCCGTCATACCAAACGGTGTGAACGCCGGGGATTTTGATTCCTGCCGGAAAAAGAAAGAGAACGGCCCGTTTGTCTTGGGCGCGGTGCTGCGAGTGGTGCCCATCAAGGATGTGAAAACCATGCTGTTGGCCTTTGACATCGTAAAGCGGGCAGTACCGGAGGTTCGGCTGAAAATCATGGGAAACTGCACAGAAGATCCCGTGTATTACCAAGAGTGCAAGGAGCTTTTGGCGGAACTAGAGACGGAAGACGTGGAATTTCTGGGGCAGGTGAATATTAAAGAGCATCTGCCAGAAGTGGACCTATTGCTCCTCTCCAGCATCAGCGAGGGGCAGCCCCTGGCTATCCTGGAGGGTATGGCGGCAGAGATCCCCTTTGTGGCCACAAACGTAGGTGATTGCAAGGCTTTGCTGGAAGGCGAACGGGAGGGTGATGATTTTGGTCCCGCTGGGCTGATCGTCCCGGTCATGAACAGCGAAGCCATGGCACGTGCCATCCTCCGCTGCATACGTAATCCGGGCCTGGCAGAAAGCATGGGGCAGGCTGGCAGGAAGCGGGTGGAAACGTACTACAGCCGTGAGGGAATGCTGAATGCGTTCCGCAATATTTATGAACACTTGGAGGAGGAATCTCATGGCAGGAATCGGATTTGAACTTAAAAAAATATATGGAAGAAAAACGCTGGCATCCAATGTGTGGGGAACCATTTACGCTACCATGACCACCATTGGCCCGGCGGTCCTGTCGGCAGTGCTGCTGCTGGTGCTAAAGCTTCTGCTGGATCGGGCAGGTCTTACGGTGCTGGAAAGCCGTCTTTTCGTCTCAGCCACCGTTTATACCTTTTTGCTCGCTGCGCTGACCGCCGCCCTTTTTTCCGTCCCTGTGTCCCGTTACATTTCCGACTGTATCTATCTGGGTCAGGAGTCGGACATTTGCCCTTCCGCTTTCGGTGTGCTGGCGCTCTCTACTACCGCCTCCGGCATTATTATGTTCCTGCTGTGCGTGGGCATGTATTATACTCATAACGAAGTGTCGATGGCCTTCCTGATCAGCTATTATTTTCTGGGCGTGCTGGTGACGATCTCATATAATCTGATGACCTACGCTTCGGCGCTAAAGCATTACAAAGCGCTCACCATCAGCTTCTTTGTGGGTTTCGTGCTGGCAGTGGCTGTGTTTTTCCTCTGCACTAGGTGGTGGGATGTTCCCAGAGTGACCGCAGCCTGCGTGGCTTTGGTATGCTGCTATTTTGTGGTCGTGTTTTCTCTGGTCTTCGAATGTGTAAAGGCCTTTGGAATGCCGCATGGTCAATATTTCGCGTTTCTGGTTTATTTCCGGCGTTATCCAAAGCTGGCCATTGTAGGCTTCGCTTACAACCTGGGCATCTACTGCCCTATGCTCGTTTACTGGTTTTTCTCCGAGATGGCGGAGCAGGTCAGCATTTTCCGTACGACCCCAATTTTCGACATTGCCATGTTCATGGCAGTTATCGTGAACATGCCGTCACTGGTCATCTTTGTCGTAAAGGTGGAAACGGCGTTTTATGAGAAATATACCTTATATGTTTCCGCATTGAACAACGGTACCCACGACCTGATTGAGAAGGAACGAGGTGTCATGGCCAGAGCGCTGCGCTATCAGCTCTTCTTTGTGTATGAAATCCAGCTTATCATTACTGTGGTATTGGTCTGCCTGGCCAGCGTGTTCTTTCCTTACCTGGATGTCAGCACTCAGATGCTGCATCTATTTGTAGTTCTGAGTCTGGGCGTATACGCTGTGTTCTGTATGTACTTCACCATTGTGGTATTCTACTATTTCTCGGATTATAGCGGTGCGTGCATCAGTATCCTTGTCTTTCTGGCTGTGACAATCCTTGGTGCGGTGGCAGCAGCCCTAGTGAGCAATTTTTATCCGTTACCGCTGCTGGTAGGCGGTCTTTGCGGCTGGGTCGTCGCGTTCCTGCTGCTGCGCCGCCGGATGGAGAATCTCGACAGCTTTTTGATGTGCTGAAACAGCAAGCGATGGAGATCGGATATAAACCGGTGTAACCATAAAGACAACGGCACCTGGCCCATACGCAAGCCTGCGTAAGCTGAATGAGACAGCGCCCCGGAGAACGTTTTCTGAGGCGCTGATTTTTTGAACCACACTGATTACTGCTGTGCGTTCAGATATTCCTCTACTTGTTGTGGCAGCAGGCCATAGGATGGGGATAAATGAAGCATGGCGCTGTGTTCCTGGCCCTTTTGATCCAGATACATCAGCTGGCATTCCAAGAAAACTCTTCCGTACTGTGGCTCATTTTCTTCCCATAGATCATCTTGCAAGTATTCCACCACGCATTCCTCGTCTTTGGCCAGCTCCAGCGGTTGTTCCTTGCTGATGCTGCTCAGGGGCGTGTCATTGATGGTCATGGCATCGGCAAAGCTGCCCAGCTGCGCTTCATAAGGGATCTTCATGCCGATGATCCGCACTGGCTTGTTCACCATTAAATTCTCTTGGCAGACCATGCCCTGCGCTTCTTGGCGCTCGCCGCCTCCGCTGTATTGCAGCTCTTTTCCTGTGGAAAAGCTTTTGATGGCAATGTGTCCCACGTCAGCCGTGGTCTCCGCGCCATCGTCCCATAAAATCTTCACCTGGCTGAATTCCAGCGGGTGGTCTTTGAAATAAGTCTCGCTGTAAGGTTCCACGGCCACACCCCAGCTCACCGTATGGAGCATGCGTCCCTTGGCTTTTTCGGAAACATCCTCGTAAACCGTGGTGCTCACTTCCTTTGGCGCATTGGGGATCTCAATGCCCTTCACCTTTTTGTCCCAGGACTTGTCGCTGATGTAGGAAATGTCCACGTCCCAGTCTTCTGCGCTGATGAGGTTTTTCACGAATACCGGCTCTTTCAATTCCTTGCTGGCAGCTGTTGGTTCTCCGCATCCGCCCATCATGCAGGCAGTCGCCAAAATCAGGCAAAACCCCGCCAAAGCCACACAAATTCTTTTCATTATTGGTCCTCCTTTTATTTTTTACACGTTTTAGAAATCAGCCATTCCCCCATTGGCTCAAAAATCTTTCTATTATTTTCCCCTCCACGCCTTCATTCTACCATCCTGCCCTTGAAATAGCAAGCTATGCGTTCTTTAATGTAAATTTATCTCATCCTCATGAGCAATTGACAACCTGCCTTCAATGGGCTACACTGTTCCTATCAACGCAGGAGGTATGTCCGTATGTCAGTAAAAGAACAAGTGCTGAAAGCTCTGGAAGAACACAAGGGAGAAAGCCTTTCCGGGGAAGCTCTGGCAGAGTCCATGGGTGTTTCCCGAGCCGCTATCCACAAAGCCATCAAGGCCCTGCGGCAGGAAGGCTATCAGATCGAGGCAGTCACCAACAAAGGATACCGTCTGCCCGCATCCAGCGATATGCTGTCTGCTCAGGGCATCGGAGCCTGTCTGTCGCCAAACCTGCAAGATCTGCCCATCCACGTGTACAAAACTGTGGACTCCACAAACAATGTAGCTAAAAAGCTGGCTCTGGAAGGAGCTGTCCACGGAACCACGGTGCTGGCTTTTCACCAGAGCCAAGGCAAAGGACGGCTGGGACGGACCTTCATTTCCCCGGCAAATACAGGCATCTACATGAGTATCCTCCTGAAACCTGCCTTTAACATGAGCCGTTCGGTCCTGGTGACCACGGCGGCCTCCGTGGCAGTGGTCAGAGCCATCGAAAAGATCTGCGGCACCCAGGCTCAGATCAAATGGGTCAATGACATCTATGTGAATGGAAAAAAGATCTGCGGCATCCTCACAGAAGCCATCACTGATTTTGAAAGCGGCCAGATCCAGTATCTGATCCTGGGGATCGGCATCAATTGCAGCACCAAGGAATTTCCGGAAGATCTGCTGGAAATCGCCGGTGCGCTGGAAGGGGATTTTTCCAAAAATCAGCTGGCGGCAGAAGTGCTCAATCAAGTCTTGCCTCTGATGGATCATTTGGAAAGCGAAGCCTTTATTGATGATTATAAGGCGCATTCCCTGGTGATCGGCAAAGAGATTAAGGTTTATAAAGGCGGTTACTCAGGGGAAATCCCGGGCAGGGCTGCCAGGGCCATGGGTATCGATAGAAATGGCGGGCTGCGGGTGCTCTACTCAGACGGCAGCCAGGAAACTTTGTCCACTGGGGAAATATCCATCCGGCTCTAATAAGGCTCTCTCGCTCATGAAAGAGCTGGTGATTGAAAAAGGCAATACCGGTCACGCTGCCAGCATTGCCTTGCTTTTCTTTTGTTATTTGATAAATAAAACGCCTAAAAACAGCACCTTTCTTTAGGCTATGATTTGAAAAACTTTTTTATCATATGTAGACGAATCAACGACCGACACTTTACAATTCAACCACTTCAATTTCGCACGCATGCTTTTCTGCAATTCTGACATAATCATCTTTTTGCTCCGTGTATGGCCGCCAAATTCTCCTTCCAAAAATAGAATAATATATTTTTTCTTTCTAGGATTTATAAAATCTTCTGAAAACACGGCTTCGACTACGTCTTTTAACTCCTCTAACGAGGATTTCGTTTCGCCAAAAGATCTTGCGCCTACCAATGCCGCCAGTGTCATCGTCACCTTTTGTGGAACTTCTATGTCAAGACTATCCCTTCCTTCCACATTTACCTTTGCGGCAGTTGTTTCTCGGTTGCGATTATTTGGCTTTATCCGCCATCGACATTCTGCCTCATTCCCAAGACAATTTTTTACTTCGATGAATGAGATCGAATCCTTTTCCACAGCAATAAAATCCACGCCTTTTGATTCTGGAAACGAATTAAATAAATTCCGATAGTAATTTGTGTCATCAAATTTAATCACATGGCTTCCATGGGGAAATCCAAATTTTAGGCCGCTTTCTTCTTTAATCTCCATAGATGACCTCCTGTTCTCGATCGTACATCGCGTCAAATTCCTCCATGATCGCATTATGCTTTAAATCTGACGCGGTTCGCTGCGTGTCAAATGTGACAGTCTCTGTTTCCTCGTCTTTATATAAGGACATGAACTGAATATCCAGATTATCCTGATTCAGTTCTGGATAAACAGTCAGCATATTAAACTCTTGCTGCACAAAATAATCGTGTGTGGTCACAAAAATTTGAACCCCCATTTTGGCTAACGCTACGATTGCCTGGACGATGGGACGGATCATTTTGGGATTCATGTTCGTTTCCGGCTCGTCCCAAAACAGGATGGTGTTTTTCCCCATGCTTCCAGATAAAATCAAATAGACAATCATCGAAAGCTTCCGATACCCATCGGAGAGCAAGCCCATTTCAAATTCACCTTCTCCCCGAATTTTCAGATAGAATTTTCTATCTTTGCGAACGATCTGCCCTTTCATGATCTTCTCAAAACTCTTCAACACCTGATTTTGCTCATTTGTATTAGGACCTTTTGAAAGCGGGCGATCCAGCAATTTGGCCAGATCGTAATACATTTCCTCAAAGTCAAGATGATATTCTTCATACAAGGACGTAAAATGCTCTGTTGTGGAAATCATTTCCCTGGTCGGGATGTAAATGACATCACACTTTGTCAGAAGGTTCGCCTGCTCCATTTTAACATCCATGTGGTTTGTCTGGCGATTCCCAAATCCTATGGAAATTTCCTGATTTCTGTCTAATACCACTGTGAAATCCGTGCGATTGCTCCCCTGTTTTCGACTTACCAATCTTCCGATCTTCATCTCATCTGGTCGAAACACTCCCTGCAGTTTATCTACGAATAACTTTTCCTCTATCTCTTTTGACGTGATTCTTTCAATACCTTTGCTGATTGGTTTTAGAACAGAATACATCAGTTTTAAAAGCGTTGTTTTTCCTGTGCTGTTTTCGCCACAAATAATATTGATGTTTTTTGACCAGTTGATCTCTTCCTTTTCAAATAACATGAAATTTTCTAAAGAAAGTATTTTTATTTTCATCGAACTCACCCCGTTTTTACTCCCCTGATCGCTTATCGTGATCGCATTTTCTTTTAACTTAATATACCACATTTACATCTTGTTTCATACTATGTTTTAACAAAACGGTGCGTCTCATTCGCTCGCAGCTTCGAAAGTCCCTGTGCGGGTGCTCTATTCAGACGGCAGCCAGGAGACTTTGTCCACTGGGGAAATATCCATCCGGCTCTAAAGGGATTCTCGGCCCATGAGGAGCCCGCTAATTGAAAAACGGATTGAAAAAGGCAATACCGGTCACGCTGCCAGCATTGCCTTGCTTTTGATCAATGAAACGCCAAAAAGTCTGAATCTTTAGGCGCTGTCACGTATTCTGGGAAGCGGCCAGCTGTTTCACCTCTGCCACGCTAAGCCCTGAATCCTCTGCGATTTCTTCAATCGTGAGTTTTCCTCTTTTCAGCATCCTAAGTGCCGTTTCCTTTTGATTTTTACTTCGCGCTTCATTTCGTGCTTCATCTCTAAGCCTTCGTGAAGTCGTGTCAATTAACGCTCCCACCATCATGCCACCTACGCCTTTCTGCACGTTTTCGTATTTTCGTGCGATTTCTTTGAGCACATCGCCGGAAAGCTCGATGATCGTCCGCTTGTCAAACGCCCCGATCACGCCCTGGCGTTCCAATTCATCCAGCCGATCCAGGATTTTCTGGTACTCTGCTTTTAGTTTCCCCAATTGTCCCTGTTTCCATGATAGCATCGCAGTGTGACGAACGCAAGAAGACATTTTTGAAAGAATTCCGCTCCCCAACTCAGGGCTGTTTTTCTCCGAAAAACTATGATACAATGTAGCCATCCAAGAAAGGCGGGTGTCCATTGAAAAGAAAAGTATTGATCCTTTGTGCGTTTCTCGTGCTTCTGGCGGGAAGCGGCTTATTTATGCTTCCTCGAAATCAGGGATCGGAGAGAGCCTCTAACTCTTCGGCCTCTGTTCCCGCAGAGGAAGCCGGAAAGATTACAGTGTCCAAAAGCGCAGCGGAAAAAGCCGTAGAAGCCATGTCTTTAAAAGAGAAGATCGGGCAGATGTTCCTAGTTTGCGTGACGAATTCCATGGTAAGCACAGAAGACATTGAAGCGTATCATCTGGGCGGTTATCTGTTTTTCGCTGATTTCTTCCAGGTTCGAGACAAGGAAGCGGTCTCCGCTGACATCGCCGCCTATCAGCAGGCGGCTTCCACGCCAATGCTCATGGCCGTGGATGAGGAAGGCGAAACCGTGATCCGCGTCAGCAAGTATCCGGCGTTCCGCGATCAGCCTTTCGCGTCACCCCAGCAGCTTTACAATCAAGGTGGTCTCGACGCTGTACTGGCGCAGGAGGAAGAAAAATCCGATTTGCTCTTGTCTCTGGGGATCAACGTGAACTTGGCTCCGGTCTGCGACATGGCAGAGAACAAATCCTCTTTTATTTATCGACGCACCCTGGGACAAAACGCGAAAACCACAGCTGACTACATCGCTGCCGTGGTTTCTCTGATGAATTCTAAAAAGATCGGCTCTTCGCTAAAGCACTTCCCTGGCTACGGTGGAAACATCGACACCCACACGGGAGTGGCTCGAGACCCACGGCCTTACGAGGATTTTACGGAAAAGGATTTCCTGCCCTTTGAAGCTGGAATCAAGGCTGGCGCGCCTTGCGTGCTGGTGAGCCACAACATCGTGGAATCCATGGACCCAGAAAAGCCCGCTTCCCTATCCAAGCCAGTCCATGAAATTTTGCGCAGGGAATTGGGATTTGAGGGCGTGATCCTCACAGACGATCTGATCATGGAAGGAGTTCAGGGCTACAGCGGAGAGGAAAACATCGCAGTGGCGGCGATTCAGGCGGGCAACGATCTTCTCTGCACAGCTGGCTACAAAGAGCAGATCCCCGCAGTGCTGGAAGCGGTCAAAGCTGGAAAAATCTCAAAGAAACAGATCACAGAATCCGCGCTTCGTGTCCTGGAATGGAAAGAAAAATTGGGGCTGCTGCCCCAGGAGCCGCCTGAAAACAGCCAGCCTAAAAGCGATCAATAAGTGGAAAGGAGTAAACAATCATGCTGAAATATTGCCCATCCTGCTACACGGAAGTGGAGGCAGAAGAAAAAGAAACCACCTGTCCTCACTGCGGCGGAAAGCTGGAAAAGCCTTTCACCCAGGAGGAAGATGATGAAATGATGGAACTGCTGATGACCATGATTCAGATGTAGGGTCATCAGCAGCGTATTCATTTACACCAACACGGAAATAGTATTGGCATTCAATTGGAAATCCTGGGACTTGGAAATTTGGGCAGCAAATTGGTTCCAGGAATCCACCAGCTTGCAAAAATCCGTTCTCGTGTCAGAACCTGGAACGTGCATGTAGTATTTGGATGATAAACGTCCGGAATTGTCATAAAACTGGTTCCAAAAGCTGTTATCATTGTACCTTAGCACCGCATTATTTGGATTTTGCTTCTGGCTGCTGGTGGTTCGCGCAAGTTCGATGCCCTTCAAAATCGCCTCTGCGTAATTGCGTTCCGTTTCGTTGTATAGGAGCAGCATCTTCTCGCTCATGGCACGGATTGCGGACACATCGTAAGCAGGGTTGGCGGCCTTGTCATAATAAGGCGCCTCATACATTGTCTTGATTCGCTCATTTTCCTTGTCAATGGTCCTTGTGATCCAACGATTCACGGATTCGGACATTTTACCTGCCAGATTGCCCAATTTTTCTCCAGCCTCCGCGTACAATCCGTTTTTTAACAGGAGTACTCCTACCTGCATGCCGATGCTTTCCTCGTTTCCACCGATATCAAACAATCCCGTGTTATTGACTTCCCTTACCATGCGATTGGCAAGGACGATTTCTGCCATGGAATAATGATCGTCAGCATCAGCAGCCTCTTGGCCCAGGGCGCCAACCACTTTTTGCAGCTGCTGTGACATGTACGCTACGTCATTTTGCAGCCATGCGTCCTCTGTGCCTTTCAAGCTGGCAAAGTCCTGATTATGTTTGAGAAACTCGCTGTATTGCTCGACTTTTTGATCATAGCAGGCCAGAATGCTGTCGTAAACTTTTTGGGTTTCGCCGCTGCCGCCGTTTTGATCCATGAAGCCACCCACGCTTTTGGCAAAATAGTTAGCCACAGCGTTTTTCTTTTCCAAAACCATGGCCTCTAACTCACTTTTGTAGCTTTTCAGCTGTTCGCCGCTGAAATTCGTTTCTAAATGCTCCAATGCCGTCACGTAGGTCGCTGCCAGGCGGCTAAGATTGACATCCAAATTGTCGCTGGTCGGCATGAAATCCACCGCAAAATAGAACCGTCCTTTGTCCCATTGGGTGATCGTCCGATTGTTCAAATAATCAATGTATTCCTGTGACACCTGAGATGCGTTTCGAGGGTAATCGCTGGCAGATCCACTGCCAGCCAAGCTTCCCGGGTGATCTTTCCCATATTGATATAACAGTGCTTCGTCCCTGGTGAATTCTGGTATGTCGTCGTACAGTGACAACGGTTTCAGTATTGGGATGTTTTTCTGATTGTCAGGAAGCGAACCTTCTTTCAAAGGCGCACTATTCAGGGCAGCGATTCTGCTTTTCAAATAATCTGAGCTTATGTTTGCGTCAATTCTCATAAGGGAACCTCCTGCTGCCAATTTTGGCAATGTTTTTTTGTAAACCACTAATTCCTCGCTATCATAATTATGTGTTAAGGTTTGTTTAGTAGGTATTCCAGATTATACACTATAAAAAGGGGCTTTTTTCCCAAATGTTGAAAACGGTATGATCTCATGTAGAAAAAAGCATGCCACAGATTCTTACGGCATGCTTCCTTTTCCATTTATTTTTTTCTTTCCATATACGTTTATACAAACATAATAAGCTTCGTTGAAAATACAGAGTTTGTCGTTTCTATATCCATTTCTCCATGATATTGGTCCACAACCCTCTGTACATTTTTTAATCCCATCCCATGACTTCGCCATTCTCTCTTTGTCGTAAGAAAAACATTGCCTACTTTTTTTAATTCCCCACAATAGGAATTTTCCACGCTGATAAAGAGTTTTCCAACCTCTTCTTTCATCATGACTTTTAGAGATTTGTCTTTTTCACATTGCTCTAACGCACGCAAAGCATTGTCCAGCAAATTTCCCATGAGGATGCTGAAATCCTTCATGTTCATGGACAGTTCTGTTGGGATTTGAATGTTCGTTAAAATATCTGCTCCCATTTCAGCCGCCTGACCAAGCTTTATATTCAGTAAACCATCTACAATCGTATTGCCCGTGGCCACGAATCTATGTTTTGTTTCTAAATCCGTAAAAAGATCACTGAGATATGCCTCCGCCTCTTGATATTGCCGATGCCCGATCAATTGCTGTAAAGAAAGCAAATGATTCTTCAGATCATGGCGCAGCGCAGTTATCGTTCTTTCCGATTCTTTTGATAATGCCATTTGATTTTCATAAGATTGGTTTTGCTGCTCCAACAAAGCTAAACCCATTTGCTTTTTATGCATTTCCTGGATACGATCCAAAAGATAAAACACAAAGATATTAATTAGAACCATGCTTGTTCCACCCAGTGCAACAGATCGAACGTCCTTGCAATTGTCAAGTGCGATTGCAGACACAAACACGCTGCAAGTAGGAATCAATACAACAAATATCCATTCTACAAAAGTGATTTCATCTCGCCGTTTGAAATCAACCATTTCCTTTATCATCGATACAATCGTTAGGAACATCAAATCTGTCGAAAGGATCCCAAGAATAATGATATGTTCTGTTCCTAAACTGACGAGCAAGCGGTAAGCTAAATCCTCGCACACAATCGCCGTTGCCACACTCGCAATCATCGCGATGATCTTGTATTTCCACGCCCCCAGATAAGTCGTAGCGACCAGCAGACACCCAATGACATTGGAGAGCATGATCATATTAGGCGAAAGCGCCCACACCAGAAAACACATGCTGTTGCCCACATAGTACACAATGTAACAAATGCATCTGGCTATTCTTCTGTTCCTGGGCGCGGCAGCATCAAAAAACACGCGAAAAAACATGCCTATGATGTAAATCCTGAAAAGATTCCCGATCACATACACACCGCTGGCAACTGTGCCCAATTCTCCAATCATAGCATAGGACTCCCTTCGTGTTTATTGTTCCTGCAATAAAATCTGCCTGACCTTTTTCTGATAACTTTTGCTGATCGACAGCTTCACCTGCCTGGCGATTTCCACTTCATCCGCTTTCCAGTATGTGACATAGCAGCGGTTGATCAGATAGGACTGGTGGATTCTGATAAAATAAATCGGCGCGCGTTTCTCAATCTCATTCAGCTTCCCGTATAAGATCTTTTCACCATATTTGGTATGAATGCTGACGGTTCTGTTGGTGCTTTCAAAATACAAAATGTCGCCATAGGGCACCCTGTAGTTTTCCGAATCAAAGCGAAACTCAAAATAGGAATCATACAGCTTGGACAGGGCCATGGCCTGTTCCAGGTTGTGCAAAGCCGCTTGCTGGGAAATGGGCTTAATTAAAAAATTCATCGGCCTGACGGAAAAAAGCTCCATGGCGTACTCCTGCTTGGCGGAAATGAAAACAATTTGGACGCAGTCATTATGTAATTCGTTCCGAATCTTTTTCCCCACATCAATGCCGTTCATCTGGCGAAATTCGATGTCCAAAAAAATCAAATCAAAATAGGCTCCCTGCGCCAGTGAATCAAACAATTCCTCGCAGTTATAAAAAACTTCCGTAGCTATGCCTCTGTCTCGGTATGTTTGAAAAATCTGCTCCATCTGTGCGCATATGGCTTTTTCATCATCGCAAATGGCAATTGAAAACATGTTCAAATTTCCTTTTCTTTTGGGTAAGTCTGGATCACAAATTTTTTGCAGTTGCGCTTTTGCCGTTCTCTATTTAAAACGCTACATACTTGACGATTTCCCCGCTTTCCAAGGTCAGCGTGAACCCGTGGCCCGGATCCGGAATCCATTTATAAAAATGCTCCCGCTCCCCAGGAAAATTTTGCTCCATGATGGAGGCAATGGTCCCGCCGTGGCAGACCATGGTGGTAATGGCGTCATTCCCGCTGTGGCGCACAGACAGCTCTTTCAGCCGGTGCCTGCCAATGAGGATTTTCAGGCCCTCGCTGATCCGGTTCCCGAACCCATTGATGCTCTCACCCCCAGGGCTTTCCGCCCAGCCAGTTTGGTCGCTGCTCCACGCCGCGTACTCCGGCACATCTTTCAGCTCCTTGTAGCTTTTCATTTCAAACTGTCCGAAATTCATTTCCCGCAGTTCTTCGATCTGCTGATGGGCCACTTCTCCGTATATCAGAGCCAATGTCTGTTCCGTCCGCAGCATTCCCGTGGTATAAAAATCACCCTCTTCGACCAAGGGGTAGATCCCCTGCTTCACCAGTTCCCGCAGGCCCGCGATTCCTTCTTCCGCGAGAGGGATGTCCGCTGCGCCGTAGTAAAGCTTTTTTTGGTTTCCTTCTGTGATGCCGTGTCGTATCAAATGTATCTGTGATTTCATTGTTTCCCCTTTATTTCCTGTCCCAGGCCGCAAAAGACCCTGACCACGCGGTCCGCCTCTTTTGCCAGCCACACCATTGCTCTTCCTGTCATTTCCCGCATGTCCCGCAGTTCCTTTTCCATGGGCACGATGCCCTGAGAAACATCTGTGCAGATGATAACCTGATCCGCCAGCTTTTCCTGATTTTCCATCAAATAATCTTTAGCTTCCACGCCGCCGCGCACACAGGCCAGGACAAAATCCTCCAGCCCGTATATGGCGTCTTTGGAAAAATCCAGCTCCGCCAGCTCCCTGCTGCAAGTAAACACCTGCTCCACGCCAAAATGTTCTTTCGCATAATCCAGCTTTCCCTGGTACGCGCCTCCGATGATCAATTTCATGTTCCAAATACTAGCAACAAAGACACCACTGCCGCCAGTTCGCTCCATACCAGCATGTAACCCGCGATGTCGCCGCTCATTCCTCCTAATTGTTTTCTTGCGTAAGCCCCGCTGATCAGGGACGCTGCCAATTGGCACGCCGCTGTGACAGCAGGAGTCAGCCCGCATAGCAGTGCGGCCCCTCCATCCATGGCCAGGCCGCCCTCCAGCAGGATCCCTTCCACCACCATGACCACCGCCGCGGCCAGCCAGATAAAACAAGGAATGCTCCTATGCTCTGTTCCTTCGTGGAACGATCTCTCGTACTGGCTGGTGGAAAGGGGCGTCTTCGTCATGGCTGCTCTCGCTGACATGGCTCTGGAGAGCACTGGCGCCATGGCAAGGCACCACATCCTGAGAGGCGACTTCATTTCCAGCAGGGACCACATGGCTCCGAAAAACACCAGGAACAGGATCACTGTGGTGATCACTGCGAAAGCCCCCACATGAGAGTCTTTCAAGATCCGCTGGCGCTCTGCCAGCGGCCTGCGGGAAAGGATCGCGTCATTGCAGTCCATGAACCCGTCCAAATGAATGAACCCGCTGACCGCGAATGGATACGCAGTCATGAGCGCCGCGAAAAGCGGGATGGGCATTCCCAGATAATAAAAAATCCAGTACATCCCGTACCAAATCATGCCGATAATGACTCCCACCAAAGGAAACATGACCAGCATCAAGTTCCGAGCCTTTTCATCCCACAGCTTCCAGGGGCAGGGAATGGCGCAAAAGTTTCCCCATGCCATAAAAAACCCAGTCATCAATTTCATACTTGCCTCTTTCTTGCTTCTTCGCCTTCTTCACTTGAAAAAATACCGGTTCCCGTAACAAACCTCCGCCACCTGGCCGCAGACCTGGGCCAAAGCCCGGTCACAGTCCGCTAAGCCTTTGCGGTAAGCTTCTGTCAGCTGGTCATATTGAAGGGCGTCTGAATAAATGAAATCCGAAACAAAGATGGTGTTTCCCGTCCGCTCCGCGAATTCCAAAAGCCCAGCCCGCACCCGCTCCGGCGCTGCCTGGTCCACCTGCCCCGAAGCGCTGAACATCTCATTGGATAACAAGGCAGTGACACTGTCCAATAGAAAAACGCCTGTGGGGTCCGCCTTTTCCAAAGCCCCGCAGATGTCCCGTCCCTGCTCGATGGTCATAAAGCCCCAACCTTCCCGTTCCCTGACGTGCCGCCTGATTCGGGCCTGATCTTCACCATCCGCGGGAATCATCGTGGCCAGATAATAAAGGGGCGCGCTTTTTTCCACTGCCATTTTTTTCGCTTGTTCCTGGGCAAAATAGGACTTGCCATTTTTGCAGCCGCCGCTAACGAACCAGTTCATTAGAAACAATCTCCCTTTCGGATCTCTTCCAAATACTCGTCATTGATCTCCGCTTCTTCAAAGGTCGCCATGCGGTTCATCACGCCGCAGGCCCCTTCCATGATCTTAAAAGCCAGAGGGCAGCCGCTCCCTTCTCCCAAACGCATGCCCAGATGCAGAAAAGGCGAAAGGCCCAGTTCGTCCATGGCTAGATTGTACCCCTGCTCGTAGGATTTGTGAGAAGCGAACATATAAGGAACGCAGGCAGGCGCGAGCTTTGCGGCCACTAGAGCCGCCACCACGGAGATGTACCCATCGATGACCACTGGCACTCGATTCACCGCCGCTCCGATAAAAGCCCCTGCCATGGCCGCGATGTCAAAGCCGCCGGCTTCCGCCAAAATGGAAAGCATGTCTTTGCCCTGGCACCGCTCCCTGGCCGCGTCCACGATCTCTTGTTTTCGCACAAAGCTGGCCTCCACGATGCCGCCGCCTTTTCCCACTGTCCGTGAGGCTGGATGTCCTGTGACAGCAGAAAGGATGGCCGCGCTGGTCGTGGTGTTTCCAATGCCCATTTCACCGATGCCAAACACGCTGTGCCCGGCCCGCTTCACCGCGGCCGCCATTTCCAAACCAATCTCAATGGCCCGCAGCGCCTGCTCCCTGGTCATAGCCGGCTCCTTGGCCAGATTGCGGGTTCCGCTGGCGATTCGCCGGTTCACGATCTTGCGGGTGTCGGAAAAGGGCTCCTGGACATAAAGGCGCTCCGGCACATGACCGTTGATCCCCACGTCCACGATCAGAAGGTCACTGCCAAAACTTTCCGCTAAAGCTCCCACTCCCGTGAGCCGCCTGGTGAAATTAATGGTCTGTGCCAAAGTGACGCTCTGAGGCGCGGAAGCCACGTTTTCCTCCACCACGCCATTATCTGCGCACATGACCACCACACACGTTTTCTCAATCTGATTTTTCACCTTTCCCGTGATCCCTGCCATTCGCACGGAAATATCCTCCAGAACTCCCAGGCTGCCCGGCGGTTTTGCCAAAGACTCCTGGCGCTGTCTGGCAGATTCCATGGCCTCTTCCTTTAAACCCTCAATAGCATCTGCGACTTGTCTCAATTCCTGCTCTGTCATTGGAAGCATCTCCCCTTTCCACTTTTTTCACTTCATGACACATAAAACGATTTTACCATAGCCTTTTGATGAAGTACAGGTTTCCGCTGGAAAACAGTCGAAAAACACTTGAAAGTTTGCCTTAATCTGGTTAGAATAAACATATCTAAAAAGAGCAACGCTAACCTCTTTTAGTGGAAAGCTTTGCCGGTGTTCCTGAACTTTCAGGAATGCGATCTCTACATCAATATCAAAGGAAATGGTGGTTTTATGAACAAAAAATTACGGGGCAATCTGATGCTCCTTCTGACTGCCTTTATTTGGGGTTCCGCGTTCGTGGCTCAGCGGTCAGGCATGGATTATATCGAGCCTTTTACCTTCAATGGACTGCGTTCCCTGATCGGCGGCATTGCCCTGCTGCCGGTGATCTTGTTCATGAAAGGGAAATCTTCCCCAGAAGGCAAAAAAGCCGCTGAGCAGGAACTTTCAGAGGAAGAAAAACGCACACAAAGGAAGACCCTGATCCTGGGAGGCGTTTCCTGCGGCATCGTCCTGTTCATCGCCAGCTCCCTGCAGCAGGCCGGCCTTGCCTACACCACTGCTGGGAAAGCGGGATTCATCACAGCCCTTTACATCGTGCTGGTCCCGATCATGGGCATCTTCATCGGGAAAAGAATCAAACCCATCCTGTGGCTCTGCGTGGGCATGGCAGTGGTCGGGCTTTATCTGCTGTGCGTGAAGGAAGGCTTTTCCCTGAGCAAAGGCGACTTTTTGGTGCTGCTCTGCGCGCTTGGTTTTACCATGCACATTCTGGTCATCGACTACTTTTCGCCAAAAACAGACGGAGTAAAAATGTCCTGCATCCAGTTCTTTGTGTGCGGCGCAATTTCCCTGGTCCCCATGTTCGCCATGGAAACGCCTGTGCTGTCCAATATCCTGACCTGCTGGCTGCCTCTGCTCTATGCCGGCGTGCTGTCCTGCGGCGTGGGCTATACCCTGCAGATCGTGGCGCAAAAGGACACCAACCCGACTATCGCGGCCATGCTCATGAGCCTGGAATCCGTGTTCGCAGTGATTTCCGGAGCCATCATTCTCCACGAGCAAATGGCATTGCGGGAGCTCCTGGGCTGTATCATCATGTTTGCCGCCATCATCATCGCCCAGCTGCCTTCTAAAGAAGAACGGCTGGCGCAAAACGATCAGAAATAGAATAGGAGGAAATTATGATCACAAGAGACGCAGCCTTAGCGCTGCTGAAAACATATAATAAAGAGGCCTTTCACATCCAGCATGCCCTGACAGTAGAGGGCACCATGCGCTATTTCGCGGAAAAGCTGGGATTTGACCCAGAATACTGGGGTCTCGTGGGGTTGCTCCACGACATTGACTTTGAACAATACCCGGAAGAGCACTGCCAGAAAGCGCCGGAACTCCTGCGGGAGGGCGGCTTGGATGAGGATTTCATTCGTTCCGTCTGTTCCCACGGCTATGGACTGTGCTGCGATATCGAACCCACCCACCAGATGGAGAAAGTGCTATTTGCCACAGATGAACTGACGGGACTGATCGGCGCCTGCGCGCTGATGCGGCCTTCCAAGAGCGTGCAGGACATGGAAGTGAAATCCCTAAAGAAAAAATTCAAAGACAAGAAATTCGCCGCAGGCTGCTCCCGAGATGTGATTCGCCAGGGAGCGGAAATGCTGGGCTGGGAATTGGACGAACTATTTCAAGAAACAATCTTAGCAATGCGCGCATGCGAACAGCGCGCAGAACAATAGGAGGACATGATGAACTACGAAGAAAAGCTGGATTTACTGGAAGAAACTTTAAAAGGATATGGCCGCATGGCACTGGCGTTTTCAGGAGGCGTGGACAGTACCTTTTTGCTTTTGTTCGCCAAAAAAGTGCTGGGTGACAATGTGATGGCCATCACTGCCGCCGCGCCGAACTTTGCTCCGGATGAAGTGGCATATGCCCGGCAGCTGTGCCGAAAGCAAGGGATCAAGCATGAGATCATTGACCTGGGCGACGAGATTCTGGCATCCTTTGCTGACAATCCGCCAAACCGCTGTTATATCTGCAAACGCGCGATCTTTGGACGCATGCTGGAAGCTCTGAAAGCGGACTATCCGGACACTGTTCTAGTAGACGGAACTAATGTGGATGACATGAAAGACTACAGGCCTGGCCGCAAGGCTCTGGTAGAACTGGGGATCGTCAGCCCGCTCAAAGAGGCTGGCCTGACAAAAGCCGAAGTGCGCCGGGGCTTGAAAGACCTTGGCGGCGAGATCTGGAACAAACCTGCCTTCGCCTGCCTCGCCTCCCGTATCCCTTACGGAGAAAGCATCACAGCGGAAAAAATGGAAGTGATCTACAACGCCGAGTCCGCGCTGCGGGAATTAGGATTCGAGCAGGTTCGGGTGCGGCACCATGGAAACCTGGCCAGGATCGAAGTCAGCGCTTCGGACCGGAGACAATTCTTTGATCTCAGTCTCATGGACAAGGTGAATCATGTGATCAAAGACGCGGGTTTCCTGTACGCGACTCTGGATCTGGGGGGCTACCGCATGGGCAGCCTGAACGAAGAGATCGAAAAGCAGAGGTAGCGCCATGAAAGCATTTGACGCGTTTGTAAAAACCATCGCTGATCTGCGAGGGGAAAACGGCTGTCCCTGGGACATCAAACAGACCCATGAAAGCCTGAAAGAATGTCTTGTGGAAGAAACGGGCGAAGTCCTGGAGGCCATTGACAAGCGGGATGATGACAATCTGTGCGAAGAACTGGGAGACGTGCTGCTGCAGGTAGTGATGCATGCCCAGATCGCAGCGGAGGAAGGCCGCTTTACCATTGAAGACGTGGTTCAGGGCGTGAACGAAAAGATGATCCGCCGCCATCCCCATGTGTTTGGGGACGCGAAAGTGGAGTCTGTGGAGGAAGGGCTCAGCTTGTGGGAACAGATTAAACAGGAGGAAAAGGCTGGAAAATAGCCTTTGGATCCGCGGCAAAAGACTCAAAGGAACTGCTCTGCGGCAGTTCCTTCTTTGTTTTCACTTTATTCTACAATACACACGAATGATTACAGGCTCATCACAGCCCATGCCTTTTCTTCTCCCATTACACTCCTTTCTTTCCCCATTTGCCCCTGCACGATAATTCAGACTTTTTCGTGCAAAGAAGGTATAATAGATTTGAGAAGAAAACAGGCCTTTTTGCCGGCTGACATGCCTGATTCGCAGAAAAATATGTACGAATGCGCTGCACGACATTCTCTACTTTTTCCTGATGGCAGAGAACGGAATTTCCTACTTTTTCCTCACAATTTTCACACTTTATATCGCAGAATTCTATGTTTTCATTCCCCGCGCACCCATCTGAGAAACGTGTCTTGAGAAATTTCCAATTTGCAGGCAGCTTCCCTTGAACTGATTTTTTTGTTTTCCCACTGGGATTTCAGATGATAAAATTCCTCTGGGACTTCTTTTCTGGGCCTGCCGAACTTTACGCCCCGCAGCCTGGCCGCAGCAATTCCCTCTTTCTGACGCTGCCGGATCTTTTCCCGCTCTGTCTGCGCCACATAGGACAGGATCTGCAGCACAAGATCGGAAATAAAGGTCCCTATGAGATTTTTTTCCGACTGTCGAGTGTCCAGCAAAGGCATGTCCAAAACTACGATGTCCACCTGCTTTTCCTTGGTGATGATTCGCCATTGATTCTGGATCTCCTCATAATCCCTACCCAACCGGTCAATGGACTGAATCGCCAGCGTATCGCCCTGACGCAGCTTTTTCATCAGCTTTTTGTACTGGGGACGATTGAAATCCTTCCCGCTGAGCTTGTCCAAATACAAATTTTCTTTTTTTACGGAAAATCGAGTCAAAGCCAGGATCTGCCGGTCCTCGCACTGCTCTTTCGTAGATACCCGCGCATAACCATAAATCGTTTTCTGCATTAAAAAACCTCCTGTTCTTTTATTTTGTATACCTTTTATTATAGGAGGTTTTTTGGGATTTATTTTTTTGCTTTTTATCATGGACAGCGATCATGCGCTTCCAGCGTTTTCTGTGCGAACGCAACAGGATTTCAAAAATAAACCACGATTATTTGCTTTGCGGCCACAGATAATAATTGCATGAGTATTTTTATTTTTGCGATCGGCGCCCTTGGATACGGCGGGCTGGAAATTTTATTTCGTGGTTACACCCACTGGACCATGATGCTCACAGGCGGGGCCTGTCTTTTGACCCTGCACTGCTTTAATCAGCAATTTCCCCATGCGTCTATTTTGCTGAAAGCCGCAGGTGGAGCTGTGATCATCACCATCTACGAATTTGCCGTGGGTCTGGTGGTGAATCTTTGGTATGGCTGGAAGGTTTGGGACTATTCCTTGCTCCCTGGAAATATATTGGGACAGGTCTGCCCCATCTTCACTGGCCTCTGGTTTTTCCTGTGCTTGGGCCTGGCCATTGTCTACAAACTGTATCCGCGCCCAAGATGACTCGAGATTTTGGTGTTGCTTCCACGACTGTCATGGCGCCGCAAAAATGCCGTCCATTAGAAAACAGCCCGCCGGCTAAATGCCAGTGGACTGTTTTTTAACCATTACATGTTTATTTCCAAAGATCCGTATTGTGGATGCCCACTTTTTCTGCTTTGAACACTGGATCCAATCCCTGCGCTTTCTGCTCTTCGTAATCCTTTAGCACCCGAATCGCGATACCTCCCAATAGGATGATCGCAATGATATTCACAGTTGCCATGCAGCCCATGATCACGTCAGCCAAGTCCCATGCGGTCTGCAAGTCGTTTTGCGCGCCCATGAAAATCATGAGGGCCGCCAGAATGCGGAAGATCTGCATGAACACTTTGTTCTCGCTGATGAATTTGATATTCGCCTCCGCATAGAAGTAGTTTCCGATCAAAGATGTGAACGCGAACAGGCAGATGGCCACAGTGATAAAGTGAATGCCCACTTCACCAAACACAGCTGCCACGGACTGCTGCACCAGAGGGATGCCGTTGAGTTCGCCGCCTACTGTGTACTGATCTGTCAGCAGGACAATAAAGGCTGTGGTAGAGCAAATAACCAGCGTGTCGATGAACACAGACAGCACCTGGACCAGTCCCTGCTTTGCCGGATGGCTTACATTAGCGGCCGCCGCCGCGTTTGGTGCGGAACCCATACCAGCCTCATTGGAAAAGAGTCCCCGTTTGATTCCCAGCACCACGCAGGAACCAGCGAATCCTCCAAAAATGGACTCCCAGTCAAAGGCTGACTGGACCACGACTTTCATAGCATGCGGCAGTTCACCGATGTTCAAGAAGAAAATCAACAGCCCTACGGCAATGTACAGCCCTGCCATGATTGGCACCAGCACGGAAGAAACTCGTCCGATTTTATCCGTGCCTCCAAAGAACAGAACCGCAGCGCTCACGCCCAGGATGATCCCGATGATGAGCGGCACGTTGGAATCCTCGAAATTCGTCACATAATACTGGAAGGCTGAGGAAATATTGTATGCCTGCAGTCCGTTAAAACCAAAGGCGAAGGTGAGGATTAGCAGTATGGAAAAGATGATTCCCAGCCACCGGGCACCCAAGGCCCGCTGGATATAATAAGCTGGTCCGCCCTTGAAAATTTTCCCGTCCCGTTCTTTGTAAACCTGCGCCAAAGTACTTTCGATAAAAGCAGAGGCTCCGCCTATGACTGCCATGATCCACATCCAAAGCAGCGCTCCCGGTCCTCCTAAAACAATGGCCGTGGCCACGCCTGCGATGTTGCCTGTTCCCACTCGGGAAGCCGTGGCGATCATCAGCGCCTGAAAGGAAGACATGCTCCCCTCTTCATTGGTCTTTTCCCGCACTACCCGCAAAGAGTCAGGGAATAAACGAATCTGTACGAATCTAGTCCTGATAGTAAAATACAAGCCAACTGCGATCAATACAATGATGAGGAACTTGCTGTACAAAAAATCGTTCGCTACGCCTAACGCATCTGTAAATAGCTTCATCTTTCTTCTCCTTTTCCAAATTTCTCTTTCATAACAGAGATTTTTCTTTTATAATGTTTTTGCGGAAACTTTTTCCGCACGCCTTTAACTTTACCATAACTACACATGATAAGTAAAGTATTTATATCATATAAGGAGAGTACTAATATGTCTGAATTTGATTTTAAGAAACTACAAAACGGCAGTGACATCCGAGGCATCGCCCTAAGCGGCGTTCCCGGCGAATTCCCGAACCTGACCAACACAGAGGCGGAACGTCTGGCAAAAGGCTATCTGCTGTGGCTTCACAATAAAACGGGGAAGGACACTAGGGATCTGAAAATTTCCATTGGCAGGGATCCTCGGATTTCCGGCCAGCATCTAAAAAACGGTCTGATCATGGGCATGGGCGGCTATGGCGTCACTTTGCTGGACTGCGGCCTGGCTTCCACTCCAGCCATGTTCATGTCCACGGTCTTTTCGGAATATCAATGCGATGGGGCGATCATGATCACCGCCAGCCACCTGCCATATAACCGCAATGGATTTAAGTTTTTTGACAAGCACGGCGGCCTCAACAAACAGGATATCGCTGAAATCATCGAGTTCGCGGAATCGGACGAAGCATTGAAGGCCCTGGGTGAACCTGACACCGGCCTTCTGGTTCGAGACATGGGGAAAAATGTTTACCCTTCCCAGGACACGGATTTGATGGAAACTTACTGTGCGCATCTGCGGGATTTGATTCAAAAAGGCGTTTCCCATCCGGATTCTTATGAAAAACCGCTGACAGGGCTGAAAATCGTGGTGGACGCAGGCAATGGCAGCGGCGGCTTTTACGCGAAAAAGGTCCTTGCTCCTTTAGGCGCTGATATCAGCGACAGCCAGTATCTGTCTCCTGACGGAACGTTTCCGAACCACGCTCCGAATCCGGAAAACCGAGAAGCCATGGATTCCGTTGCTATGAAGACGCTTTCCGCGGGCGCTGATCTGGGACTGATCTTTGACACGGACGTGGACCGCTCCGCTGCCGTGGACCATCGGGGCAGGGAGATCGCCCGCAATAGCATCGTGGCGCTGGCCGCAGCCCTGGTAGCAGAAGATCATCCGGGGAGCACAGTTGTGACTGACAGCATCACCAGCGACCACCTGACTGTGTTCCTGGAAAAAGAACTGGGCCTCAAGCACCTCCGGTTTAAACGGGGCTACAAAAATGTCATCAATAAGGCCATTGAACTGAACGCGTCAGGCACTGACTGCCAGCTGGCCATTGAAACCTCTGGCCACGCGGCGCTGAAAGAAAATTATTTCCTGGATGATGGCGCCTATCTTGCCACAAAGATCGTCATCAAAACCGCTCTGCTTCGTCTCCAGGGCAAAACCTTGGACAGCTTGATCCAAAGCCTGAAGCAGCCTGCCGAAGCCAAAGAAGCTCGGATTCCAATCTTAGCCTCTGACTTTGGTGCCTATGGCGGCGAAGTTCTGGACGCTTTAAAGGGATTCGCAGACAAAGAACCGGACATGACCCTTGTTTCTCCCAATCATGAAGGGGTCAGGATCGCCTTTGAAGGCGGCTGGTGCTTGCTGCGAAAATCTCTCCACGATCCGCTCCTGCCTTTGAACCTGGAATCGGAAAAGCAGGGCGGATGCAAAGAGATCAGAGATCAGCTAAAACCATTTTTACAGAAGTACGATCTGCTGGATCTTTCTCCATTAGATCAGATTTAGGATGTGAGCATTATGTTGAAGTTTGTAACCTGCGGCCAAATGAAGATATTGGAAAAGCGAGCCAACCAAGAGGGCTTGTCCTATTATCAGATGATGGAAAACGCTGGCACCGCAGCGGCGGAAATCATTTGTATGAAAGCGTCTGCCTCTCTCCAGGGCATGAAGGTCCTGCTGCTGTGCGGCAAAGGCAACAATGGCGGCGATGGATTCGTGGTCGCCAGAAAACTGATGGAGGAGGGCGCGGCTGTCACCTTAGCTCTTGTGGACGGTCCGCCTGTCACCAAAGACGCCATCACTAATTTTAAGTTGATCAAAGAGCGTTGTCAGATCATCGATATGACCAAGACCGACATGCCTTTTGTGGAAGTCAATGGCAGGCAGAACATCATGATTGACGCGATTTATGGGACTGGCTTTCATGGAAAGCTCAACCCTCGAGCCATAAGAGCGATCTCTTTTGTCAATCAGTTCAAAGGGAAAATTCCGATCGCGTCCTTAGATATCCCATCTGGACTTTGCGGTGACGCGGTCAAGGAGTCGCAGGTGGATCTGAATGCGGTAAGAGCGGATTATACGGTTACTTTCCATAATAAAAAGCCCATTCATCTCCAGGCCTTTGCCAAAGCCTATTGCGGCGAATTGTTCATTGTGGATATTGGGATTGATGAGGAGGCTTTGTGGTAGAACGTTTTATCAATGCTATGGGGTGATTCTAGCTATAGCACAAACACTCCTGCGGGAGTACCGCAGGAGTGTTTGTGATGTCTTGCTTTTTGTCACAGTTATTAGAATGAAAAAAGTTTTTGTTGCCTTGACAGGCTTTCGGTAGTATAATAGGCACAACAGAGGGAGAACCGTCATGAACGGTTGGCCTCAATTGTTGTTATTTCTCGGAATAACCGCAACCTTAGCTCGGGGGCGGTTATTTTCCTGTGTTGCAGTTCCTCATAATTACTAATCCCAATACCATCAGCATGATGGTTATGATTTCATAATCAGTCATATGGGCCTCCTTTCCGAGGCCAACCGCCTGTGCTCCCATGATTCTATTGTGCCTTCACCCCTTTTGAGGGTGTTTTTAGAATACCATATTTATCCATCCAAATCAACCATTTTCATCTATTTTTTACATTTTTTTCATCATCTCCACATAACTGTTATACACCATAAAAATTGAAAAATTTATGCATTGCATCCCCATGCGCTTCGTAGTATAATAACACAATAGCAGAAATCGCATATGGGAAACAGTTGAGATTGTGACACTATGGCACATGAAGGGGCACACCACCACGGGTGTGGAACTTTATGTGCCTTTTTTCTTATAACAAAGCCGACTTCACCAATTCTCTTTCAGAGGTGGACTTTGTTGAAATTCCGGAAATATCGTAATACGATATTTCCTATCGTTATAAAAAAGGAGGCGTATGAAATGATCGTGAACGGACAGGAGAAAAAGCTGGCTGACCCCATTTCTTTAGCAGGATTCCTGGAGCAGGAAGGCTATGACGGTCAGCAGGTCGCTGTGGAGAAAAACGGCGAGATCATTCCCAGAGCAGATCATCCAAACATCCAGCTTTTAGACACTGACACCTTGGAAATCGTGGGTTTTGTGGGAGGTGGATGATGATAGAGCGAATTTCCACAACACAAATACCGTCAAAAGCCGAGATTCAACAGATCTGCGACCAGCGTTTTTCACCGGAAATCTATGAAAAGCTCCAGCAGGCGGCAGTGGCCATCGCCGGGCTTGGCGGCCTGGGCAGCAATATCGCGGTCATGCTGGCCAGGAGCGGTATCGGCAAGCTAAAGCTGGTGGATTTTGATCGAGTGGATTTATCCAATCTCAATCGGCAGGCTTACCATATTCCCCATTTGGGCAGAAAAAAGACAGAAGCCCTGACCGGATTATTGCAGGAAATCAACCCATATATCAGCCTGGAAACCGAAGACTGTAAGGTGACAGCAGAAAACGCCGTAGAAATTTTCCAAGAATACCGTTATGTCTGCGAAGCTTTCGATGATCCTGGCGCAAAGGCAATGCTGGCAGAACAGATCTTGACGAACACAAAGAACACTTACCTGATTTCCGGCTCCGGCATGGCTGGTTATAAAGACGCAAACGCCATCCGCACCAGAACAGTGGGCCGCCGTTTTTATGTCTGTGGCGATGAATCCACAGACATAGCAGATGGGGTTGGGCTCATGGCACCCAGAGTCGCCATTTGCGCTGGACATCAGGCGAACAAGGTCATTCAATTGATTTTAGGAGAACATACGAACACAACGATTTGATTAAGGGGGTCAAACAAACATGAAGCAAGATATGTTGACCATTGGCGGTCACGAATTTACTTCCAGATTTATACTAGGCTCTGGAAAATACAACGTAGAACTGATCCGTGCGGCAGTGGAGCAGGCGGGCGCGCAGATGATCACTTTAGCCCTGCGGCGAGCCAATTCAGCTGGACATGGCAATATTCTGGATCACGTCCCCCAGGGCGTGACCCTGCTGCCAAACACCTCGGGAGCGAGAAACGCGCAGGAAGCCGTGCGAATCGCGCGCCTGGCCAGGGAACTGGGATGCGGGGACTTTGTAAAGATCGAAGTGATCCGTGACACCAAATATCTGCTCCCTGACAACTATGAGACCATAACAGCCACTGAAATCCTAGCCAAAGAGGGCTTTGTGGTCATGCCTTACATGTACCCGGATCTCAATGCTGCCAGGGACCTGCGAAACGCAGGAGCAGCGGCCATCATGCCCCTGGCAGCGCCCATTGGCTCCAACAAGGGCTTGAGCACGAAGGATTTCATTCAGATCTTAGTTGATGAAATCGACCTGCCCATCATCGTGGACGCTGGTATCGGCCGCCCGTCTCAGGCTTGCGAGGCCATGGAAATGGGCGTGGACGCGATCATGGCAAACACCGCCATCGCTACGGCAGGCGACATTCCGGCCATGGCCCGGGCTTTCAAAAATGCCATTGACGCAGGAAGAGCCGCGTATCTGGCAGGCCTAGGCAGGGTGATGGAAAAAGGCGGCGAAGCATCGTCACCGCTCACTGGTTTTTTAGCAGAATAGGAGGACGCAGGCATGAAAGAAACACCTATGGACCATATGGCATACTGGTCGGAAATGGAAATCCTAGAGACATCCACAGTCATGGAGCAAGTCATCGGAGCCATGGAACGCTATGATTACGACACCTATACAGCATCAGACGTAAAGCGGGCGCTGACCAAAACAAATCGGGGCCCGGAGGAGTTCAAGGCCCTTCTTTCCCCAGCCGCGGAGCCTTTCCTGGAACAAATGGCCCAGTGCGCCCAGAAAGAAACGAGAAAGCATTTTGGCAACAGCGTCTGCCTCTTCACGCCTCTGTACATTTCCAATTACTGTGAAAACTACTGCGTTTACTGTGGCTTTAACTGCCACAATCAGATCCGCCGGGCCCGTCTGGACCCGGAACAAATCGAAAAAGAAATGAAAGCCATCGCAGATACTGGACTAGAGGAAATCCTCATTCTCACAGGAGAGAGCCGGACAAAATCAGATGTAACTTACATTGGGCAGGCCTGCCGCATGGCGCAGAAATATTTTAAGATGGTAGGCATCGAAGTTTATCCCATGAATTCAGAGGATTACGCTTATCTCCATGAACGCGGCGCCGATTATGTGACGGTTTTTCAGGAAACTTATGATTCCGGCAAATATGAGACCCTTCACCTGGCAGGCCACAAAAGAGTGTTTCCTTATCGCTTTAACGCTCAGGAACGGGCATTGAAGGGCGGCATGCGGGGCGTGGCCTTCGCAGCTCTTTTAGGGCTGGCTGATTTCAGAAAGGATGCGTTTGCGACTGGCATGCACGCCTATCTGCTGCAAAGAAAGTATCCTCATGCGGAGATTTCTTTTTCCTGCCCTCGCCTGCGCCCCATTGTCAACAACGCGCGAATCAATCCGAAAGACGTGCATGAAAAGCAGCTGCTGCAAGTAATGTGCGCTTACCGGCTCTTCATGCCTTTCGCTGGCATGACCATTTCCACCAGAGAACGGGCGGATTTTCGGGATCATGTGATCGGGCTGGCGGCCACGAAGATTTCCGCAGGCGTCAGCACAGGCATTGGCAGTCACAGTGAAGAAAGTGACCAGCAGGGCGATGATCAATTTGAAATCGCGGATGGACGCAATGTGGCGGAAATGGTGAAAGCCATCGAAGGGCGGGGTTTGCAGCCGGTGATGAATGACTATGTCTACCTTTAAGCATATTGTCATTTCCAATCGCCACTTATGCGCCCTGCCTCTGGCCGAGCAGTCCCGCCGATTGCAGGGCACCGCGGACATGCTGATTCTGCGGGAAAAGGATCTTTCGCCCAGCGCATACCGGCAATTGGCCTTGGAAGTGGGGCAAGCCTGCCGAGAAGCCGGAATACAGTTTATTTGTCATACTTTTGTTCAGATTGCCGAGGAAATCGGCTGCCGCAGCATTCACCTGCCTTTCCCGCAGTTTTGGGAACAGAGGGAAAATCTGGCCGCTTTTTCCACAGTGGGCGTATCCGTTCATTCTATCAAAGAAGCGCTGCGGGCACAGAGCGCTGGAGCGGATTACGTAATAGCCAGCAATATTTTCGCTGCTTCCTGTAAACCAGGGCTGCCAGGCAAAGGCCTTTCTTTCCTGCGGGAAATTCGCAGGCAAATCTCCATTTCCGTATACGCGCTGGGCGGGATCACAGATGAAAACGAAACCTTCATTCGTCAAACAGACGCGGACGGAGCTTGCCGAATGTCGGATTATATGCGGTAGATGAAAATTCCCATTGCCCTCGCCCCGCAACGTGTTATACTGTAAGGACATAATAGATTGCAGGCGTATATAGATCGGAGGCGCATTATGGAACAATCTTCTGCGGCAATGTACTTGAAATGGGAAAATCAGGTGATCGGGATCGTATCTCCATCTTATGAGGTCACCTTTACGCAGCCAGACTTTAATCAGGTGGTTTTGCGCTACACCCATGGGCAGCAGTCCTGGAACAGGGCGAGGTTCATGGAATTCTTGGCGGAAAGGATCGTCAGCAGAGATCGGCGGGATATTGAGCGGATTCTCTTTCGCTGCGGCCTTTCTCAGTACAATACTCTGGAAATCGCAAAAATCACCAAGGCCATGCATCCAAAGGACCTGCTTTGGATCACGGAAAATCCTGACGAAAATATGGAGGACGCATTTAACGAGTCCTTTGACAAGGTGTTCCGAAAGCATTTGGATACCCAAGGGCAGAGCCCCATCAACAGCCCGGAAGGGTTCAATATCAAGCGGTACGGTGTGTATAATGGGAAGTACGGTATTTACAAAAAAAGGATTGGTCCTTTGCTGACAGATGTAGAATCAGAAGTGGCGGTATACAACCTGGCAACAAAGCTGGGTGTTGACTGCTGCCCTGCGTGCCGCACAGCCAGAGATACCGTTTTTTCCACGTTTCTCTATGATTTTTCTAAGGAGTATATTGTCCATTTCCGCAGGCTTTTTTCAGGGATCCGAGGCGAGAATGAATACGAAAATCTTCTGAGCATGCGGCCTCAATATAAAGATAAATTCATAAAAATGCTGCTCCTAGATTTTATGACCAGACAGGATGACAGGCATTTATCGAACATCGCAGTAAAAATCAATTCTGCGGGCGAACAGTTTTATCCTCTCTATGACAATGGCCGAAGCCTGTTTTACGAAGACACGGAAGAAACAGTGGAGAACGCCGTTCGGGACATCCCGGGGTTTTCCACTGTTTTCGGCATGTCGGGAACTTATTTCGACCATATTCAGGATATCGCCAAACAGGGAGATCACCCTGCCGAGTTCATCGATTTATCTATCACTACGGATGAAATCGCCAAAATTTTGGGTAATGCGGATTTCAAGGACTATCGTTTGGAAGGTGCGATCCAATGGATCAGTGGCTGCGCTGGGTTGCTGAAAGAATTATAGCACTAGACAAGGCTAAAGCATTTCCATATTGAACCATCCCCCTTTTAGGAGTATACTGGACATGGCGGCGAAACGAGCGGCACTTGGATCGCCCTTTTGACAGCTGCCAGAACGGAGGAACCAATTCATGAAAGCAAACTATTTCACTAAAGGGCTAGCGGCGGCAGTGTTTCTGCTGGCAGTAGGCCTCTTTATCGCCACGCCAGCTTCAGCGGAAGCTAAGACAGCCAATAATCTGCTGAACGTAAACAAGACATATACCCAGTACGATGTGACCGGTGACAAAAAGGCGGACAAACTTTTGATCTCCGCCGCATGGGACGAACAGGCGCGAATGTATCATGGATGCAACGTGTTCATCAATGGTAAGAAAGCCTATTCATGCAACGCTTCGCCATACTTATACGCATACAGTATCGAAGCCCGGCGGCTGAAGCTGGATAACGGCAAGGTCTATCTGGCTTTGATCCCCACCGTTGACAATAGCGACATTCCAGGCGCGGCCATTTACCAGTACAAGAAAGGAAAACTGAAAAAAGCCATTGATCTGGATTCCATGTCTAAAATCGGAAATCATAATAGTGTGAAAAAGATCGTTGTGTCCGGCAACAAGATCGGAGTGACATACAGCGAAATGTCTTACTCCCTGGGTCTCATCAGCTTTCGTTTGGACTATCAGTACAAGAAAGGCAAAATGACCCAGAGAACCACAAAGCCAAAGCTCATAGAAACTTCCCAGAGTTATCAGAAAAAAACCTATTGGACCGCGAGTCAGACCATGGACGTGCTGAAAAGCCCTGGCGGGAAAAAGGTCGCTACGCTGAAACCTGGTAAGAAAGTGAAAATCGATAAAATCTATCTTAATGTCAAACACACGAAAATTTATCTGCATGTGAAAATCAAAGGCGGAAAATTCGGGTGGATCAAAGGCTTGACCAAATTTCCAGGCGAAGACGCTATCTTGTTTAAGGAGGTTGTGTACGCAGGCTAGGCGATTGAGGAACGGCAGAGTAATTTGAATTTTTACAGGTGGGGCTAACCATTTCCATATTGAACCATTCTTCTTTTAGGAGTATACTGAACATAGTGGCGGAAAGAGCGGCGCACGGATCGCCCTTTTGACAGCTGCCAGAACGGAGGAATCAATTCATGAAAGCAAACTATTTCACTAGAGGGCTGGCGGCGGCAGTGTTTCTGCTGGCAGTAGGCTTCTTTATGGTCACGCCGGCTTCGGCGGAGGCCAAGACAGCCAACAATCTGCTGGAAGTAAACAAGACATACACCCAGTACGATGTGACCGGCGACAAAAAAGCGGACAAGCTTTTGATTTCTGCCCCGTACAATGAACGATATCAAATGTATGAGGGGTGTGATGTGTTTATCAATGGAAAGAAAGCTCTTTCATACAACACTTCCACATCACTATACACATATAGCATCGAAGCCCGGCGGCTGAAGCTGGATAATGGCAAAACCTATCTGGCTCTGCTCCGCACCATCGAGAATTACGACATTCCAGGCGCAGCCATCTACCAGTACAAGAAGGGCAAGCTGAAAAAAGTCATTGATTTGGATTCCATGTCCAAAATTGGATACCATAATAATGTCAGAAAGATCACTGTGTCCGGCAACAAAATCGGGGTGACCTATGGTGAAATGTCTTACTCCCTGGGTGCCATCAGTTTTCGTCTGGACTACCAATACAAAAAGGGCAAAATGACGCAGAAAACCACACAGCCAAAGCTCAAGGAGACTTATCTTGATTACCTGAAACAGTCCTATTGGACCGCGAACCTTACCATGAACGTGCTCAAAAGCCCTGGTGGAAAAAAGATCGCCACTCTGAAACCTGAAAAAAAGGTGAAAATCGATAAAATCTATCTCAATGCCAAGCACACTAAGATCTATCTCCATGTGAAGATCAAAGGCGGGAAATCCGGATGGGTCAAAGGACTGACCAAATATCCGAACGAAAATGCTACCTTGTTTAAGGAAGTTGTGTACGCAGGCTAGGTACTGACCAGCGGCCGGAGCGCAAAAGCTCCGGCTTTTTTATCTCCATTTAACGAAGACCTGCGGAACCCAAGCCAACGCCAAAGCTTTCCTACCCCGGTTTTCCCAAATGCCTGATGACCACAAAAAAATGTAGCCAAATCAACGATCTCCCCATTTGGCTACAAATTAAATCCACGATTTATTTCATACAATACAACACTTCCTAGGCCAATTTCATGGCATACACACCACTCCTTACTTTCATTCACACACTCCCCTTTGACGGAAAACCGCAAAAGCGCCCAGCGTTTATCTCTTACACAATACACGTTCTTTCTGGCACTGGTCTGCCCAAGCTTATTCCTTGACTAAAAGTATAGCATACAGGTTTATATATGTCAATAAAATATATAGTTTTCTATTTTATATAAACTATAATCATATGTACTCCTTTGACAAATATACGGAGTCGTGATATGATATATAAAAGTAATGATTTGGAAAAGGGGAAGGGCTGATCATGTTATGAAAAAGCGAAAAGCAAACAGCAAAGAAGATAACCTGAACAATTTCGCAGCCCAGTTCAAGCGTTCCACCGTACCGCTCCTAGTGCTTCGCCTTTTGTCAGAGCGAGAGATGTATGCCTATGAGATCGTTCAGGAAATGCTCAGCCGCAGCGAAGGCGTTTATAAAATGCCGCTGCTTTACAATGTGCTGACGAAACTGGAAGAACAGGGGTATGTAGAAAACAGCCGCCAGGAAATCTCAGAAGGGAATCGGATCAGGGTTTATTATGCCATCACCGACAACGGCCTTGCTTATTTGTCCGAGCTGAAAGCCTTGTACGCCCAGCTTTCCGAGAAGGTCGCCCACATCGTTTACGAATCTTAGCGGCTGTGTCCACATTTAAGTTCCTTTATTCTTTTGTGCTCGCTTCTGCGCCTTGCGTCATATCCTGGAACCAATCTGCCATCCACAGCAGTCTTCTCTCATCGGCAGGCGTGGCTTGATAATACACGGCCACGGTCTTGAAATATCTTTTCTTTCCGGAACGATCTGTTGTAGAGCCCGACACAGTATCCGGGTCCGCAGAATAGGTAAAAGCAACCTCGTCTTTCATCGGCTCTCTTTGGAAAAGCCTGGTCCACGGCGTACTGACCGTATGAATGATCTCCGCTTCATAAATCGTGTCTTCATTCTCTTTCAAAGTGATGGCTTCTCCATAAAGACACCCATATTGCTGCCCATTGAAAACCAGATCGTACTGCGATGGATCCTTCTTGTTCTGTACCACAGACACCTTTGCGTCCTGATACTCAATGGGAGTCTCTATGACCTGCATGCAGAAGGAAAAGCCAACGCAGACCGCAGCGATCGCTGCCGCAGTCACGGCAAATAGGATGTATTTTTTCTTCAGCAGTTTCTTGATCCTCCGCAGCCCGTCTTGCGCATCGCCTGTTTCAGCGGGCAGTTCGATCTCCACCTTCATTTTCTGGAGCGCCTCCCTGCACGTTTCACACTCCTCCAAATGCACCTCTACCAGTTTTTTGCTTTCCTCGCTGCACGCCTCATCGATATAAAGGGGCAGCAAATCGGCAATCACGCCGCAATTTAGTTTATTCACGTTCCTCATCCTCCAATTTCTCCTGAATTTTCTGCTTTGCCCGATAGTAAGTCACCCTTGCCCAGTTTTCCGACTTTCCAAAGATCAGCCCGATCTTTTTAAAGGGCAGTTCTCCGAAAACCCGCAGGGAAAACACTTCTTTGTATGGCTCCTCGAGCTGGTGCAGAATCTGGTGGATACGAAAAGAGTCTTCCTGCTTGATGAAATCCTTTTCCGTCTCTTTTGCAGCGGGCACATCCGGCATTTCTTCGCCGCTTTGGAGTTTTCCCTTCTCCATTGCCCGAAAATATTCGTTTTTCGCAATGCCGCAGAGCCAAAAACGGATGTCGCAGTCACCACGAAAAGAGTCGATGTTTTTCAGGGCCCGAAAAAATGTCTCTTGGGTGATTTCCTCCGCCGCTTGGTTGCTGCGGCTGATGGCCAGAATGTACTTGTATACGTCCTGGAAATACAGTTCATAGATTTCATCAAAATACTTCATCGTTCCACCTCTTCATCTAAAAGACCCGCAAAGTGAAGCTTCGTTACAAACTTTTTTGAAGAAATTGATTTGTCAAGGTAAATCCTGCGGCTAACCGCAAGTTTCCATGACTGGTTCGGCGGCAGAAGATGCGGCGGCAAAATGGCGGCCCACCCTTAGTGGCTGCGTCCTATCTCCGCTTCTTAGCCCTGCTTTATATGATGAATCTTCGCGGTGATGGATATGGTTTCATAAAGGTCAATGTCACTTTTCCCATAGGGGATCAACTCTTTCAGCTTGGCAATGCGATAACGGATAGTATTTTCGTGGAGGAACATGGCATTGGCTGTTTTTTTATAATTCATGCCGCAGGAGGAAAAGCAAAGCATGGTTTCCAAAAGCTGCCCATTGTTCTCCTGATCGTGCTTCTTGATGGGACCCAGGATGTCTTGATAAAAATTTTCCAGGGCAGAAGTGTTAGAAAGCTCCAATAACATCCGCGTCACACCTAGATCACCATAGGCAGAGTCTGTTCCTGGCGAAAGGCTGCCAGCCTGGAGCACTGTACAGCTTTGGGTGATGGCGGTCCCCAGCTCTGACAGATGGCATTGGTCACTGATGCCTATGGCAGCATCGGGCAGATAGTTGTGAATCACATGGATGGAATTTTTCACTGAGTCGTGAACATCCGACAATCGATGGTCGCTGTAGGAAAGAATCACCAGCACGCCGCCGTTGTACTCTGCCGCAAAAAAGTGAGGGTCACGGGAAATTGCGCCGCAAAGGTTCAGCGTCTCTGCGCTGAAAGTTCGGTCTTCCCTATCACCGCCCGGTTCCACGGCAAAGAGGACGACCACATTATTTTGAAATCCATTATGCAAATCCGTAGTCAGCCGCATTTTTTCTTCAGCAGAAGTACGGGGACTGGCAATAGCAGACAGCTTGTCCGCAATGTGTTTTCTCTGTTCAGCCTGGACCCGATATTCGATAATGCTGGAAATCAGCAGGGAATAAGGAACTTTGCGGTCCACGAAGATCAGCGGCAGCGCGGCCTGATCACAGCGCGCTCTGAACTCCAGGGGCATTTCCTTAAAATATTCATCAAAGACGATCAAGGCAGCAGCATGCCTTGTGATAAGCAGATTCAGAGTATCATACAGATAATCAGGATTGTCTTTCCCATGATAAAAAAATGTCAGCGAAATTTCTCCTGGAAAGGCCTGGATCTCTTGGTCCGTTTCGCTGAGGGGATTGTCGTAGACATTGATGTAACGCACTTCTTTGGATAGTCCTTTCTCGCCCGCTGCCAGACGGCAGCCCTTCATTACATCCAGATTCATAATATCAGCCACAGTGATCGATTTCATATCACACCTCTTATCTCATGACGGTTCTGTATAATATTATAATAAATGCCGGTAAAAAGGCAATTATTTTTGTAAATTTCACAAAAATATAGCCATCTTATTTATCGAACTCCCCAAAGACAAATTAACAGAAAATTGTTAACATTATAACAGAAGCAAAGCTAGCTTTACCGCCGCTCTTTCAGCGGCAGACTTTATCGATATTTTGAAAATCACACTACAGAGATTTCTCATAAAACCAACTATGTATGGAGGAAAAACTTATGGCAGAAAAACAAAAGAGCATTGAAGCCTTTGCTTTGTCAGAGGTTCCAAAAGATCAGCGTAAAAGCTGGATCGCCATGGTCATGGTTCAGGCCGGCATGGTCATCTGTATCCCCGCCTTCCTACTGGGGAGCATGCTGGCGGAAGGCATGTCCACTGCTCATGCGGTCATCGCAGGCATCAGCGGCTATCTCATGGTGTTATTGCTGACTTTCATTTTAGGCATGCAGGGTGCGGACTTGGGGATTCCCACATGCGCGATTGCCCAATCTACCTTTGGCAGAAAGGGTACCAGGCTGCTGGTTAGTTCCCTGTTCACCATTTCCCTGACCGGCTTCTTTGGCCTGCAGGTCAATGTATGCGGTGAAGCGTTCTCCACGCTGATGCGGGAAGCCTTTGACATTGAAATCCCCGTGATAGCTTCGTCCGTTTTCTGGGGCATGGTCATGGTGCTCATCGCCGTGTGGGGCATGGAAGCGCTGAAAAACGTGGATTCCATATCTGTGCCTTTGCTGCTGGCCATTATGATCTTGGGCACTGTGATGGCTTTTAAAACTTATGGCAGCGCAGGGCTTACTGGCAACGAGGTAACAGAACCAACCATGTCCATAATCGATGGCATCGGGTTATCTTTCAGTTTCTTTTCCGCATCAGCCTTCGCTGCTGCGGATCTGACCAGGTTCCAGAGAGACAGGAAGGACACCATCAAATCTTCTATCTGGGGGTTGATGCCCGCAGGCATTATTACCTGTGTGATCGGCATCCTGCTATCGAGAGTAGCAGGCATTTACGATATCAGTCAAGTCATGGCCGTGGTGGGGCTGCCTATTTTGGGCCTGACGATCATGATTTTAGCGCAATTGACCACTAATTCCATCAATGCCTATACAGGCGGCCTGGATGCGGTCATGACTTTCAATCTTCCCGATAACCGGAGGAGAGAAGCCACCTTCGCAGTGGGCGTGCTTGGCGTGGTTCTGGCTGTACTGGGCATTTTGGACTTTATCGGAACTTTTTTGGACTGGATCGCCTTTTTCGGCGCACCGATCGCAGGGGTGATGATCGCAGATTATTGGATCATTGGAAAAGGGAAACCGGCCAGTTGGCATCCTCTGGAGGGCTGGAACTGGGTGGGTATCATTGCCACCATCGTTTCACTGGTAATCGCCCTGTTCATTCCATTTGGCGTGTTTAACTGCAACGGCGTTGTGGTAGGATTTATCGTTTATCTGATTTTAGAAAGATTTTTCCCATCCAAATCCAGAAAACTCGACGGCGTGTACGCAGAAAAAAACGCTTAGATAGAAAGCGCAAAATCTGCCACCCCGCATTGGGGAGTGCGGACTTTGTGGAAAAAATATCCTCAGCACCATTTCCTATATAATGCTATCATACGAAAGGAGAAATTTTGACATGAGAAAATTAACACAGCAGGAGATCATCGACATCCTTTATGGATGCACCATTGTGGGCACAGGCGGAGGAGGCGACCTGCAGCTAGGCCTTGATCTGATGCAGGAAGACTTTGACGCAGGGAAGGAACTTTACATGGTGGATCCCCAGGAGGTTCCTGATGACGCTTATGTGGGCGTGCCGTACATGTGCGGTTCACCTGCGTCTTTGAACACAACAGAAGAAAAATACGCCAGGCTGCCGCAGCTGGGCTATCCCGAATCCCTTCTGGCTTTCCGAACCCTGGAGGATTATTTTGGAACAAAATTTTACGCAGCGATTTCCACGGAGCTAGGCGGAGCGAACACAGCCTATGCGCTTCATGCGGCGTGCCAGCTGGGTGTTCCTATTGTGGACGCGGATCCTGCTGGACGTTCCGTGCCCGAACTGCAGCACAGCACGTTCTATGTAAAGGACGTGCCCATGACCCCTATCGCTTTGGCGACTCAGTTCGGCGACACCATGATCATCAAGGATATTGTCGATGATATCCGCTCCGAAGACATCATCCGCGCCGTGGCAGTGGCCAGCAGCAACCGAATCGGCGTGGCAGATCATCCGGTGACCGGCAAGGTGCTGAGAGACTCTGTGATCCCTAACGCTTTGTCCTACACCTTGAAGCTGGGAAAAGCCCTGCGTATCGCTAAAGAAAACGGTGATGATCCGGCGGAAAAGGTGGTGGAAGCCGGAGACGGCAAGCTCCTCTTCCGAGGCATAGTAAAAGACTGGAACGTGGAAGAAACAGGCGGCTTCATTTATGGCGAAACCACTATGGATGGAATCGGCGAATATCAAGGTCACCAGTATAAAGTGTGGTACAAGAACGAGCATCTTGTTTCCTATTTGGATGGCCAGGTGGACATCTGCGCGCCAGATTTAATCTGTGTGGTGGACAAGAACGGCAACCCAGTGACCAATCCCAACTATGAAAACGGTATGGAATTGACTGTGTTCGCTTTGCCTGCGCCGGAAATCTGGAAGACCGAAAGGGGCTTGGAAGTCTTTGGCCCAAGAAGCTTTGGCTTTGACTTTGACTATGTATCTTTCAAGGAGAAAGAAGGAGGGAAATAATCATGAAAATCAAAATCATCAATCCAGCGCCGATGATGGAGCCTGACTTTGTTCAGGCTATGGAGACTTATTTGCGAAAAGCGGTCCGCCCAGGCACTGAAATAGAATTCGCAGATGTGAAACAAGGCTACCGATCTGTTGAAACGGAAGCTCAGGGCATCATCAATGGCGCAGAAATTTTGCGCCTTGTGATGGCATTGCAGGAAGACGATTGTGATGGCATCTTCATCAACTGTTTTGATGACCCAGCCCTGATAGCAGCAAGAGAAATTTCCCAAAAGCCTGTGCTGGGGCCCTATGGCAGCGCAGTGTCTTTCGCCGGCCTTCTCGGTGAGCGGGTGGGTATCATCACCACTGATGATTACGGTATTTCCTGCGAGGAGCGCAAGGCCAGGCATTATGGTTTTCTAAACCGCATCGCTGCTGTAAAGCCTGTGGAACTGACCGTCTTGGAGCTGCAGGAAAACGAACTGATCCAGCGGCTGACTGATTGCTGCCTGGAGTTTGAAAAAGAGCGGATCACGGCGGTAGTCCTTGGCTGCACAGGCATGAACCAGGCCGCTGATCAAGTGCAGGCCGCGCTTCGCAGGGCCGGCAGTAAAACGCAGGTCATCGAACCGTTAAAAACCGGTGTGAAAACACTGGAGCTGATGATCGAGCTGGGATACACCAACACCATCAAAAGCACGCCGATCCGCAAAGAAGATTACGTGCCGCAAGGAGGGGAAGTTCTATGACAAAGAAAATCAAGCTTCTGGATTTAGTTCCAGTGACAGTACGCGCCACAGCCCAGGAGCTGGCATACATAGGCAAACATCTAAGCGCTGATACTGAGCTGGAATCCTGGTCCATCGAATCAGGACCCCCATCTATCGAATGCGAATATGATGAGGCCATGGCCCAGCCCGCGGTTCTGGAACTAGCGAAAAAAGCGGAGGCGCAAGGCTTTGACGGAATCTTCGTGGACTGCTTCGGAGATCCTGCGGTTCGGGCGGTGAGAGAATGCGTGGATGTCCCCGTGGTCGGCGGCTTTGAGCCAGCTATTCACCTGAGTTTGGGTCTCGCGGATCGAATCGCCATTGTTACGGTTTTGCCTGACGTAGTGCCAATGCTGAGAAACCTCGTGGCCCGAGCGGGTCTGCGGGACAGGATCATAAACATCTTCAACGTGGATATCCCTGTCCTAGAGCTGCATGATAGAGAAAAGCTATTGCAAGCCTTGTATCAAAAAAGCGTCCTGGCCATCGAGGAATACGAAGCAGAGGCCATCGTACTTGGCTGCACGGCTATGATCAACGTGACGGAAGATCTGGAAAGCGCTTTGCAAAAGGCTGATCTGAACGTACCTGTTCTGGAAGCGGCGCAATCGGCCTTGATGATGCTGGAACTCCATGCTAAAATGGGACTACAGCACAGCAAGCTCACATACAGAAGACCTCGAGAAAAATAAAGTTGGAACGGAGGACACGAAACCATGATCGAAGCGTTAAAACAACTAGTGGCGATCCCCAGCGTGACAGGCGCGCCGGCAGAGCCAGGGATGCCTTATGGAAAAGCCGTGCATGATGCCCTGGAAAAAGCTCTGGAACTCTGCGGAAAATTAGGGTTCCGCACGAAAAAAGTCGGTGATTTTTTGGGATACGCAGAAATCGGCCAGGGAGAAGAGTTGATGGGCATTTTGGCTCATTTGGACGTGGTGCCGCCGGGAAACGGCTGGGATCACGATCCTTTTGGCGGAGAGATCGCGGACAGCAAGATCTATGGCCGAGGCGTGGTGGATGACAAAGGCCCCGCGGTGGCGGCAATGTATGCCATGAAGGAAGTCCTGGACGCAGGAAAGCCGCTGAACAAAAGGATCCGTCTGATTTTCGGATGTCAGGAGGAAGAAGGCGATTGGGATGACATGGAATACTACAAGGCGCACGAGGAAATTCCTTCTTTTGGCTTTACCCCTGACGCGGATTTTCCAGCCATCTATGGAGAAAAAGGCATCCTAGTAGCTGCGGTTTCCATGGACGCCATGGCCTCAGGATTTTGGGAAATCGCCGGCGGCAAAGCAGCCAACATGGTGGCTGACCATGCCAAAGCAGTGCTCAGTGACGGGACTGCCCTTGAAGCGCACGGAAAATCAGCACATGGAAGCATGCCTGAAGAAGGGGAAAACGCCATTACTAAGCTGATGGAACAAGCGGCGGAAAAAGACTGCCCGTTTGCTAAATTTTATATGGACAAAATCGGCTGGAGCCTGGACGGAAGCAAATTCGGCGTGAATCTTTGTGATGAGGCCAGCGGCGGCCTGACTTTCAGCGTTGGAAAAATTGATATGGAAGGTGGCAAGGTAGTGATGAAAGTCGATATTCGGTGCCCTGTCACCTATGGACCTGAGGATGTTCTCCAGCCTATGCAGGCGATTGCGGCAAAGCAGGGGCTGACGGTGGAAATGGAAATGTGGAAAAAGCCAGTCTATATGGACGAGCACGGCCCGGTTATCGAAAAACTGATGGAAGCCTACCGGGAAGTCACCGGCGACAACACTCCAGCCTTAGTAATGGGCGGCGGCACTTATGCCCGGGCCATGGATCACGTAGTCGCTTTTGGACCCGTGTTTCCAGGAAGAGAATGCACGGAGCATAAGCCAAATGAATGCATTTTCCTTGAAGATCTGGAAAAAGCAAAGAACATTTATAAACTAGCCATCGAAAAGCTGGCATGTGAAGGCGCTTAAAACCCGCCTTCACATGCCAGTGCTTTTAAGCATCAGGTGGATTATTGCTGTGCCGCAGCATTACTCTCCCTTTTTAAAAATGTAATTGGAGATCAAAACCAAAATAGGCACGAAAAAGCCCACTAGAAATCCTAAATTGAAAACATCATCATCAACCGTAGATATTTGGCATAAAATAGTCCCGCTTATCATTGCTGCCAAATAGGAACCTACGATCAAACCGGCGATTTTTATTATTCTGGTAATCATTGCTTTCCTTCCTTTCATGGCGCAGTGCTTCAGGGAATATTTTTTGGAGGAACTCAGTGAGTCTAGGCTGCCTAAATTGCCAATTTACCACCAAATGGTGTTTTTTTCGATTTTGGCGGTAAAAATTAGGTATATTTTGGAATGTTTTTGAAGATATCTCCATCCATTTTACATAATATTTAAATTTATGTAAACCTTCGACTTCTTTCGACATAAAATTTGTGTTGAAATTGTGATTTTTTACCGCCAAATCACAATTTTTATCCCCTCGGCGGTAAAAAACATTGCCGTCTCTCTGCTTCTCTATTTTCGCATGCTATATTTCCCTGATTTTCCTTTTTCTATAGCTGACTGCCACACATAAAATGATCACCAGCAGATGCGGAAGGTATATCCACATTTCCCAGGGGCTTGTCATTCCCATTGTCGCAATCCAGGATGCGCATATCACCGCAGCATAAAACAGACTGATGAGACTCTTGATCACCCATCCATCGTACATCACATGTTGAATCAAAACAGCCAAGCCAACAATATACGCACCTGTTGTGAAAGGATTGACCGCATGGTATATTTCATACCATAACGCTTCATGCGTCCTCGCCCATGCGTCAAAGGGTCCCACGCAAATGAATAGGGCAAAATAGACGAGCAGCAACAAGTTGACCATCGCCAAGATCAAAGTGTTCCTAGTCTTATGGTTATGATAGTTGTGGTGAAGCTTTAATATCACTGTGTCCATACTGTTTGTTCTCTGCAACTGAACTCTCCTCCTCCCTTTTCAAGCCGAATCTTCCTTCTTTTCTTCAATACACACGTCTTTTAAATTTCCCCTCTATATATAAAGACGAATGAGCGGACAAAATGTTGCAAAAAAATCAAAAATATTTTTAAAAATTTTTTGGGTCACAGCTCGATGACCCGATCCCCCGCCTTTTTCATTTCCTTATCGTGGGAGGTTCGCCGTCAAAAGATTTTTCACGTTGGCCAATTCTATCATAACACGCTTCCTTTCAAAATCCGCTGGTTCCGCTGCATTGTTGTTAACAGGAACTTCTAAGTCCGATTCTTCAAGGTAAACAGCTCAGCTAGTTCATAAGACGGCCAAGCACTGTGATCATATATTTCAACTGCCACATTCAAAAAGGCAAACAGCCTTTCCTCGTCTGCTGAAAACTGCCCGCTCGTCTCCGTACAGTGCAAATACCCACACAGGCTTTTCCAATCCTTTGCCTCAAAATCCAAGCCGCATTGATCTTTGATTTTATCTAGAGGCGCTTGGAAGCCAAGCTCCATGATTTTGTTTTTGGCTTGCCTGGGACGCAGGAAGATCATCTTCCCATAGCGATTCGTACCATACTCGAACTCCGAGTATTGGCTATAAAACTCCTCAAAATCAACCTGTTCCTCCCAAGGCCCCGTACACCTTGCCGGACTGATATAATGAACTCCGGCAAGCACGGCCAATACACATACACATAAGAGCAGTAACACTTTGGATAAATATTTTTTCATGACTTTCCTTTCTTTACACACGATCTGGCGCAATCCCATAAATCACATTCTCTCTGACGAAGCGGAGAATGATTTTTACCACCAAAGGGCGTATTTTTTGATTTTGGTGGTAAAAATGGAGGGCATCCGCACTCAACTTTTGGGAATCCGACTTCTAACTTTACATAACTTTTTACATTATGTAAAGTTTTAGCTTTTTTCGACATCTAACCTATGTTGGAATCATGTACTTTTACCACCAAATCAAAAATTTTATCCATCTGGTGGTAAAACTGCCACCGGCTTGTCCCTTCTGTGATTTCCAATTAGAGCCGGCCACCTCTCTTACCTCTTTAGATGCGTTTCATACAAAAATGTAACAGCAATCATGAAATTTTTTAAGATCATCAGCTCACGCCATCTCCTCCTCTTGCCCAGCCAGCCGGTAAATGGCTTCCCCATAAATCTTGGCCATTTTCATCAGACTGTCAACAGACAGAGACTCGTTTTTCTGGTGGGCCAGTTCTGGTTCTCCTGGGAATCTGGCGCCAAAGGCAACGGCGTTTTTCATGGCTCTGGCATAGGTCCCGCCGCCGATGACCAGCGGCTCGCTGTCCATGTCTCCAGTCTGCTTTTTATAAATATCCATCAACGTGACGATCATCGGATCATCGGCAGGAATGAAGATAGGCGCTTCGTGCTTTCCCTTCACGATACCCATGTCATAACGGTCCACTGCCGGCATCAGGCTGTCGTACACTTGATCAGCGTCAGCAGTCACTGGATACCGGATATTGACGGTCAGGGAAGCAGCTTTGTCATCAGCCCGCACCATGCCCACGTTCAAAATCAAATGCCCAGAAGGTTCATCGGCGCATGCGCAGCCCAGCGCCTGGCCGTCCAGTTCATAGCCGATACAGGTGTTATAAAAATCAATGAAATCCCTCACATCATCAGAGACGAGATCCAAGGTTCCGAGAAATTCCATGATCACAGAAATTGCGTTGAGACCGGCTTCCGGCCTGGCTCCGTGTGCGGAAACGCCCTGTACAGTGATCTCAAAGCTTTTTCCCACGCCCTTGCAGCTGATCTCCGCCTGATGTTCCTTCCTGAAGGCGGCCACTTTATCACGGATGGCATCGTAGCCCGCGCCGGAAGTGTCCCGCACCACGGCCCTTGCGTGATCCGCCACCATGTTAGCCGCATTGCCGCCTTTCAGACTCCGCAGCTCCAGACCCTTTTCAGAAACTGGCGCGAATTTTTTAGCGATATCAAAGACCAGGATGCCCTTTTCTCCATGAATGGCTGGAAAATCCCCGTCAGGAGTAAAGCCGTAATCCGGCGCAGGGATTTTGGACAAATAGTGATTCATGCCTACCCAGTCCGTTTCTTCATCCAATCCCAGGATCATCCGCACCGTGTCTTTCAAAGGCGCGCCGCTTTCCTTCACTGCTTTCATAGCATAGTAGGCAGCGATGGCGGGCCCCTTATCGTCTAAAGTCCCTCTGCCGTAGATCCTCCCATCTTTGACCGCGCCGCCATAAGGGTCTTCCTCCCAGTCGCTGCCTTCAGGCACCACGTCCAGGTGAACCAGGATTCCCATGACTCCAGGGCCTTCCCCAGGAAGCTCCAGATGCCCGCCATAATCATCCACGTTTTTCGTCAGGAACCCGTCTGCCTGGGCTTTTTTCAAAACATGAAGAAAGGCTTTATGCACTCCTTCTCCAAAGGGCGGGTCACTGTCCGGCCCTTCTGCCACGCTTTTGATGGCTATCAATTCCTGCAGATCCCGCAGCATGTTCTCTTTATTTTCATCAATGTACTTAATGATTGAATCCAAGTGTTTCATTCGCTTCCTCCTGTGCCTGCCTTGCCCTGGACAAATGCCCGGATGCGGCCAAGGCCTGATTTTCCTTTAATTGCTCATCCAAAGGAACGATTTCATAGACTGTCTTTCCGCCTGCGTAATAGCGATCCACCCATGTGGGGATGCCGCTTAAAGCCGCTTCTTTGACTCCGCCGTTCTCTGAATATGTAAGGTCCACTCTGGCGATGAGCCCTTGTTCGGTGGCGGGCTTTCCAAGTGTTTCCGTCCGCTGATTGGAGATGAAGTTGCCCATGCTGTAAAAGACCGGTACTCGCTTGTCAGAGGCTGCTTGTTCTGCGGGTTTCTTAGAATCCGGTCCCTTTTCTCCAGTGCTGGTCTCTGTCAAAGATTTTCCGCCTGCGTCCGTTTTTCCCGCGGCTTCACCTTGGGAAACCGTCTTCCCCGAAGGGTTTGGCGTTAAGTAATCCGTTTCCTGCAGCACATGGGGATGGGAGGCAAAAATGATGTCCGCTCCCATGTCCGCCGTGGCCTGAGCCAGTTCTTTTTGATGCTTGTTGGCTGCCATTTGGTATTCTTCTCCCCAATGGTAATAAACGATGAGCACTTCTGCGCCCGCAGCCCTGGCGCTATCCATGGCTGCTTTGATCTTTACTTTGTCCTCTTCCATGGTATTGAAATTAAAAGAATTGATGCGTGAGGCGATCTCATCGGAAACAATGCTCCCATTGATGGACACCGCATCCTGACCCGAGCCGGTTTCATAAGTAAAAGCGACAATGCCCACTTTGACACCTTTCACATCCGTAATGACAAAGCGTGGATCTTCTTCCTCCAATACGCTGCCAGTCACGGCCAGGCCCTTTTTCTTCAGGACCTTCTGTGTCTTGAGGATGCCATCCAGCCCTTTGTCAGCCATATGATTGTTTGCTGTGATTCCCACGTCAAATCCCGCGTTTTTTAGGGCGTCTGCCAAGGCGTTGGGTGAACTGAAAGTTGGAAACCCCGTATAAGGCTTGCCGGCAAAGGTGGTTTCCACATTGCACAGGGCCAGATCCGCGTTCTCAATATACGGTTTCACGTATTGAAAATTATTATTATAATCATAGGAATCCCTTGCAGGATCGTACTGGGCCCGTGTCTGGGGCTCGTGAGACATGACATCCCCAACGCACACGATGGACAGCTCCGTTTCCTTGGGCGGCTTTTTTTCCGCCGAGATCGAGGCTGGCACAGAATTTCCGCCTGCTCCTGTCGCTAAAAGAATAGCCAGCCCCAGGACCACCAGTACCAGAGCCAGCATCAGGATTACGCTTATAATTGTTTTGTTTGATCTTTCTCTCTTCTCCATAACCCCTACCAATCGGATATTACTGGACAGCTTCTACACCCTGGATCTCAGGATAGCTTTCCCTCAATATCTTTTCCACTACGCCTTTAATGGTCATCTGCGCGCCTGGACATCCTGCGCAGTGTCCCTGTAATCTGACTTTCACGATATTGTCATCTGTATATTCCACAAACTCGATATCTCCCCCATCCCTCTGCAGGAAAGGTCTGATTTGATCTAAACCTTCTTTAATCTTCTGTTCCATTTTTCTTCTCCTTTTTCTTTTCTTTTTTGTTCGATTTGTCTGATTTGCCCGCCTTCGGCTCCGGTTCTGGTTCGTAAGGCTCTATGGTGCAAATCGGGTTGATTTTTTTATTGACAATCGTATTTATAACAACGGATTTTTGTGGATCTCCGTAATTATCAAAAGTAATGTCCCCGGACGCACCCTGGAAGTTTTCCGTAGTTGCCAGCGCATTGCGTACCTGCTGACCATCTGTTCCTGTACCTGCCGCTTCAATGGCGTGCAGGGCCAGAAGATACGCATCGAATCCCAGTGCCGTAGCTGCTTCCAGGGTCTTGTCGCCACCGTATTTTTTCTTGTATGCGTCAGAAAGTTCCTGTGAGGTGGCTGTTACTGCCTCTTTTTCTGTGTATAAAGTAGAAAACGCAATGTTGCCTGAAACGTATTTTCCCCCGTTGTCCATGAATTCATCTGTGGCCCAGCCATTTCCGCCTAAAAAGGTGATTTGGCTGATTCCCATTTTTTTAGCCTGCTTTAGGACATTTGCCGCATCTGCTGTGTCGCCGGCCAGGAAGACCGTCCCCACCCCTGAATCCACAATAGCCTGGAGCTGCTGAGAAAAATCTTCGTCCTTTGACTTGAATTTCTGATAAACAGCGACAACTTCCTGGTCTCCTGTGAGTTCTATCATTTTCTCTTTGAAAGCGCTGGCCATGGCAATGGCTTGGTCATCGTCTTCCGGAAGCAGGATGCCGGTTTTCAGCTGCCCCAGCTCCTCATAAGCGTATCTCGCCAAGGCGACCCCTTGGTAGGTGTCCACGAAGCAGACCCGAAAGTAGTAAGGATGATTTTTCGTTACCAGCGGGTTGGTGTTGGTCATGGCAATGGCCGGAATTCCCGCCGCTTCTATATGCGCGTTAGCCACGAGAGAGTAAATGCTGCCATAGCTGCCCAGGACAACCAGCGGCCGCTTTTTCATTAGATCAGCCATTACGGTCTCCGCTGCGTCGATATCCGAACGATTGTCCGCGTAGACCAGCTCCACCTTTTTTCCCAGGACTGTCGGGTACAGCTGATTCGCCAGTTCAATTCCTTGGATTTCCAACTCTCCGCCATCCTTTTCCCCGCCGCTCATGGGTTCATAGACGCCTATTCTAATAGTATCGTCCTGCTGTGCGTTTTTATTTATAAAAGCTTCTTTAAAATTATCAAATGTGGTGCATCCTGTGAAGGACATGGAAAAAAGCCCTGCCATCAGGAGCCCCACGATTAATTTCTTACCTATTTTCATACCCTTATCTCCGCTCCTTAAACCGATCCCAAGTGATTTTGCCCACCCCTTTGCGTGCGTATCATAAATTATACCTTTTTTTTCACAAAAGGTAAAGACTGGACAAAAAAAAGGTTGTTTTATCCATGGAAAAAGTGGTATAACTAGAGTATGACAAAGTTACCTTTCGATCATCGCTTTCGGGGGACCAGCTTTGTTCGGTATTTCGGAAATATCCAGGAGTGATATTTCCTACATAATATAATTTTGAATCATGATTTAGGAGGTAGAAAACTATGAAATGGACATGTTCAGTTTGCGGTTATACTCATGAAGGAGCGGAACCACCAGCACAGTGCCCGCAGTGCAAGGCTGCCGCGGAAAAATTCGTAAAGGCTCAGGAAGGAAAGAAAGAATGGGCTGACCAGCATGTTGTAGGCGTTGCCAAGGGTGTTGACCCTGCGATCATCGAAGGTCTGAAAGAAAACTTCACAGGCGAATGCACAGAAGTCGGCATGTACCTGGCAATGGCAAGAGTGGCTCACAGAGAAGGGTATCCTGAAATCGGCCTGTACTGGGAAAAGGCTGCATGGGAAGAAGCAGAACATGCTGCTAAATTCGCGGAACTGCTGGGCGAAGTAGTCACAGACTCCACGAAGAAAAACCTGGAAATGCGTGTTGACGCTGAAAACGGCGCTTGCGCTGGCAAGAAAGCTCTCGCTAAGATGGCAAAAGACCAGAACCTGGATGCGATCCATGACACAGTTCACGAAATGGCGAAAGACGAAGCAAGACATGGCTGTGCGTTTGAAGGTCTGCTGAACAGATACTTTGGCTAAACAGAAAGTCACCCTGATCTAACAGGTACGACAAACACCAGAGGCTGCCCCGCAAGTTGATTTTTTCTTGCGCTGGCAGCCTCTATTTATTCCATCATGATACACACTTTATTAAAATCATAAAATCAGTTTAAAGGGCCTGATCCGATATTTTTTCCCTTCTGCGGGCCCTGACCCACTTCTGATCAGCGGAAATTGATTTCCACGTTTCCGGTGTTGGACTCCACTTCGATCTTATTCTCCGCCGCATCATTGACGATCGTGTGCGTGGATCCCACATCCTGGCCATTGATGGAACAATCGCCCATGTCAATGTCCGTATGAACGCTATAAGATTTTTTGTCCAGCTCTGTCTCTAACGTGCAGTCGCCCATGTCGCAGCTGATTTTTGTGGTTCCCGCAAGAGTTCCCGCCAGTTCGACATTGCCCATGTTGATTTCAGCGTCCACGCCCTTGGTCTGGAGCCCTCGGGCCTCTATGTCGCCCATATCACAATCCAGACTCAGAGAATCGGCTGTAAGCCCATCCAGCGTCACATCACCGCAAGCAGAAGCAACATCAACCATTTCTGCCTGGAGACCTTTTAATTCTATGTCCCCCATATCGTTTTCCAGCCGTATAGTTTGGAACACCGTGCCCTTTGGATAATAGATTTTCATCTTCGTATCCGCATAATCCTTGCCTTTGAACACATTAAAGTCCAGCCACCATCCTCTATGCCGCTGAGATGTGATCTCCAAAGTTTCGCCTTCCACTTCTACCTCTGGCGCGCCGATTTTTTTGTCATAATTCATTTCCATGAAAAAGCTGTCGCTTTGGATCAACTCCACGCTGCCCATGTCACAGTCCAAATCAATGGAAGAAAAAGGCTCTAACTTCATGGTACGCATCTCCTCTCCATGTCCCCCAAAAGAGATCCATGACACCTTATCTTCCACGCCCGCCAGTCCTTTGATCCCTCCAAGAATCCAGCCTACTAGACTCAACAGCAGCCCTACGCTGATGACGATTCCGCAAACAACCAGAAATTTCCTCATTCCCCGTGTCATTTTATTTTTCCTCCTTTTCCAGACGCCGCGCTTGCCAGCGGTCATGGTCTTTCCGCAGCCGTTTTGCCAAAAGACGGACAGCGGCGCGGACTCCTATAACAACACCTACACACAAAATAGCCGTGATTCCCGCGGAAACCAGACCCATGCCAATGAGCATGATGCCTGCTGCCAGACTTCCTGACAATCCGGCAATGCCCACGCCCACCAGTGCGATGCCGCTGACGCAAGTGGCTCCAAAGGCAATGATCAGCGAAATCGCCACGGCAAACAGGCAGATGAACACTGCCAAAACGCAGACACCCAGCGCAATGGCCACCGGAAGGGCCACTGGCGCCGCGAACACACCGAGAATGACCCATAGAAAAGCCCGCAGCCCTTTTCGCGGACTTCGCACCATCCCTGGCTCTCCTAATTGACGCATGGCATAATCCGCTTTGATCTGTGCCGCGATTTTCTCCGGACTGCCCAGCTCTCGGATGGCCTCCTGTTCCCGCTCTGGTCCCGCCTCATCAAAATATTCATCGTAGTACTCCATGGCTGCCTGCATCTCGCCCCGCGGCATCTTTGACAGTTCGGCAGCCAGCCGATACATGAACTCCTGCCTATTCATAGTTTTCACCCCCGTTTAGCAAGGAGTCGATCCGCTCCTTGTAGTCTTTCCATTCTTCCTTGTACGTTTCACACTTTTGCCGCCCCTTTTCCGTCACGCTGTAGTATCGCCGGTTCCGACCTTGGAATGGCTGGTCGTAAGTCCGCAGATAATCTTCCTTTTGCAGACGCCGCAGCACTGGATACAATGTGGATTCCGAAATATCCAGCACTTTTTTCATGGATTGGGTCAGCACATAGCCATACGTATCGCCTTTTAACAATACGGCAAGCACACATGCTTCCAACAGGGCTGATTCGATTTTAAATCCCATGTCCCCTCCTTCTTTCTTGTATTATATTGTTCTGTGTTTAATACTATATTTCATATAATATTGTTTGTCAAGCATTTTATAGTTGATTTTAAAAATTTCACTAGAAAAAACTTCTGCGCCAGCCCTGTTTATCCTTTAGAATAAAACAATCGGCAATGAGGTCATTCACAGCAGGTCTCATTCAAGTAAAGAAAGGAGCAACCAGATGCCAAACAAAACCTACGGATACATTCGAGTATCCGCAAAAGACCAAAATGAAGCCAGGCAGAAAATCGCGCTGCGCGATTTTCCTGTTCCAGAGAAAAACATTTATCTGGACAAGCAGAGCGGTAAAGATTTTAACCGCCCCGCATACCAACGCCTGATCGAAAAGCTGCGAGACGGAGATGTCCTTGTGATCCATTCCATGGACCGCCTGGGACGCAATTATGAGGAAATCTTGGAGGAATGGCGCATGCTGACAAAGACAAAGCATGTGGATATCGTTGTGCTGGACATGCCGCTGCTGGACACTCGAACCCGAGATGGCGACTTAACTGGCCTCTTCATGGCGGATCTCGTACTGCAGATCTTGGCCTATGTTGCCCAGAAGGAGCGGGAAAACATCAGAAAGCGCCAAGAGGAGGGAATCGCCGCGGCAAAAGAGCGGGGCATCCGTTTTGGAAATCCAGGGAAACCGCTGCCAGAGAATTTTGAAAGAATCGTGCGAAAATGGCGGACAAAAGAAATGAAGCTGTCCGAAGCTTTAGAAGCGTTAGGCGTAGGCAGGACCTATTTTTTTCAGCATGTGAAGCGTCTCGATCTGTGATGCCCTTCGCCTCTATCTTAAAAAGGAAAACATATTGAAAAGAGTTCGTCAAAGCACAAGTTTGGCGAACTCTTTTTTGATGTTAGGATCAAAGCTGCTGTGGTCATTCAAAGTTTTTGAAGGGTCCACGCAGCTTGACATACGCCTTGCGCTAAAGGCGGACTTCCCACAGTCCATCCTGACTGCAATAAACGTATAACTTTCCCTTTTTGATCTTTGGAAAACGCACTTCCGCGGCCTGCTCTGGATAAAGCCGCATGAGCAGCATCTGGTCATAAGTCACCCATGCCGCAAAAGTGAGATAATGCGCTTTGGTCATGGGGTGATCAAATGTCATGTAATAATCGTTTTCTACGATTTCCACCACAGGCCGGTGCGTTTCATCCGCTGGCCTCGCAGTCAATGCCGATAACTTCCTGCCGCAGCAGGTGATTTCTGCCTGCCCTGTGGCGGTCAACACGGTCCCGCAGGTAGGGCACACGTAAAATTTCATTCGCTTCATATTTCCTCCATCCCTTTCATTAGGGCTGATATCCCCTTCTAACAGATTTTCTAAATTGACTTCCATGATTTCAGAAAGCGCCCCCAGCAGTGAAATGTCCGGGCATCCCTGGCCGGTTTCCCACTTGCTGATGGCTTTATCCGTAACATGCAGCTGTTCTGCCAGCTGTCTCTGCGTCCAGCCCTTTGCCTTCCGCAGTTCTGCGATCTCTGAGCCAATCTTTCTTGCGTCCATGACATCCTCCTCTCTCGCTCCTATTTACTCTACCACAAATCGTCAAAAACCGCACCCCACGAAGCGTAGAATCATTTACTTTTTAAGGAATCAATTCCTTTTTATTTAATTTTATTGTTGAATTTTCCATAATGCTGTGGTAAAATACTCGCAGGTGCTATCAAGATGGTAGGCGGTTAGCCCTCTCCGGAGGGACTGTGACCCTCTGTTTACATAGAAACCCACAAGGGAATCTGGGAAGGGAGGGCTGAGCGGATGTTGACGATTGAAGGATTGGTTTCTGTGCTGGGCTTGTGCGTGGCTTGTTTCAGTCTCGGATACGCCATCGGAAGCAAGGATAATGATAACACACAAAAATAGCCGCCCCAACCTGACAAGTTAAGCGGCTATTGCACTTAATAAATCGGGCTAACCGTCTATCGATAGCACCTTTGATGTTTCTAATATATCATGCTCTTCAAAAAAACTCAAGCCTATTTTTCAAAAATACTTACCTTTTAAGGAAGTGGCTCCTTTTTATTCATTTTATCATAGAAATCCGCAAGGGAATCTGAAAGGAGGGCCAAGCGGATGTTGACGATCGAAGGATTGGTTTCAGTGCTGGGCTTATGCGCGGCTTGTTTCAGTCTCGGATACGCCATCGGAAGCAAGGATAATGATAACACACAAAAATAACCGCCTGACCCTGGAAAAGCTGACGGTTACTTTGTAATTTAAAGCATTTAATGGGCTAGCCGTCTATCGGCAGCACCTTTGATACATTTACTATGGCATGACAGTTAGAAACATGCAAGCTTATTTTTCTATCCCCCTACCAAAACTTGACTTCCGGTCTCGCGCTTCTGTAATCCGCGCTGACCATGACTTCATCCCAGCAGCCATAGCATTCCGGCAGGTCGTACCAGCGATCATCAGCCTTTGTCACTGTGAGCGCGATTCTCTGTCCTACGTGGGTTTCACTATTGGATACAGGAATCGCCATTTTGTCATCGCTCAGATCCAGAGTGGAAATGATGGTAGGAATAGTGACCAGTGTCTTATCTCCTGCCTTTACATAGAGATTTTCGTTCTGGAAGATGACTTTGAATTCCTCGCCGTTATCCGAACGGACTGTAGTTACGCCTGTATCGAATCCGCCTTCAGAACTGATCTGGATATCTGTGATCGTACCTGCGGCAACGATCGGTCTGAATGGTATTTTCTTTTTATCAAAGTATGCCTGCAGTTTTCCCACAGCCTCTGATGCTGGGGTGTTCACCAAAATCTCACCCACCTCGTTGGCCAGTGTCATCTGCCCCAGCGCTGACGCTTTCAGATGCTGCTCTTTGTTCATCATCCAAGCCGCGAAGCCAATGCCCTGATCGAAAGCCTGGCACATGTACCTGGCAATCTTTTCGCAGGCAGCGCCATCCATAGGATCTTCTGTTCTGGCCACGATGGTGTCTCCTGCTTCACTTGCCAAGATCACCGGACTGGTAGGGACGCCGTGCACTGGCAGCAATCCTGTGTTCAGTTCAGGGACTGCCCGTCCGTTCCCATCTGTGTCAATGATCGGCAGTCCGCATTTCCATGCGGCATACAGTGGCAGCATGGTATTGCCGCCGCCCATTTCGCCGGAATAAACGTATTTTAACTCTTTTCCGCCAAATCTCGCCTCTGCGCTCATGCCTTTTACCGCATTGACGGATTCTTCCTGGAAGGTCCTTCCTTTTGTGGCCACCGGCGAACCCAACGCCGCGATCATGGTGGAAACCACATTTGGATCGTCTTCCATTTCCGTGATATCGATCATCTTAATGAACGCATCAGGATCTTCCTTGTACATGGCTTCAATCAGCGCCAGGCCTTCCTGCCTGGAACCGCCTCCGCCGCCGCCATAAAAACTGGAACCATAAACAATGTTTGTCAATTCTGCGCGTCTTAATTCTGTCGCCATTTTTTACCTCTTTATACTTTCCATGCTTAGCGATATGCTTGTGTTTCCGCTCCATTCCAGAGCGGGAGATGCCTTAATAAATATGTTTTCCCTGTTCCATGACACATTCGTCATCGATCCATACGGTTGGTGCGTTGATGATCATGTCATAATGCATGTCACAGTCCTGCTGCCCGCCCATGAACAGGTTGTTTCCGCAGGCAATGTGGATGGTGCCAAACACCTTTTCATCTACCAGGCCATTGCCCATGATCTCACAGGTGGGATTCGTTCCAATGCCAAACTCGCATACATTTTTCGCTGTGTCCTGGAACTGGCCCACGAACTCATCAAACTGCTTTGCGTCAGGGCCTTCCGTCTTTGTGATCCTGCCTTCTTCAAAAGTGATGGTCAGCGGTTCTTCCATGACTTTGAAATCCGCGATGACGCCGTCCACCACCAGCGTTCCTTCGCCCTTTGTTTCGATTGGCGCAACCATGGCTTCACCTGCAGGCAGATTGCCAAAAGCGCCCTTTGCCGTCAGCTTTCCAGTGTCCGCAATCCCTTCTCTGCCGCCGCAGTACAGGGTCAGGTCCGTGCCCGCTTTTGTGGTGATATGTATTTTCTCTGCCTTTGTCAGTTTTTCGGCCAGAATGTCTCCAATGCGCTCCACCTCATTGTAATCCGCGCCCAGGGTCTTTTTCACAATCTCTTCGGTGATGCCTGGCATAGAGGCGATCCTGCATCCCCGTTCTGTAGCCTCTGCTCTGCCCTTTGTATGGGTAAAGGAGCCTGTAGTGATCATCATGCAGACCTCCGCTTGATCCAGCGCTGCTTTAGAAATTTCCGGCATTTCTCCAGAGTGATGCACCGGACCGCAAACCATGACAGTTTCCACCCCCAGATCATTGCCTGCTTTCACAAACTCCTTTGCCAATTCCAGCTGTTCCACGTCAGTGAGGATCAAAAACTTCTCGCCTGGCTTTACGCCCATGCAGGACTCAATAGAAATCTTCGCTGCTTCATATGTTTTGTTCATGGCCTTATGCCTCCTTTGCGAACGGATTATATTTCGGGTTTTTAACTACAGTGCATAGGATCCAGTAGATGACAATGGTCACAGCGATTCCTACTAGCTCTGGAATGAAAAATTTGTCAAAATAAGTAGTCGCCGCGCCGCAGAGCCATGCGATGACTCCCAGCCAGTTGACACCTGGGAACGGCTCCCAGCCTTGGCTCTTTCCTCGGCCCATGATCCAATAGTCCGCGATCAATACTGCGCAAATCGGTGTGATCAGATAGCTGAGGATGGACAGGAAGTCTACGAAATAGTAAACAATGCCGCCCAAGGAGAGCAGGATGCCGATGATGCCGCAGATCGCAGTCACAATGGCTCTTTTATCATCTTTCAGCTTGAAAATGTTCACCACTGAGATACCTGCGGAGTAAGCGTTCCCCACATTCGTGGTCCAGGTCGCTAAGATCAGGACCAGCATGCCCAGCACAGGCAGGCCCACGTTGGCGAACATGACCGTGATATCAGAATCACCAGAACAGATGGACAGGAGCGCACCGCATGCCAATGCGCCTACGCCTGCTGGAATCACGCCGAACAAGCAAGAAAGCGCGGCGCTTTTCCCATCTTTGCTGTAACGGTTGTAGTCGCCGCAAGTGGCCGCGCCGGAAATAAAGCCGCCGACAGAGATGGTGATCCCTAACATCATCCCGCCCTCGCCAGCTGGTTCATAGGCAGCCAGCACAGCGGCTCCTCCATCTCCCAATGCGATGGAAACACCGTAGATCAGGAAAATGAACAGCAGCGGCACACTGATCACATTGAGGATCTTTGTCAGGCCGATGCCATAGAAAGCTGTGATCAACATCAATGCGCCCCAGATGATGCACGCCAGCCATTCAGGAAACGCGATGCCAAAGCTGGACTGCATCAGCGTACAGAAAGACGTCGCGCATACGATGGTCTGATAGGCGTACCAGCCGACCATGGAAATGGCGATGATCAGGGAAAGGGTAAACTGCGAACCCCGATCTCCCAGAGCCCTGGACACTGCGACAGCTGTTGGTCTTCCTGTCTGCGCGGACTGCGCTGCGATCAACATCATCAGCACGACCACGATGCCGTAGCCAATGAACATTGCCAGAATAGAGCTTTTAAAATCCAATCCAGCGGACACCATGGCGCCTACCATCAGCGCGGGCACGCAAATGACATTTCCCGCCCAGATAAAGGCAATAGAGGGCCAACTCTTTTTTTCACTAGCTGGAACTTGTTCCAGAGTGATGTTTTCAACATGACTTTTCTTTGGTTCAGTCATATTTTTCTCCTTTCGATATTAACAAAGGCATTATCGTGTTATAACTAGTATAACAGCTGTGCCTGTGGTTATCATTGGAACGGCAATTGAAAAAACAGGTCGATTTTTGTTCACGTAAACAATGTTGTCTGAATTTTACGTAAAATTTGTCAAATCATGGCCTTTGGCCACGGTTCTCTCTTAATTTCCTCTTGTAGTCTAATTTATTTTAGGATATGATAGAAAAAATACTTTTTGGAGGTACATCCCATGAGTCTTACTGTCGCAGACTGCCTAAAACTTCCTTCCCTGAGAAATTGCAAAGTCCTCGCAGGCGAACGAGGATTGAACCATATTGTCAACAATGTTTCTGTGCTGGAAATATTCGATGTTTCTTTATTTGCTCTGAAATCCGCAGTCAACGACAGTGATCTGACCCTGACCTCTTTTAGTGAAATCGCTGATGACTATGAGCTGCAATGCAGACACATCGAGCAAATGTATGATCTTGGCGATGCTGCTGTGCTCATCTATTATGTGGGGATTTTTCTGGAAGAGATCCATCCGTCCCTCATAGAAACCGCTGACCGGCTTGGCTTTCCACTGATCATCATGCCCGAAAACCGGATGGACTGCTTTTACCGAGAGGTCTTGTACGATGTTTACAATGCCATCTTTCACACGAGAAACAAAGAGCGGGATCTGATCAACAACATTGTGGCGCTGGTTTCGAGGCTGCCGGAAAACCGAAAGAATCTGGCGAACCTGCTTCGCTTGATCAGCGACTTTCTCAAATGCACGGTCTTGCTCTCTGATACGGGAATGAGCAATGTCTGTTTGTCCAAATGGCCTGCGTCCAACGATATCACAGCCGCGGACATTCATCGTCTTTGCGAAGACGCGGAACCTTCGGACGAGCGTCACGCGGAAACCATGTGGCAGGGGCGGCGGCTCCACATTTTCAGGCTCCCTTTCACTTCTCCTGAATACCGCAATTTTTCCATCTATGCTGTCGATGAATTTGGCACCCTTACCATGGATGACATGTATAATGTGATTGAACTGCTGGAAATCTTCTCCAAGCTTTGGAACATGGACGCGGACAACATTCTGGAAAATTCACTGATCCCCTCTATTCTGGATGGTGACTCGGAAAAGATGCGCCAGATCTCCGCGAAGCTCCACATTGATATGAGCTATATTAACACCTCCATCTTCCTGCGTCCTGTCCTTGACGGTCTGGAGCCACATGCCAAACTGCGCCTGCAGCGGGACATGGTTCGGGAGATCAGGGCTTGTTCTGAAGATTGGGGCAAGACAGTGATCGTGGACACCTATGAATCTCTCATTGTTGGCTTTATCATGTATTCTTCCGCAGACAGCGAGGACAAAGAGTACATATGCGATGTGATGGAGCATTTGGACAAACTCTGCCGCAACTACACGGTATCGTTCTTTCCCTGTGACAACAAGGCGGAAGAGACCCGCAAGACTTATCTTTTGTACAGCGAGACCATTGCGCTGGCCATTCGTATTTTTCCAAACCGAAGGCTGTTTTCCTACGGCGATATCCTCTTTACTTACCAGTGCGAATCGGTTTGCCGCAAAAAGGGCGAAAGCCTGCGCATTTGCCGCAACATCTTAAAACCTCTGCTGGCGGATAGTGACAGCCAGCTCCTATTGGAAACGCTCCTTGTCTACTACCTGGACACGGACTGCGATGTGAAAGGCACCGCGGACCAGCTATATGTGCATAGAAACACCATACAGTACCGGCTGGCAAAAATCCGCTCTATCACCAATTTTAAAACAGATAATCTGCTTTCCAGCAATTTGATGCATCAGGCAGTCGCCTGCTACCGGATGCGGCCAGAGCTGTTTACGGAATCATGAATCCCGCAGGACTCCTCCATGACAAAAGCTGCCGCCCGGCGTGTTTGTCCGGTACGGCAGTTTTCAGGTTCATTCATGTTTTCTGTTGTTATTCTAGTCTTTTGCGGCCTTTCTAGCGTTGAACCCTTGATGATTCTCTACACATCAAAAGATGTGGCCATGTTCTCTTTTCCAGTCATTTCCTCGATATCCACGCATAAAAGCAGCGTTTTCCCGATTGCGCCATCTACGAATTTCATGCCATTTTCAATAAAGCCCGGGGACATTTTGTAAATGAATTGTTCCAAAACTTTTCTCCGCTCACCTTCGTCCTCCACAGCATGAATCGTGCCTGTGGCTATGATGCTCTGAAACGCCGCAGTGAATTTGCTCTGCTCTACTTTAGCGTTGATGATAGCGGAAAAGCAGACTTTGTTGTTCTGATTGACGCAATCTACTTTGTAGCCATACTTTGCGGAGTGTATGTATATTTTTCCATCCATATAAATATAATTTACTGGTGTAGCATAGGGATATCCGTTATCTCCAATCATGGACAAGGTCCCGTGGTTTCCGCTCTGACACGCTTTGATCGCATCCGCCTCAGACATTTGCCGTTCTTTTTTATACATTTCTCTTTTCATTTTTCATTGCCTCCCTTGATTGTTTTGGTTTCATTTGCACTTAGTTTATCAGCTTGGGGCGGCCATAAATGTTGCGCCTGCAACATAAATCTAAAATTATTTGCGATTTATCATTGTTCTTTCCGCTTTTCATGATAAAATGGACCCACATCACATTGAATCCAAGGAGGCATTTATGCGGACTTACCAGAAACAGCTATTGAGCCACCCGCTGTTTGAGGGCATTAAGGAAGAAAGTCTCTCTGCCATGTTAGCTTGTTTAGGCGGTTATCTGAAAACCTATGAAAAAGGTGAGATCATCTTTTTATCTGAAGAGCCGGTGAAATCCGTAGGCATTGTGATCCATGGACGAATCCGCATGATCAAGGAATACGACAACGGCGATGTCTCCATGCTGATGCATATCCAGCAGGGCGAGCTGCTGGGAGAGACCTTTGCCTGCGGTAGTTTCCTCCATTCAAAGGTGGTGTTTCAGGCTGCCACCAGCAGCAAAGTGCTGTTCCTGCCTTTTCACAAGGTGATCCACACCTGCAATATGACCTGCGGGTTCCACCACCGGCTCATTGAAAACATGGTGCGGCTCATCAGTGACAAGAATGTTCAGCTGATGGAAAAAATGGAGGCAACTTCTCGAAAATCCCTGCGGGATAAAATTTTGACCTATTTGTTCAATCAAGCAGAAAAACACGGTTCCAATGAATTTGAAATACCCCTGGGCCGAGTGGAATTGGCTGAATATTTATGCGCTGACCGCAGCGCCCTTACCAGAGAGCTATCCCATATGCGGGAAGACGGGCTGATTGATTTTGAAAAGAATCGGTTTCGGATTGTAAAGTGACTCTTTCAATTTCTCCGGTTCATCACTTTCCGCTCGAATCGCTCCGCGTCCGCGAATTTCCCCAGCACTAGAATCGCGTCGTCTACGTTTAAGAGTTCATCTTCCGAGCAGTCCAAGATGGTCTGGTCCGGCTCTTTTTCCAAGGCCACTAGCCTAAGGCCGTATTTTTCCAAATGCAGGTCCCGCAGCTGCCAGCCCTGCAGCCGTTCGTTCACTTTGATCTCCGAAATCACGTATCCATCGTTGAGGCGCATCAGATCAATGGCCTTGGAACCCAGCAGCACCGCTGCCAGCCTGGTGGCTGTTTCCATTTCTGGATGCACCACTTCCGCACCGATCCGTTCCAATATGATGCCGTGTTCGATGCTGTCTGCCTTGGATATGACTCTGGGAACGCCCAGGTTCAGCACGTTCAGGGTGGTCAGCATGCTCACGTCCACCTTGTCTCCAATGCAGATCACTACGGTTTCGCATTCACCGATCCCAGTTTCTTCTAGGGCTTCCTTTGTCAGCTTGCCCAGGCGAAAGGCATCCTGCACGTAGCTGCGCACCTGGCGCAGTTTGTTTTCATCGCTGTCGATCACCAGGACTTCGGCGCCGGATTCTGCCAGCGTTTTTGCCAGCGCCATGCCAAAGCGCCCCAGCCCAATGATCCCAAATCCCGATCGTTTTTCCTGTTTCATGATATCCTCCTGTTCTTTCTGTATCTATGATAGCCCGTGCCCCATTTGATAGCGTTCCCTCATCCAATGGCCACGCCTTCCTCTGAATAGCTGGCGGCTGACACGTCCCGACTGAGCCATATGGTTGCCATGGTCAGCGGTCCCAGACGGCCTACGAACATGGTCGCGACAATCGTGATCTTGCTAATGTCCGACAAGAATGGCGTGATGCCTGTGGATAGTCCTGTTGTGGCGAATCCGCTGATGACTTCAAAGAAAATCTGCTCAAAGGTAAAGGCCCGTTCCTGGAGACAGAGCACAAAGGTGCTGAGAAAAATCACACCCACTGCCATGTTAAACACTAGGAACGCCTTTGCCACGGTGTCCTCCGGGATCTGCCGCCGGAAAGCATTGCAGTGCTTGTTGAAAATGATGCTCTGCACTTTACGGAACAGAACAAAACAGGTCGTGGTCTTGATGCCGCCGCCTGTGGAGCCTGGTGACGCGCCGATGAACATGAGAACCATGAGCACCAGCAGTCCCGCCTGACTCATATCGCCTATGGATACGCTGGCAAAACCCGCGGTCCGGGAAGAAACGCTCTGAAAAAAGGCATCCAGCCAGGAAAAAGAGCCACCTTCTGTGATCTTCATTAACAATGTCCCTAACAGCAGCAGCACGATAGTCGTGGAAAGAACCACTTTCGTATGAAGGCTCCACTGGCGCGGCTTCCTGCGCGTGGCCATTTCACTGATCACGAAAAAGCCCAGGCCGCCGAAGATCACTAGCCCGCTGGTAACAAGACAGAGCCAGAAATCGCCCCTGTAATCCCCAAGGCTCTTATAATTTCCCAGGATATCGAATCCTGCGTTGTTGAATGAGGCAATGGAATGAAACAGGCTGATGCCTATGGCCTGGCCTGTCTCATGGTGCTGGGAAAATGAGAAATAGCTGAGCAGCGCGCCTGCCAGTTCAAAAATGATGGTCACGTACAAAACCGCTCTTACAATGCCCATCAAGCCTTTTCCCCACGATAGGTTCAGCCCTTCTTTCAGCAGCCTCTGTTTCCCGATCCCGAATTTTCCACCTGCGGCCAAGGCAGCGATGACCCCTATGGAAGTGATCCCCAAGCCGCCGATCTGGATCAAAAGTCCCAGAACCGCCTGTCCAAAGCCGGAAAGGTCCAGCCCAGGATCAATACAGGACAAACCGGTGACGCACACAGCGCTGGTGGAGGTAAACAGGCTGTCGATCAGGCTCAGTCCCTGATCTGACGCAGAAGACACCGGCAGCATCAAGATGCCTGTGCCTGCTAATATCACGCATAAAAACCCCAGGACCACCATGCGCCGGGGTTTTATCCTCTTTGATTTCATTGTGTTCCCGCCTTTCACGCATCCATTATAGCACTGGGCACGAAAAAAGAAAAGCGGGCCTTTTTGACGGGAATCGGCAAAAACCGTGGATTTCTTAGGTCTGGTTGGTTAGTGGCAAAAGTTGAATCTGCGTTCTGTCCTTGGTGCCTTCCGCCATTTCAACAGGCGTTACGGCACTACAGCGAACGCTTTGATTGATCCAGCTCCGTGATCATTCCATAAAACTTCCTAAAATCAGCATTGATTATTTCCGTATGTTCCCCTATACTATATGGTATATATTTTCACAAGGAGTTGACCCGACGATGGCAGACGCAAACGAAAATCGCTCTCATCCCGCGCTGGAACAGGGCATACGCCGAAGGATGAGCCCGCAAGCGGACGATATGACCGTGCAGAAAAAAATCGAATACTATATTGCCTCCGCAATGATGCCCAGCGGCGAAAAGCAGGGACGCTCCAATGACGAAATTTCCCAGTCTGTTTCTGAAAAGCTGCAAAACGGGGACGCGCTGTCATCCACAGATGAGTCGCAGCTGCAGCAAAACAGCATCCAGGCCTATGAACGGGCAAAATCCCTGGAGCATGAGAACGAAAAATTCCTGGAAAAGCTGCGGGACTGTAAAACCCAGGAGGAAGTCCGGCGCACAGAAGATTCCTATCTGGACTCTATCATCTCCGCATATAGGTTCGTTGAAAACAACGGGGAGATTCCTATTGACCAAAAGTGGGAACACACCCTATTCAAAGACGCAAAGATTTCCGCGCTTCGAAACGTGGCGCAGAAATTCATGGAAAGCGACGCATATCAGGCACTGCCTCCTGGCGCGGAACCCACGCCTCCAGCAGAGGATGATACCGGCGAGACTCCTGCTGCCCAAGACGCTGCTGCCGAAAACGCAGAGGCCTTGAAGGAATGGGAAGCCAGGAGGAAAAAGGCCCAGAGCAGCTACGAGAGCCTTCGCCAGTCCATTGATGAGCAGGAGGCCCTGGAAGCGAGAAAGGAAAAGCCCTTTGACGCAAAAGGGTAAGATTTAAGAAAAGGAAAGCTCTCGCAGCCTATTCGTCATATGCGTAGAGACCGTCAATTCCCTGGGATTCCATGATCGTTCCACGTCACATTTAATGATAGCATTTTTGTGCGGATCATACTTTCTTTACCGATAGGGCCAGCATCGTCAGATCATCAAACTGTTCCGCGTTTCCCACAAAAGCGGCCACATCGCCGCGAACCTCCCGAAGAAACTCATTGATATCTTCCTGCGCCAGGCTCGCATGGGTCTGGACCGAAGCCCGAAACCGCTCCATGCCGTAGAGTTCTTCCTTCTCATTGTTGGCTTCCGGCACTCCGTCTGTGTATAGCAGGATGGTTTCCCCGGGATTCAGAGTCGTCTCTGTCATCACATAGGAAATACCCGGCATCCCAGCCAGTACCATTCGCTTTTTCACCGGATGTATGAATTCTGTTTCTCCTGTGTTTCGCAGGCAGATCGGGTCATCGTGTCCCGCGTCCGTAAAGACCAGCCGGCCAGTATTGACACGTTTTGCATGACGAATACTCACTTGTCTTCTATGGCACTCCCATTGTATCATCAATGCAGACATTAACGCAGAAGAGAAATCAGCAGGAAGGCAAAGCTTGCGGACAGGCGCGCGAAAAGAAGCGGCAGCAAGGCAAATTTTTTCTGCCCAAGACTGGTCAACGATCCCGCGGCTTGATACAATAGAGCTAATGAAACGAGGAAAGGATTGGAGGGCTCTGATGGGGAAAAAAGAACGGAAAAAACACGGCGTTGTCTTTGCTGTTATCGCAGTATTGTTTCTGGCCATTGGCTACCTGACCCTATGCGCCGCAGTGGACCCGGAGCGCATCATGCCCGACACCACTGTGAACGGAGTCCCTCTGGACGGCATGTCACTGGAGGAAGCCGCCGCCGCATTGGAAGCGGACACTGCGGCCCGCTGTGCGGAGACCACGCTTACCATCACAGCTAATGGAAAATCCTATACCCTGGCGCTGGGAGAGCTACTGGTTGGAGTTGACAGTCTCCATCTGGCGCAGCGAGCGATCTCCAGCAGCCGCGGGCCCTTTCCGGCAAGGGGTTTGTTCCGAATCAGGAACTCTTTGATCGGCCTTCATATCACTCATTTTCCTACTGTAACAGATCGCAATGCCCTGCATGCGCAGTTAAAGTCTACCGGACTGTTAGACATTGACACCACGATCCAGACCACTTATAAACAGAAAAACGATCAATTGATCTTCACCATGGGAACTGCCGGTGAGTCCACAGATGAAATCGCTCTAATGAAACAGATCCTTTCTGCCCTTGATGAAGGAGATTATGACACTGTGATCGCCTGTCCTATGACTGCCGGCACTGTGAGGCCGGTGGATATCAATGCTGTCTATCAGGAGCTGCACACAGAGCCCGCTGATGCCACGCTGGATCCAAAGAACGGATATCAGATTGTGAAATCCGTGACTGGCATTGACTTTGACAGGGAGACTGCCGGAAAAACCCTGGCGGATGCCAAGGAAGGCGATACTGTGATCATCGATCTGACCTGCACGGAGCCGGAAATCACCACCTCTGACATGGAAAGGAATCTATGCAAAGACCGCCTGGCGACCCATACCACTAAAGTGAGCGGAAGCGCGAACCGTATCGCGAACATACGGCTGGCCGCGGCTAAATGCAATGGAACGGTTCTTCTCAGCGGAGAGGAATTCTCCTTTAACGATACTGTGGGAGAGCAGACGGCAGAGACTGGTTTTCGGAAGGCAAACGCCATACAAGGGGCAAAGATCATTCAGGCTTACGGCGGTGGCATCTGCCAGGTTTCCACCACCCTCTTCATACCCGCCTTATATGCTGGTCTGGATATCCCAGAACGCTGGTGCCATAATTATGTCTCCAGCTACGCAGAACCTGGCATGGATGCCGCTGTGTCCTGGGGCGGCCTGGATTTCCGCATTGTTAATAATAAAAAATATCCCATCGTGCTGCAGGTGACTTGCGCAAATGGCCAGTTGACCGCGTCCATCTGGGGGACAAAAACAGAGGAATCATCGGTAAACGTTGAAACACAGGTGCTAGGCTCCTCTGGTGACACTCTGAAAATGCGGACTACAAGAAAAATCCGTTTCCCTGGCCAGGAAAGCGCTGCCATCGATTATTTTGACAGCTCGTATCTGGATCCTTCCAGAAGGCAGTACTAGCGCGACTCCTGCGAATATTGCATTGCCATTTTGTTGATTTCCTCCCGCATCTCACGGACAAAGCTTTCTGGGCCCAGCACCTTTACCCAGCTGCCCTGACTCAGCAGAAACATTTTGATTCCATCACCATACACCTCCGCTTCGACAAGGTATTTATGATCGTCCTTGTCAATCACTTTCGCGGTAGGGATCTTGTCCAGGATCGCCTGCAAAGAGGGCCCTTTAAACTCAAACAGCACCTTCCGCTCTGGCCCGGGCCACATCAGCAGGCTCTTTTTGCGCAGCTCCCCTTCATCGAATTTCAGAGAATCATCTTTTAGCTGCGTTTCCCGGTGCACTATGAAATTCGTGATCCGGTCTATCCGGTAATACTTCGGTAATTTCTCTTGATCTGACACGGTTACCGCGATGAGATAAAAATAGTGATCGGTAAACATGATGGACAAAGGTTTGATCCGGCGTTCTATGGTGCTTTTATCCATTTTTATGTATTGGATCGTGATTTCTTTGCCAAGCTTCATGTGTTGATTGAGCCTCCATATGTTTTCCAGCAGATCCCTGCACTCGATTTTCACTTGCGCGTCTTGATACTGATAGGTTTCTTTTGCGATAAGGCTTTCCAATAGCTCTCGGTCCTGGGTCGTTGTGAAGCGCTTCAGTTTTTTGATGATCTCCAGCAAATCATCTCGGTCGATGGCCCTGCTTCCGATCAGAATTTCCACGAGGACCATGATTTCCTGATCTTTTAGGAAGTCGTCCATGTGCAATTTATAAGTCCTGGTTTGATAATCGTATTTCAGTTCTGAATTCGCAACAATGTCTCTGTGCTCCGCTAAAAAAATTTTTATTTCCTCCATGTCGCGTTCTATGGTTTTTTCGCCCACGCCATACTGATGAGCCAAGTCCTTCTTCAACAGTTCTTCGCCTTTAGAAGCCCTAAAAAAGATTCCCAGCAGGCGTTGTGGGCGTTCCAATTTGCTCTTTTCTTCCATGATGTTTTCTCGTGACCTCCTTTTTTCCAATTGTTTCAATCTGCGGCAATGGCTAGGTTTTTCTGCTTCATGAAAATCTTTTGACATCCATGATTATATCACGCTCACGGCGATCTTGATTTCTTTTATTATTATAGAAGATGGGTTGGACACATGTATGTCCGAGTAAAAAATATCATGCTTTGTTTTTAGGGTGGGGAGAAGGGAAAAAGCGGCGTGGCTTTGTGGTGGGTTGGAGTTCCAGTTGAGACGTCGAGGTGCTCTGTGTGTTTCGTAGAAAAATAGATGGAGCCTTGCCTGGAATGATGTTTTTTCGTCATTCCAAACAGGGCACCATGTCGCATGCGTTATTTTGGCAGTTGTCGCTCTACAATTTCATATCCGGCATTTCTGAGAATCTCCAATGCTTTTTGATAATTTTCTTTTTTTGTCAAAACATAGTCAGTGTTAAAAGTCGAAATCGCACAAATCGAAATTTCATTTTTTGCTAAAATATCCGCGATTTTAGATAAAATCCCGATCAGGGAAAAGTCCAGGATTCCCTGAATGCGAAAAGCTTTCCAGCCATCATCCCTTTGGATCACATTTGATGGCACATGGCTTGTGGCGCACACTAAAGATTTTTCTTCATCGGTTTTCCCTATAAAGCAATATTCCGCATCTAAATCCACAGATGAATAGTCCGCCACTTTGCACACTGAAAAATCATAATCAATCTTTTTTATTTCCATGATATCTATCCTCCTCAAACGTTGATCTATCTTCCTGCTTATTTTAACATATGGCAGAATTCTGCCACAAGGCTTTCTTTCGTGTTTTTCTCCGCTGGTTTTAATGCAACGCTTTTATGTGTGAAGAGATTTCTATGGTCTTTGGCTCATGGTCCTCTGGGCTTAGGAATCCCTTTTTTTGCAGCAGTGAAAAACAGCAGGCGCGTTCCGCAACGGGGCGCCTGCCGCTTTGATTCAATCGCTTGAGGATTTTCCGGTTATTAACGTGCCGTTTTTATGCGTTCCGCTTTACAGCCTTTCCCCGGATTTTTCCATTTAATATTGTATTCCTGCTTACCTTTCGTGATCGGACGTTTGATCGTGATCACATTTTTTCTCTTTGTCGTGCTTGGGTCTAATTCCTTCAAAATTTTCGCCAATTGTTCGCAGTTTTTAAATTGGTCTTTTGATATTTTGGCCTTTTTGTTATAGGTGAGAAATCTAGCATCACCCCTACCGCCATAAAAATAGGATAGGCAAAGTGTCGTGCCCTTCTTCATTTTTCCATAAGTGATCTTCCATGTGTCGTATTTTTCAATCTCAACAGTCACCTTGTAGGTAGCCTTTGTCTTGGTGTCCATGACAGTGATGTAAAGATATGAGGACAATGCTTTGCTGTTTATCTTTGAGCCGTTTTTCACTTTTTTCTTGGTCTTTCCGTCCTTGAAAACAATGGATGAAGCCTTCCAGCCTTTGTTCATGGAAATTTTTAATTTCCCTTTTTGATTATTGTAAAAGAAAATGCCCGGGTTTCGTTTCACATCTTTCGCCTTGGAGTTTCCGATTTTGATGCCTTTGATTCCATCAGCGTGCTTTATGGTGACCGCTTTGGTCGCGACATACGTTTTTTCTGTGGGGATTTCTCGGCCTGTCGCCTGGTCAATGACATCTCCATAATAAGTGATCGTCGCTGTCACGTTCACAGTACCAGGCTTTTTCGCTTCCACGTAGGCGTAATCGTCTTCCGTGTCGCTCAGCTTGGCGATTTTAGGATCATCCACTTTCCAATCCACTGATTCCACGTCTTCGGGCAGGTTGTTCAATTTGATGGCCTTGTCCCTATCCTCCAGGAAAATCACGGCGTGATTGTCCATGGTCAGGATCGGGCTCGAGCTGGCGTGAACGGACTTCGTGTTTAGTCCTGCTGTCAAGCATGCCATCAACAGCATGATGAGTAAGATCAGCCATGTTTTCTTTGTCTTCATTTGTTCTTTCATTTTGGTTTTCCTTTCATTGTTTAATTATCGCTCCTAATCTTGCCTTTTGATTTCGCCATCCACCCAGAATATCCGTTTAGATTTCTTCTGTAACTGCCTCATTGTTTTCCCTATTACCGTTATTGCCGAACGTACACAGTTAATCCATAGTCGGTTCCATCGGCTTCCGCAAAGTTGATGCCTATGGAATTCTCGTCATAAATATAAAGATTGATCACCTTTCCATACTGATGACATTCATATTCCGTGCTTCCCACCGGGCCGTTCCGATAAAATACAAGATGTTCCATCGTGCTTATGCCGCTGCTCATCGTCAAAACAATGGAATCTTCCTCAACGTTGTCAATGTATACGTCTTCTGGTATTCCATCGCCTTCATCTGGATTGAATGCGTATGTCAACCCTTTCATGTATGCGTATGGATTCGCTTCTTTTTCGGCGACCGCTCGTGCTTCTTCAGCCGCTGCCAAGTCTTCTTTGGTCGTGTACAATTTTTCATAGAAATCATCGAACTTCTCTGGGTTCACTTTCTTGTCGTTCTTGTACAATTCTGCCAGCTCCAAATGCTCGTCTTGATTCACCTGGAACACCAGCACGTAAGGAACGACTTTGTCGTCTTTTTTGTATTCGCAATCAATCGAGTAATAGGTCACATTTTCGTTGATCGCGTAAGTATGTTTTGTCGGCATAAAATATGCGCTTTCTTCAAAGATTTCTTTGACATTGGAATCTGCGTTTCCTTCGATCAATGAATTTTTCAAAGCGTATTCTTTGTCCTGGTCTTCTTTCCAATCCAGTGTTCCTCGCAGGTCGTTCTGGTCTATTGCCTGGACTGAGTCTTTCGTAGCAGGCTTTTCTTGCTCGCTAAAGACTCCCGACTGCCATAAGGCTATCGCTATGGCCGCCAAAATCGCAACTATCACCGCAACCGTTATGACGATCTTCTTTTTATTTCCTGCGGGCGGACTAGCGGGTTCTGGGTTCATTAGCTTTTCCACGGTCGTTTCCAACTTAGGCCCGTCTTCTTGCCCTTTGGATTCTAACGGTTCCTCCACTGGAACTGGGCTGCCGCAGTTTCCGCAGAATTTCATGCCTTCCTGCAGCTTCGCTCCGCAATTTTCACAATGCTTCATTTGATCTCCTTTTGTGAACGTCATGTAACAAAGCCTTGCTTCGCCGATTCGCTTTCAGCGGTGGACTTTGTTGATATTTTGGAAATATCGCAAACCATATCCCCTACATAAAGTAAGAGCTGGCGGTCTTCCTGTTGGTTAGAACGATCTGCCAGCTCATTGGGTCATTTTACCGCTCGCGATTACGATTAGGAGTGTTTTTCGCGTTGGTCGGCTTCCCAATCATCCCAATCCTTGTCCCACTCATCAATGTCATCGTAATCTTCCACATCAGGTTCTGAATCATAATCCCAAGTGCCGTCAGAATCCTGAGGATGATAATCGTTATCTTCTCTTTGCATTTGTGCTACCTCCCACTTTCTTTTTCATTTTTGTTGCTGGTTCATGATCAAACGATTCTATCTGATTTTTCTCCTTTCCTTGTTAGAATTTATGTTTCTGATCAGAGATGAAACTCTGTGTCATAGCGTGATATCATCTTCCTTTTTTAAACAGATGACTTCTGACCTTTTCCGCCGTTCGCTCTTTTTATCTTGGCTGAATTATTTCACCTTGGCCTTCTTGCTCAATCCCTTGGATCTGAGCAGCTTCTGATAAGTCTTGGCTTTGCCCTTTGGCACTTTGACGGTGGCTTTGCTGTTGACTCCTTTGAAGGCTCCGGCTCCCACGGTCTTCTTGGTCAGTTTTTTCGTCTGGATAGTGATGGTTTTCAAGTTCTTGCAGCCAGCGAAGGCTCCCTTTTGGATGGTCTTCACTTTGCTTGGCAATTTCACGGTTTTCAGCTTCGTGCATTTGTTGAAGGCGTTGGCTCCGATGGTCTGGATGTTGGAGCCGATTTTCACGCTTTTCAGGTTCTTGTTGCCTTTGAAAGCGTTTTTTTCCACTGTGGTGACTTTATAGGTCTTGCCTTCGATTCTCACCGTGGCCGGTATGGTCACGCTGGATTTCTTTTTGTTCACTGGTTTCTTGTATGTGACGGTGCCTCCGTTTTTCTGGGATCGCGTCACCACGTAAGAGCCGTTGCTTTTCTTGTCTTGAACTGTGCTTCCGACTTTGGCCGTGGTCGGGTCGGTGGCGGGTTCGTCCTTTGTTGGTGGCGATGGAGGATTCACTTGATCGTTTCCGTTGTTGTTTTGTCCGCTGTCACCTGCTGGTTTATCTCCTCCGGTGTTGTCATTGTCGTTGCCGCTAGGATTTGTGCCTTCGGTGCCACCTATCGGTTTGTCGTCTCCGCCAGGCTCTGTGCCCACGATAGCGTAGTCGAATCCGTTATCCTTGGCGTATTTGGCCGCCGCGGAATCGTTGGAGTAGCCGTAGATTTTAAAGTCTGAAACTTTTGTTAGATTATTGTCTTCGTCCCAGTCATATCCAAAAGCGTACTCTCCGATGCTTGTCACGCTGTCCGGGATGGTCACCTTTCTCAACACCCAAATCCCAAAAAAAGCCTTCCCTCCAATTTCGGTCACGCTACTTGGAATAGTGACGTTGGCTAGGGAGCGACAGTCTGAAAAAACCCCCGCGGCGATGCCTGTCACTTTGACGCCCTCAATTGTTTCCGGTATCGTTGCCCCTGTGATCTCATCATCGGCTTTCACTATCGTTCCCGTGGATTTATAGAAATACAAATTCCCACGATCCACGGCATAAGTGACCCGATTCAATGGGTTCTTCGCGGTCCCCAATGAAACGAATGAAATTTCATTGTCTTGCGCGTAATACTCCGCAATGGATCCAGTATAGCCTTTTATGGTTACGGGTTCGTCCTTGGCGGTAATCGCATCGTCCCCTATGCTGGTCACGCTTTCTGGGATCTCAACCACCTTCACGCCTGAAATGGCGCTTTCAGCGATCGTTGTCACGCTCTCCGGGATCGTGTAACTCTCTGGCTTGTATCCATATCCAAGAGCCTTATAATGATAGACCAATGTCGTTCCGTCCTTATTCAGCAAAGCCTCCCCATCCGTTGAAAAATTAAGGTTCGCTTCTCCTATTTTTATTTCCATCAGGTTGAAAGAAGAAGTGAACGCATCAGGCTCGATGGTGGTCAAACTGTTCGGCAAAGTGACGCTGCCGTTTAATCTCAAGGCCTGAAACGCATACCGTCCTATGACGGTCACTCCTTCTGGAATGACATAGTTACTCTCCTCGCGACCTGCTGGGTATTTTATGAGCTTTGTTTTGTTTTTGTCGAATAAAACTCCGTCCAGTGACGAATACTCCGGGTTCGCCGCAGCGACGTTTATCTCTTTTATAGTAGAAAAAGATCCACCAAAGGCTCCGTGGTTTATGCTGGTCACGCTGGCTGGAATCGTCAAACTGCTAATGTTGCACCCATAAAAAACGTTATCCCCTATCGCTGTCACGCCCTCTGGGATAGTTATGCTGCTCAAAGTCTGGCAGTTCTTAAAAGCTCCATGCCCAATCGTGACCACTTTAACTCCCTCGATTTCCGCCGGTATGGCGGCCTCTGTGATTTCTCCTTCGTACCCTGTGATGGTCCCTGTCGTCTTGTCAAAGAACAAGTGACCTCCCGTGACTTCAATCTTCACGGTGTCGCCCGCCGCTGCGTTCACCTCTCCGATGTTCATCGGAACCAGCCATGCCAGCATCGTCAGCAGCAACGCCAGCACGAGGATTCTTGTGCTGTG
>CAJTYS010000011.1 GCA_910583765.1 uncultured Eubacteriales bacterium | reverse complement strand
TTTTTGGTTGGAAATTTTCCATGTCTAACTTGTACTAATTATATTCTAATACCACTGCGCGGGAAAAGGCGAATATCATGGGGAAAAGGCGCTCATGAGCTATGAAACGGGAAAACAGGCGCTGGACTGGCTCATTGAACATTCCGGCTCTCGAAAAAACCTGGAGGTGGATTTCTTTGGCGGAGAACCGCTGCTGAATTTTCAGGTGGTCAAAGACCTGGTGGCGTATGGCCGTTCCCGAGAAAAGACTTGCGGCAAACAATTCCGTTTCACCCTGACAACCAACGGCTTGCTGCTGGACGACGAGGTCATTGCATTCGCCAATCAGGAGATGAGCAACGTGGTCATCAGTCTGGACGGCAGAAAAGAGATCAATGATCAGATGCGGAAAACATTAAAAGGCAGCGGGACCTATGACGCCATCCTCCCTGCCTTCAAAAAGCTGGCAGACAGCCGAGGCCAGCAGGATTATTATATGCGGGGCACTTACACCCATTTTAACACGGATTTTGCCGCGGATATCCTGCACATGGCGGACCTTGGCTTCAAAGAGCTTTCCATGGAACCAGTGGTAGCTCCCCCTGACGCGCCTTATGCTTTGACAAAAGAAGACGTGCCAAAGCTGCTTTCTGAATATGAGCGTTTGGCTGGAGAAATGCTGGAGCGCAAACGAGAGAAAAAAGGCCGAGATTTCACATTTTATCATTATATGATCGACCTCACCGGCGGCCCGTGCATTGTGAAACGAATCTCTGGCTGCGGCGTGGGCACCGAGTACATGGCTGTCACTCCTTCTGGAGACCTTTACCCCTGCCATCAATTTGTGGGCGATGAAGCGTTCCTGCTGGGAAACATCTGGGATGGGGTTCACAACCATCAGGTTCTGGAACAATTCAAAGGCTGCAATGTTTATTCCCATGAAGCGTGCAAAGACTGCTTTGCCAAGCTCTATTGCAGCGGCGGCTGCGCTGCCAATGCGTATCACACCACTGGCTCCATCAACGGAGTCTATGACCTGGGCTGTGAGCTTCACAGAAAGCGCGTTGAATGCGCCATCATGTTGAAAGCAGCGGAAATGTGCGAGGAGCTATAGATCCTTGCGCGTTTCCAAGCCCAGCGCTTTTGGTGGTTCTCCGCTCTCCATCAGCTGTTTTCTTCGATCACCTTCAGGAACTCTTTTCCATATTTCTTGAATTTGGATTCTCCTACGCCGGAAATATCCAGCATTTCAACCCTTGTTTTTGGGGCTCTAGCGCACATTTCCCGCAGAGTCTTATCCGTGAACACCACATAAGGCGGCACGCTCTGGATCCTGGCGATCTTTGTCCGCAGAGCCCTGAGCGCTTCAAAGAGCTGTGGATTTTCCACATCATAATCCTGCTTCCTCGTCCTGGCTGCCTTGGCTGCCCCAACTTCCCGCTCTTTGGCCGCTTTCATAGTGACTCGCTCTTTCCTGGCCAGCACTGGACCGGCTTTGGGGCCTAGTCGCAAAACGCTGTAACGATCATCTGTCTGTACCAAATAGTTGTTGAGCAGCAGATGGTCTGCTGCCTGCCGAAGGAAATGGATGGATTTATCTGACTCTGTTCCATAATAATCATCTTCATCCAAACCATAGCGACGGATTTTTTCCGTGTCCCTGCCGTGAACCGCGTCTAAGATCACTGTCATTCCATACCGCTGGCCGCAATTTTCCACGCAGCCCAAAATATGCCTTGCCGTGCTGGTGATGTCCCGCTCTTCAAACTGGGTCAGACAATTGATGCAGTTGCCGCAGTATCCAGGAGAACGTTCGCCAAAATAATTCAATATGTAGTTTCGCAAACATTCGTTTGTGTGGCAGTAAAAGGTCATTTTTTTCAGGCGCATCCGGTCCCGCTCCCTGATCTTTTCCCGCTCTTCTGGCTCCAATTCCTGGTTTTCACTGTCCTTTTCAATGAAAAACTGATTGGTGACCACATCTCTTCCTCCGTACAGCAAAATGCAGTCCGCGTTTTCTCCATCCCTGCCAGCTCTCCCCGCTTCCTGATAATAGCTCTCGATGTTTTTTGGCATATTGTAGTGAATCACAAAGTTCACGTTGGATTTGTCAATGCCCATGCCAAAGGCATTGGTGGCCACCATGATGGGTTTGATGTCATAGATGAACTCATCCTGATTGTTCCTTCGTTCTTCATCGGAAAGGCCAGCGTGATAACGAGTGACCGCGACCTCTTCATCCTCCAGCCGCTGACACACCTCTTCCACCAGCTTTCTGGTCAAGCAGTAAACAATGCCGCTTGCTCCCGGATGCGTGTCAATGTAGTTCTTTAAAACACGATATTTGTTCCCTGGCTTTTGCACGGAAAAAAACAGGTTCTTGCGATCAAATCCTGTAGTGAGAATAGTCGGATCTCGCAGCTTGAGGATCCGCGACACGTCCTCTCTCACCTGCCGGGTGGCCGTGGCCGTAAAAGCGCTGATAATAGGCCGTTCTTCCAACTGCTCCACAAAATCCAAAATTTTTAAATAGCTTGGCCGGAAATCCTGTCCCCACTGGGACACACAATGGGCTTCGTCCACAGTGACCATCTTGATTTTCACAGACTTGGCAAAGTCTAAAAATTCCCGATTCATCAGCCGCTCCGGTGCCACATAGACGATCTTGTAAGTCCCTCGTTTGGCGTATTCCAAAGCTTTGAAATACTGGCCCTGAGTCAGAGAACTATTGAAATAAGCGCCTCGGATCCCAGCCTCTTTTAAGGATGTCACCTGATCCTTCATCAGAGAGATCAGCGGCGTAATGACCAGAGTGATCCCTTCCATCATGATACCTGGCAGCTGATAGCAAATGGATTTGCCAGCGCCTGTGGGCATGATCCCAAAGGTGTCCTTTCCCGCAAGGATGCTGTCAATGAGCACCTCCTGTCCTTCCCGAAACTGATCATATCCAAAATACTTTTTTAAAAACCCGTGTTTATCTGTCATGTTTTGCTCCAAATCTAATTTAACATTTTTTACCATTATAAAACAAATTTTCTCTTTTTGCAACAAAAATTTTGCGCAATGTTCATTGAAATCTGCGAAAAATAGGTTTATAGTTAGAGTTAGATCAAAAACAAAGTCGGCTGCGCCGCTCCTCTTTTTGAGGGAGATTTTGTTGATATTTCGGAAATAGCACAAGCGATATTTCCCACATCATAAAGAAAGCTGGTACGAAATATGAAATTTGATTTACATTGCCACACAAAAGAAGGGTCCATTGATTCCAAAGTGTCTATTGAGCGCTACGTGCATCTGCTGAAAGAAAAAGGCTTTGATGGTTTCATGATCACGGATCATAATTCTTACAAAGGCTGCCGGGCTTGGGACCGCATTGCAAAAGATCCCGCGTTCGCTGATTTCACTGTGCTCAGAGGCGTGGAATATGACACGAAAGACGCAGGCCACATCCTGGTGGTGATGCCGGACAACTTGTATCTGCGGATCTTGAATGTACGGGGCATGACTCTGCGCCGGCTGCTGAAGATCGTTCACCGTTTTGGCGGCATATTAGGGCCTGCTCACCCTTTTGGCGTCCGCAGTTCCAGTGCCATGCATTTTCGGAAAATGAACATGGAACTCATTGAACGATTCGACTTCATCGAGACGTTCAACACTTGTGAATCCGCTACTGCCAATGAGCTGTCTCAGCAATTGGCGGACAAATACCATTTAACTGCTTTCGGCGGCTCTGACGCGCACGAGGAAAAATACGCGGGCATGGCGGAAACCGTGTTCGACAGCGTGATCACCTGCAACAATGACTTGATCCACGCGGTCAAAGCCGGACACCCCACTTATGTGAATGGCACAGTGCGGGAAATGACTACCAAGGCCAAACGCAAAGAACACTGGACCGGCGTATGGGGATTCAAACTTTACAACCGGGGGCTGGCGAAGCTCATCTCCCCTTACCGTAAATACCATCATATGAAAATGCCATTCCGTTCGTAGGGAAACTCCCATCTTCCCTGCGGCCTTATGTCATGGAAAGCCTGATCACAGGCTTTCCAGCAGCGCCTTGACGATATATTTGGAATTGAGCATGAACGCTTCATAAGGCTGCTCTTCTGTTTTAGCTGCGTCCCAATATTTTTTCGCATATTTTTCTAAGACCGCTTCTTCTGACAATCCCTCCCTGACAAGGCCTGCCAAATACTCTCGTTTGTCTTCTACTTCCTTTTCATAAAGCTCCCAGTATGTTTCATTGAAATCCTCTGGCAGCAGGCCGAAATGAGGCAGCACCAGGCGCTTTGCCTTGCAGCTCCTGCACTTTCGCAAGGATTCCATGGCGTTTTCATATCCCTTGAGGATCGGCGTGTGCACATAATCCAGCCGTTCCAAGATGCCCGTGCTTTCACTGGTAAACAGGATGCTGTCCGGTTCCAGCAGAAAACTCAGAGAGCAGTCCGTGTGCCCCTTTGTTTCTATGACTCTGAAAGTCCGGTCACCCAAGGAGATTTCATCTCCTTCCCCTATGATCTGATCCACGGACAACTGATCTGTGATGATTTCCACAGAAGAGCCCGGCTCGTACTGCTCTCTCGCCTTTTCTCCCAAGTCCTTCATCAGTTCCCGCGCGCCTGGCCGAGGCAGGATCTTGGCCGCATGAGCAGCGCCTAAGGTGACTGCCTTTGGGTAAGCTTTTCTCACATAAGGCAGCGCCCCAATATGATCATAGTGGCTGTGGCTCAAGATCACATAATCCAGCTGTTTTCCCGCAAGGGCTTCCTCCAGGTTTTCTACCAGCCGCGGTCCGCAGTAAGCCATGCCACAATCTAAAAGGGCTGTCTTTTCACTGCCTTCTACCAGGATCGCCTCTCCGCCATGGCCCGCTGTCACCTGCCGGATCCCCGCAGGGAATCCAAACCTGTCATGTTCTTTTCCAAAACAATGATAAAAATCCGTTTCAACTTTTTTCATGTTCCTCACCTTCTCTCTACTCTTTTGCGTCCGTTTCTGCCTTCCTGGTTTCCCGATATTCTCCCATGGTGAAGAAAACCAGCCCAATCCAGATGACCACAAAGGCCAGCAGCTGAATCAGATCAAAAGGTTCTCCCAACAGGAAAATGCCGATCACCAGGGAGATGGACGGCGAAATATATTCTAAAATCCCTAGTGTCACCAGGGGAACTTTGTTAGCTGCTGCCGCGAACAATCCTAAAGGCAGGGCTGTGCAAAACCCTACCATCAAAAGCAGCGCGTACTGGTACGGCTGTCCCACGCCTAAGGCTCCCTTTCCGTTGATTTCCATGTACAAAATGACCACAAAAGCAATGGGTGACAAAAACATGGTCTCATATAGCAGTGAAAGCATGGCCGGAACCTGGACGCTTTTTTTCATGGCAGCGTACACAGCAAAGGTCAGCGCAAGGCTCAGGGCAATGAAGGGCACCTCCATGAAGTGCAGCAGCACGATGACCACCCCCGCGCAGGCCAGGGCAAAGGCCACTAACTTGTGACGGGTCAGCTTTTCTTTGAAAAAAACGATGCCGAACACGCATACCATCAGAGGCTCTATGTAATAACCAATGCACGTCTGGATCACATGATCCGCGTTGACCGCCCAGATGTAGATGCTCCAGTTGGCTGTGATTAAAACGCCCGCAGTAAAGTATCTGAGCTTCGCTCCCTTTTCCCGCAAAGGTGCTTTGATGCCTTCCCATCCATAAAGCTTTAAGGCGGCAAAAAAGCAAACCACCCCCACCAGAAAGATCCGGTAAAAAATAATCACCGATGATTCGATTGGCCGCAGCGCCTGCCAGTAAATAGGCAGCACGCCCCAAAGCACAGAGCAGGACAAAGAACAAATCAAGCCTGTCCGATACTTCCTTTTTTCCGCTTCCTGATCCATGATCGTCCCTCCGATTTTTTGATTCGTACACGAACCATGATACCATTTAAAAAATGGAAAAGCAAGCCTGGAACTTGCTTTTCCATAGGATCCATCGATCAGCCGCAGTAAGCTTTGTCAGTGGTTCGCATCAATTAATGTCCGTCCTGCTGAGAATAGCCGCAGGCCGCTTTCTCATGGTTCTGAACACTGGCAGCAGCCCGAAAAGCAGGTTGAACCCATAGAGCAGCGCGGCGCACAGCACCATGACTAGCCCGTTCACCAGGTACATGTCAGCAAAAACACTGTACCCTGACAGTTTGTTCATGATATAAGCCATGAACAGATACCCTGGAACGCTGGCCATGGTAGTAATGGCCAAAATCTCTCCTAGGAACATCTTGTAAATGTCTCCTTTCTTGACGCCAATGGCCCTGTAAACCCCAACTTCCTTGACTCTGGACAAAAAAGAGGCCCGTATGATGAGGAAAATCTCGATAAAGGAAACTGCCAGCACCACGCCTGCCATGATCAGCGCCGAGCGCATGGACTTGAAGATCTCTTTCTCATAGGATTCCTTGCTTTCCGCATAAATGTCTTTCACATTGATCTTTGCCGTCTGAAGGTGGCTGATGGCCGTCTCTTTGTCCACTGGGCACGCAGTGATATCCGATTTTGTTCTGATCAGATTGTATTTGACAGTTTCATTGCTTACCAGCAGAAAATCGCTGTTGTCCTTGTCCGTATAATATCCAGTCACTTTCAGTTTGTGGCCATTGACCTTTTCCGCGATTTCTTTATTCAGCGGCATCTCTTCTTTGTGATTCTCATTGACCGCGACTTCATAAGGCTTCTTTGGCCAAGCGCCGCTTTTTAAAGTCACGTCCTTTTCCTTGAGATGATAGTCCAGCAAAGTAGCTTCCCCTTCGGCTTGCCGGTCTTCAGTCGCATCCTCTAAATCACCACCAGCATTGGCCAGCAGATTGATGAATATGCTTTGGTCTCCATAGATGCACGGGCTCTGCGAATCCGTGATGCCCACGATCTTCATGTCCGGCATGTTAGGCACGGTCACGTCTTGATCTAAAAAGCTTTTCTGGGTTCCAAACCCTGCCATCTTTGTCCGGTACTCTTCGATCACGGATTTCAGGATCATGGCGTCCACAGCGATCTCCTGCGGGTTTTCTGGAAGCCTGCCGTATTTCAGGTCAGAAGCTTTCAGCTTCGCCTGGTCGGAAAGACAGCCGCCCAAGGGAGCCGACTGGCCCTGGAGCTGGTAGTAACCTTTGTACGGCATTTCCACCGTGATCTTAGAATCTCCTGGCATGATATATTGGAAATCCCCGCTTTTTTCATATTTCAGATAATCCTTCACATCCGTGTTCTTGCTGACAATGGTTAGATAGGATTTGTCTGCTGTCACAAACTCGTCATCCGTGATGTCCAGCACCCCGAAAATATTGCTCACCGCATAAGTGATGAACATGGCGGAGACTAGGAATCCCAGGAGCAGGATCTTTTTCAAGATCGGATAATTGAACACGGTCCGGAATCCTCGTTTCACCATGGCAAAAGGATTGAGAATGGACGTGTATTTGCGCCGCCCTCTGGCTTTCAATCTTTTTGCGTCAAAGCTGTTTTCCAGAGATTCTTCTTTTGTCATCTTCCGGTAATGATCATCCACCAGTTCAATGCTGGAGTCTTCACCCACCAGCTCCATCCGATCTCTTTCATCTTTGGCTTGAATGTAAATGTTTCCGTTGCGCACCACAATGTCCAGACCAATGGGCGCGCTGTTGTCATTGTAAAAATCAATATTGTACAAATCGGTTTTCAGCCGTTTGTGATCTTTGATGTCTTTTAAGTAGATCTTGCTCTCCAGCCTATAATCCAGATGCGCCGCATGATCGTTTTCTTCATCTGACACCACTTTTCCATCCTTGATGCGGATGATGCGGGAAGCATAAAAGTCCGCCAGCTTTTCCTCATGAGTCACTAGGATCACCAGCTTGTTTTGGGAAATGGAGCGGATGATGTTCATGACCTCCAGAGTATTCTTGCTGTCCAGGTTTCCCGTGGGTTCATCAGCGATGACAATGGCCGGATCTTTGACAATGGCCCTGGCAATGCCCACTCTCTGGCGTTCGCCGCCTGACAGCATATCCGCGTACCGGTTCCGATACCGATACATGCCCACTTTCTCCAGCACGTAATGAACTTTGTCCCTGATCTCTTTCTTGTCTTTGACTCCCACCATTTTCAGAGCCAAAGCCACGTTGTCAAAGACCGTCATATTGTCCACCAGATTATAATTCTGAAAAATATAGCCCACGTTCAGGTTTCGGATCTGATCGATCTTTCCCGACCCTCTCTTGGTGATCCGCTGACCATTGACAAAGATCTGGCCGCTGTTCACTTTATCCAGGCCGCCAATGGCATTGAGCAGCGTGGTCTTCCCGCAGCCGGAGGGACCTAAGAGGGCCACCAGGCCGGAAGATGCCATTTCCAGAGACGTGTCATGGATCACATGGATCTCGTTTTTCTTTCGTCTGTTAAAATATTTATTCACATGTTCCAGTTTTACCATGTTCACTCCTCCTCTCTAAAAGAACCCATTGCCGTCTTTTTGAACAATTTCCGCGCGAATTTGCCGGATATGAAATACGACATGACAAGGAGGACTCCATAAAGGATCACATAGTCGGAAATCCCCATGTAATCCGTCAAAGTTTTCAGGTATTCGCTGTGGAGCACGCCCTGGCGGACCAATGCGACCGCTGCCAGAAACAAGCCGTAGGCGATATTCACCACTGCCGCCAGTTCCACGTCCAGGACCCTGCGGATGCTTTTCTTCGCCAGCCCCAGCATTCTCAGAATGCTGAAATAAGAGGACCTGGAACGGAGGATCAGCTGGATGACAAAATAGGCGATAAAGAACACGGCCACTACCAGGAACACGGACATAGGCACCTGGACAATGGAAATCAGTTCACTTCCCATGGTGACCAGCGTGTCTTTCAGCGTCAGAGGCACATAACCCATGTTTTGAAAGGCTTTGATAGCAGCGTCCATTTCCTTCACATCGTTCACATAAACCGTCACTTGATAATTGTCTTTTGTGAACAGCTTTCGATAATCCTGCGTACTGATGAAGATCGCTCCATCATTGGCCTCAAAATCGTTCAGGTCCGTCTTAGCAGTGAAATTTTTTTTGTTATAAGTGTCAGCGATCTTCAGATCCAAGGCTCTTTCATAAAACAGGTTCTCTGCCTTCATTCTGATTTCCTGCCCTGCTGCTTTTCCATTTTTATAATAGCCATTCAGCTCTTCGGACGCCAGCGCTTCCCCAGCCTTGACTTTGTCACTGGCGATTGGCCGGTAATACTGACCTCCCGCCTCATAGATCAGGTTCGTGTCGCCCGCTGTGGTGGTCACTTTGCTGTTTGACCCATAGCTTTCCCGTACCATTTTTTCCAGCATGGCATCCTGCAGGTAAAGCGTCCCCCACCAGCCTTCGATCTCCTCATAAGCAATGCCCACGATCTTCACTTTGACTGTGGTGTCCTGCCCTAATGTGATCTTATAAGTTTTATTCAGAATCTGATCCAGGGTATCCTCCTGCAGATAATAATCATCTTGATCCCCTGCTAAAATCACTTCTTTATTGGTTTCCGGCATCCTTCCTGCCACCAGCTTGGCTTTGAAATCATTCAGGTTCTTTGGATAAGCGTCATAATAAAACTGGTCATCCTCCATGGAGATCATGTAATCCAGGAGAATGTCCTCTTTGACTAAAGAACCCACGTTCCCTGCGGCTTGCAGGGTCTGGTAGTCCTGCTCCGTGAAAGGAGCTCCATCGTTTCGTTTCAAAAGGACCCTGTTTTCGCTGTAATTGCTGAAATAATCATTGTATCCCATCTTTGAGGCTTCTTCATCGCTGTTTTTCAAAGTCGTGTATTCAGAAAAAACAGCCACTACCACAAAGAGGAAGACCACCAGCAGGAGCAGAAATTTGGGAATGATGTTAAAGGTGTTGCGAAGGCCCAGACGCAGCTTGCTTGCCGCTGACATGCTGCCCGCGGACACCTGGAGCTCTGGCGCTTGTTCTTCTTTGATGGGTTTCATCTGTTCGTCTTCCACCACTTTCCCATCGTGCATTTTGATTTTCCGAGTCGCGTATGGCGCAAATTGGTCGTAGTTGTGAGTCACTACGATCACTAGTTTGTCTTTGGAAATTTCCTGCAGCAGCTGGGCGATGCCTTCTGCTGATTCACTGTCCAGATTGCCTGTAGGCTCGTCAGCCACCACAATGGCCGTTTCCTTTGCCAAAGCCCTGGCAATGGACACTCTCTGCTTTTGCCCGCCGGAGAGCTTGGAAACTTTCGTCTTCGCGTACCGGAGCATCCCCACTCGTTTTAAAATGGCCGGCACTTTTTCTTTGATTTCTTTTTTCTTGTACCCATTGATCCGCAGGATCAAGGCCACGTTTTGGTATACTGTGTAACTACCTACTAAATTAAAATGCTGAAAAATATTGCCAATGTACTTTTTGCGGTATTCCTCAAAATCCGAGGCAAGATAATGGCTGGTCTCTTTGCCTTCTATGTAAAGCTCTCCTTCTTCATAGGAGTCCAGCCCAGAGATGACATTGAGCAACGTGGATTTTCCGCTGCCTGACTCTCCTGTGATCACGACGAATTCTCCTACGTCAAAGTTCAGATTCACTCGGGAAAACCCGCTGGCGATCATGCCTTTGCTGTAGTAGAATTTTGAGACATTTTTTAGCTGAATCAAAAAAACACCTTCCTTCTTTTCAATATCGTCTACGTCATACACTACCTTCTTACTTTACCATATCCTCCTTTTTTTGTCACGGATTCTTTAGGGAACGTAATTTTTTGTTAAGAATTCGATGCGTGTTTTCAGAGCGCGCACGGAAACCAGTGAACACCGCCATCAATGCAGCAAAGCCGCCAATAGGTCTTGTGCATCAAAGCAACACGTCAGTTGCGCAAAAGGAACAAAGGGCTTATAATAGAAGCATCATACAGCAAGAAAAAGATGGGAGAAATCACATATGAAAACAATCACATTAGGAAACACCGGCTTGCAAGTGACACCTGTGGGGTTTGGCGTGCTCACAGTGGGAAACACGCAGCTGAATCTGCCTGTGGAGGAAGGCGCGGCCATCCTGCGCTATGGCCTGGAAAAAGGGATCAATTTTTTAGACACGGCCCAGTATTATGAGACATACCCTTACATACGGGAGGCTTTAAAAGGGACAGATTTTCATCCGATCATCTGCTCCAAGTGTCTGGACGCGTCTTATGAAGCCATGGAATACGCCATTGAAGAGGCGCTGCGGGAAATGGACCTGGACCAGATCGATATTTTCCTGCTTCATGAAGTCAGGCAGGATCCAGATTGGGAGGACCGTGCCGGTGCCTGGCAGTGCCTGCAAGACGCAAAAAAGGCCGGACGAGTGAAGGCCATCGGCGTTTCCACCCATCATGTGGACGTGGCGGAAAAAATGGCGAGGATCCCAGAGGTGGACGTGCTCTTCCCGCTCATTAATTTCCGCAGCCTAGGGATCCGCAAGGGCGACGGTCCAGGAACAAGAGAAGAAATGGCCGCGGCCATCAAAGCCAACGCTGACGCGGGAAAAGGCGTGTTCGCCATGAAAGCCTTTGGCGGCGGCAACCTGACTGGCTCTTACCTGGAGGCCCTGGATTATGTGACAGGGCTTCCTGGCGTGGCTTCCACCATGATTGGTTTTGGAAAAAAAGAAGAGATCGACCGCATTGTGGAATACATGGAAGGGACCATTGATCGTAGCTATGCCCCGGATATCACCAAGAAAAAAATCCGCATCGATCAAGGGGATTGCGAAGGATGCGGAGCATGCTTGGAGCGCTGCCCCAACAAAGCGATTTTCCGAAACAACAAGGGCCTTGCAGAAGTCAATCATGAGATCTGCCTGACCTGCGGCTACTGCGCTCCTGTCTGTCCTGTTCGGGCCATTATCATGTTTTAAAGCTTATTTAATGAACCCGCCTCCCACCACCTGATCTTCCGCGTAAAAGACGATGGACTGGCCTGGGGTGGCGGCCCGCTGAGGAGTTTCAAAGACTGTTTTGATCCTGCCATCAGCCAAACTCTCGATCCTGGCGGCTGCCGGCTTTGCCGCATAGCGGATCTTGGCCCTGACCTGCCTGCCTTCCAAAAAGGCAGGCATCTTTTCACTTCCCGTGGAAGGAAAAAAGCTGCCATCGCAGATGACTTCCCTGGAAAGCAGATCTTCCTGCTCTCCCAGTTCCACGGTGCCCGCCGCCGGATCCATACGGATGACGAACACTGGCTTGCCAAAGGTAATGCCCAGGCCTTTTCTCTGGCCGATGGTATAGTGGAGCAGCCCTTTGTGGCGGCCTAAGACTTCTCCGTCTTTGTTAACGAAATCCCCCTCTCGAATCTCGCGGCCCCTGCCGCGGATAAAGTCCACGTAGTTTTCCCCTTCCCCCAGGAAACAGATCTCCTGGCTGTCTTTGGCCTCTGCGTTGAACATGCCTTCTTTGCGGGCGATCTCTCTGGCCGCTTCCTTGTCCTCCATGTCTGATAGGGGCAGCAGCAGCCGTTCTATGACAGACGCAGGCAATCTGTAAAGCATGTAAGACTGATCCTTTTTTTCACTGGCCGCCTGCCGGATGGTCCAGCCTGTTTCCGGCCTGTAGGCGGTCCGGGCATAATGACCCGTGGCGATGTGAAACGCCCCTTCTCTGTCAGCCGCGTTTACCAGCACCTGAAATTTCACATTTGGGTTGCAGATGACGCAGGGATTAGGCGTCCTTCCGGCCAAATATTCGGCGCAGAAATTTTCCACCACGATTTTTTCAAAGGCATCGTGCACGTTCTCATAAAGAAAAGGGATCCCTAGTTCTCTGGCCGCCTGCTCCGCAGCGTTTCTGCCCGCTGTGTTTTCCCGAGAAACATCAAAATAAAGACCAGTCACTTGGTAGCCCTGCTCCTGTAATAACAAAGCAGCGGTAGTACTGTCTACTCCGCCGCTCAGTCCCAGGATCACTTTCTTTTTATCCAAAGGCCGTCCCATGTTATTCTTCCTCTGGAATGTCATGGTCGTGTTCGTCTTCCTCTGCGTTAGGATCGAACCCCTCCAGTCCCTTATAGGTTTTACCTGTTTTCTGCGCATAATCGTAAATCGCGGACTTAATAGCGTGGTCCGCCAATACGGAACAGTGGACTTTTACTGCCGGAAGGCCGCCCAGTTCATTGATGATCTGCTTGTTTGTCAGTTCCAAAGCTTCATCCACTGTCATGCCGATGATCATGTCCGTGGCCACGCTGGAGGAAGCGATGGCCGAGCCACAGCCAAATGTCTTGAACTTCGCGTCTGTGATCTTATCGTCTTCCACTTTGATGGAGATCTGCATCATGTCTCCGCATACCGGACTTCCGTAAGTACCAACGCCATCGGCGTTTTCCAGCTCTCCCACATTGTGAGGATTCATGAAATGTTCCATTACTGTATCGTTATACATGCTTGCTGCCATGTCTTACCACCCTTTCTCACTTGATACTGATGAAATTTCTCTTAATTTGCTTACCACTTTTTTCAAGGTATCTACCACATAATCAATGTCTTCTTTTGTTGTCATGTCCCCTACTGTGAAGCGCAGGGTCCCGTGAATCCGCTCTACCGGAATGCCCAAAGCGTCCAGCACATGAGACGGGGTCAGAGAAGCGGAAGAACAGGCCGAACCTGTGGAAACCGCGATGCCGCTCATGTCCAAATATAACAGCATGGCTTCTCCTTCAATGAATTCAAAGGTCAGATTGGCGTTTCCCGGATGCCTGTGCTCCATGGTCCCATTCACATAAACGTGATCAATGTTTTCCTGCACCTGCCTGATCAGGTAATCCCGCAGTTCCGAAGAATGGCGGATGTGTTCAGCCAAATTGACCCGTGCCAGCTCCGCGGCTTTTCCAAAACCAACGATGCCTGCCAGGTTTTCCGTTCCTGCTCTGCGTTTGTTTTCCTGCGCGCCGCCGTGAAGGTAATTGGAAATCCGCAGGCCTTTGCGGATGTATAAAGCACCGATCCCCTTTGGGCCATAAATCTTATGGGCTGACATGGACATCATGTCCACCCCTAGATCCTTCACATCAATTTCCACGTTGCCCAGGGCCTGAACCGCGTCAGTGTGGAACAGGACCTTGTGCTTTTTGGCGATCTTCGCCAGTTCTTTGATGGGCTCAATGGTCCCTACTTCATTATTGGCGAACATCACGCTGATCAATATGGTTTTGTCCGTGATGGCCGCTTCCAGATCAGCAGGGTTCACTCTGCCGCCTTCATCCACATTCAGATAAGTCACGTCATATCCATGCTTTTCCAAGAATTCGCAGGAATGCAGCATGGCATGATGCTCGATTTTGGTCGTTATGATATGATTCCCTTTATCCTTCAGCGCATCCGCGGTCCCCATGACTGCCCAGTTGTCCGCTTCTGTGCCGCAGGAAGTAAAGAAGATTTCTTTTTCTTGCGCCCCGATCAGCTCGGCCACCTGCGTCCTTGCCTTTACCAGAGCCTCTTTTGACTCTGAGGCGATGCTGTACAGGCTGGATGGGTTTCCGTACAATTCTGAAAAGTAAGGAAGCATTGCGTCCAGTACCTCTTTTTTTACCGGTGTCGTTGCTGAATAATCTAAATAAACCTGTCGCATGTTTTACTCCTTTTCCATCTAATCCTACTATACCGTGTACTATTTTACCACGCTTTAGGAATTTTGAAACATGTTTTTTCCAATTTTGCGAGAAAAAAGGATACTAAATCGCAGTATCCTCTGTTTTAATCACGTTCAATTTTCTTTGATCTCCCAATACCCGCCCTTCGGTGCGCCGCAGCGGACCAGGATTCCCTTTTCTTTCAACTTTTTTATGTTGGATTCCACGTTTCTGCTGCTGATACCGATCTCCTCTGCGATCTTTACGGCGGAAAGCTGTGGATCTTTTGATAAAAGCTCCAAAATTCTCTGCTGCGTGTCGTTTAATTCTTCTCCGATGCTTCTCCGATGCTTCTCCGATGTTTCTCCGATGTTTCTCCGATGCTTCTCCGATGCTTCTCCATTATCCTGCTGATTGACTACCAGCGAAAGATCCCTGAACAGATTGACGCGAAACATGTTATCAAAAGCCAAAAACTGTGGAGCAGGCAGGCCATAATTCTCAGCAGCTTCCATGATCCGTCTGATGCCCGTTCCCCAGGCTTCGATCAATCCCATTTGATTAAACACGTTTGCGATAGCTCTGTTCCGAAGCTTGGAATGGCCATGCATGGCTTCCTCGTAGGTAAGCCCATTATAAAGTCCACCTGGAGAAGTCACTTCCAGCCGGTCATCATAGATCGCCACCTGCACACAGGAATCATCAGCCAGATTGCGATGGCAATGCGCATTGATAATCATTTCACGAATGGCCTCTACTGGCAGTTCATAGGATTCTTTTCTGACCAATCCCTCAATTGTTGCTCCCAGCCGGATATTTCGCAAAACAAAGTTTGTCGCTTCCTTGATCTGCTCATAAATCGGTCCTGTGAATTCCCGCTTATCCAGAAAAACACTTCTCTCGGTTCCTTTGAACACAGCGCACTGGGTTTTAGAAAATGGGAAATGATCAGATGTTAAAAGCGCAAAGGCATTGGATGCCACATCACTGTCATTCCCCTGCTGTAAAATCTTCCAATTGATCAGCTGCGGTTTTGCCACTTCACGCTTGGGCAATCCGGCTTCTCTTCGATATTTCATGATATCCTCGCAGAGCTTGGTTATGGCACTCTCTGTCACCACATGGCCCACGCAAGTCAATTCATCCCACGAAATCCGTGCGCCTTCCATTTCCAGTTCTTTTATCTTTTCCGGGTATGCCGGTCTGGTGGTGCCAGCGACACGAATATATGTGCCGGCTTCTTTTCCCTTGGATTTCAAATAATATGGCCTATTGGGGCCTGGGGCGACCGTGGCAACGATGACCGTCTTTCCGTCCACTGTCTGTGGTTCGATATTGGGCACGATCTGCGGCATGCAGGCATCTGAAACCGCATTTGAAATACTATCCATGACTTGGAAAACAGAGTCCTCATCTACTCCTATGACTTCCCGTGTTTGATCATCGATCCCTATAATCAGGCGGCCTCCCTGCGTATTGGCAAAAGCAATGATGGTCTTGGTATACCGCTCGGATTTTGCCGGAAGCTTCACCTTAAATTCAATATTCTTCGATTCACCTCGAACAATTTCCACTGTCGTCATGTCATCCCCCTTTCCCATTCCAGCTGACACCAGCGCCCCCTGATGAAACGCATACCGTCGCAGCGATAAAGCAATGGGTTTTCTCTTGGTATTCCCTAATCCGCCTAACCTATGCCTTTAAGCCCTTATTCTTTTCCTGTTTCCGCCTGTACGCTTCCTGCTCTTCTGGAGACAAGTCCTCCACAAATTTGATCTGATTCAGCTGGCCCCGAAAATTTTCACGAAACTTGGCGATGTACTCCTTGCGCAGCTGCTCCCGTTCTTTCAGCTCTTCCTCCGTCAGCCCTTCTTCTTTATGTTTTCTGGCCAGCTCATTGATGCGATCGATTTTTTCTTTTCCAATCATGATTGCTCCTCTTTTTTATATATGTAGAAAATATAAACAAAGTCTACCGCTTAAAAGAAAATCAGCGGAGCTGACTTTGCTATTTCACAAGCAAACCAGCGATGGACCTGCCAAGGAAAACGCCCAGCACGCAAAGCATGACGCTGCCTATGGCATACCCGCCCCCAGTCAGATATTCTTTCTTTTCCAAAAGGTCCAGAACTTCTGCGGAAAAAGTGGAAAACGTAGTGAATCCTCCGCAAAGTCCAGTCTTGAAAAACAAAATCACATTAGGCGAAAGCCCTGCCCGTTCACTGGCCCCTATGATAAAACCAATGACCACGGACCCCATGATATTGATAAAGAATGTAGCGAAAGGAAATCCCTCGCTGTGAATCAAGGTTCCTGCCAGGTAACGGAGCATGGCTCCTGCCATTCCGCCAGCGCCTACGCACAAACACGAAACCATAGATGCCCTCCCTATTTTGATTTGCTTGCGTTATTGCTTGTTCGCGGTTCTAGTATATTAAACCCGTCTTTTTTTGTCAACTAGGCTGTAGATTTTTATGAAAATGTGGTAAAATGTTTATTAATACGCAAATGCTGAACACTGGAGGAAATTATGAATAAAAAATTAGTAATCACCGGCATGGGAGCCATCACTCCCATTGGGATCGGAGTTGATAAATATTGGAGTGGCCTGATCAGCGGAGTCTGCGGCATTGACCGCATCACAAGGTTCGACCCTTCGGGGCTTGCGGTCCAGATCGCTGCGGAAGTCAAGGACTTTGACCCAAAGCAGTACCTTTCCACAAAACTGATCCGCGAAATGGATCTGTTCCAGCAATACGCTTACGCAGCGGCAGAAGAGGCTCTGTCTCAAAGTGGTCTTGACGTGGAGAAAAATTCTGATCGTGTCGGCCTGCTCATGGGCACTGCAATGAACGGCGTGTCCACCACAGCGGAGACCCAAGCGGAGCTTTCTGAAGGAAAATCGAAAAAAGTCAGCCCCCGCTTCGTACCTAAAATATTAGGAAACCTGGCCGCGGCTCAATTTTCCATTGCCAAAGGGATCCATGGCCCCAGCTATACCCTGAACACCGCTTGTTCTTCCGGAGGCGACGCTATCGCCATGGCCGCCACTCTGATCCAGTCTGGACAGGCTGACGCTATGGTGGTCATGGGCGGCGAAAGCAGCCTCTGTCCTGTGGTCCTGGGAAGCCTGGCCCAGGCCAAAGCCCTTTCCAGAAACAATGAAAATCCAAAATCCGCCTGCCGTCCTTTTGATGCGGACAGAGACGGATTCATCATGGGAGAAGGCGGCGGCGCGCTGATTCTAGAAACAGAGGAAAGCGCACAAGCAAGAAACGCTGAGATTTTCGCCCAGCTAGCAGGCTACGCCAACACATCCGATGGCTATCACGTCACATCCCCTGACCCTTCGGGAAAAGGCGCTGTGGCCTGCATGAACATCGCTCTTTCCATGGCTAGCCTGGAACCAAGCCAGATCGGATACATCAACGCCCACGGCACTTCCACGCCAGTAGGCGACCCGATTGAAACAAGAGCCATCAAAGAGGTCTTTGGTGAAACGCCGCCTCCTGTCAGCTCTACGAAAGGAGCCACCGGACATCTCATGGGGGCCGGCGGCATCACGGAAACCATCGCCTGTATCCAGGCCATTCGCACCAGCATGCTCCCGCCTACCTTGGGGTACGAAACGCCAGACCCTGAATGCGATCTGGATTATGTTCCCTGCAAAGCGAGAAAAGCTGAAATAAAGGCGGCCATGTCCAACGCTTTGGGCTTTGGCGGCCAGAATTCCAGCCTCATCGTGGGAAAATATCAAGGATAAACAAAGAAAGACAGCGTTCTTGTTGTTCTATAACAATGCAGGAACGCTGTCTGTGCGTTAAAAACAGTTTTATTCTTCTATCTGATATTGTTTCGTGTTCCACACCCTTGGCAAAACCTGCAGCAAGATCAACAGCAGGACCAGGGACACGGCTAAAGTCACCACTGTGCTGATGCCAAAGGTGAATCCGGATTTTCCCATGATCCCTGCGACAATGTACCCGATGAAACAGCAGATCGCCACTGTCACCGCATAAGGCACCTGTGTACCCACATGCTTCAGATGGTTGCACTGCGCACCAGTGGACGCCAGGATCGTGGTGTCGGAAATCGGTGAAGTATGATCTCCAAACACAGAGCCTGCTAATGTGGCCGAAAGCGTGGTGATCAGCAATTCTGGCGCGGCTTCATTGCAGATGGTGATGATGATTGGAATCAAAATTCCAAAAGTCCCCCATGCGGTTCCTGTGGAAAAGGACAGCAGGCAGGCGATCACAAAGATCAACGCCGGAAGGATCATCATCGGGAACCCAGATGTTTCCACTAAATGGGCCACATAAGTTCCTGTTCCCAGTAAGTCCCTGCACACGCCGCTGATGGTCCAGGCCAAAGTAAGTATGATGCACGCCGGTACCATGGATTTCACTCCAGGCCCAATGCAGTCGAAAAACTCTCGGAAGGACAAAACTCTCCTAGCCATGAAATAAAGGAAGGCAAAGAGCAATGCGCAAAAAGCACCTAAGGCCAGCGCCACCCCAGCGTCTGTGTTTCCAAAAGCATCGAACAAGGTGGAGCCTTCTTCTGTCCAGTAGCCTCCCACATAGAGCATGGCCAGCACACAAAGCACGATAAGCACGCAGATAGGTACTACCAAATCGCAAATCTTGCCTTTACTCCCCTTCTGCTGCCGAATGAATTCTTCCTCCATGTTTTCGATTTCTTCCCTGCCATCATGGATGCCCTTTTCCGCCAAGGCTTCCGCTCTGCCCATAGGTCCAAAATCCGCGTTCTTTTTGATGGCCATATAAAAGACCATCACCAGCGTCAAAATCGCATACAGGTTCATAGGAATCGAACGGAGAAAGGCTGTCATGCCATTCATTCCTTCTGTTGCTGGATAATAAGACATCACCGAAGCTGCCCAAGAAGAAATCGGCGCGATGATGCAAATAGGCGCTGCGGTAGCGTCTATCAAATACGCTAGTTTTTCTCGGGACATATTGAATCGATCTGTGACCGGCCGCATGACCGTTCCGACTGTAAGACAATTGAAATAATCATCAATAAAAATCAAGATGCCCAATCCCGCTGTGGCAACAGACGCGCTTCCCTTACTTTTCAAGCGTTTCACAGCCCATTCCCCATATGCTCTCGAGCCTCCCGCGCGGTTCACCAGCGCCACCAAGATTCCCAAAAAACATAGGAATAAGATCATACTGGTGTTTCCCGCCAGCTTGTCCGCCATCAAGGTGGCTGTTGTGTCAAAGATACCCACAACGCCATCCCCATGAGCCAATGCATAAATGATGGTTCCAGAGAGAATACCCAGCACCAGGGAAAAGACTACTTCTTTTGTGATCAGTGCCAAAACAATGGCCACGATTGGGGGAAGAATAGAGAGAATCCCTACGCTCACTGCTTCCCATTCCATAAAAAAACCTCCTTCAAACTATAATCGTTATAATTGCACGTGATTGGGATTATAACAAATATTTGACATAGTTGTAAAGAGGTTTTTGGGTTATTTTTTCTCATTTATCATATGCATATTTCACTCTTCTCCCATCAATCAATTATCCAGGCTACCTCGTTCAACAGAAAGTCATAAACACCCATGACCAGACCCCCCTCGTCATTGTAATACGGTGCAGGTGCATCTTTCGTGATGATAATCTTCTTGAAGAAATCGCCGGTCAGCATCAAAGAGCGCTGCTCCTGTTTCATCTTTGCCCTGTCTGGGATTGTTCAAAAGTTCCTCTAATTCTGCCCTATTGCGTACATTATGTCTGCCCACAATATCTGAAATATAGGTTTCCTCGAACAGCGACTTCAAGAAATTAATCTTTTCCTCTGAATTTGAAATATACATAATAGGTGGCAGTCCTCCATAAAGCATATATTCGTTCCAGCCGTCCCGTTTCGTTCCTGAATAAACTGACATAAATTCAGCAAAACTAAGGGGATACATTCAGTAAAGCGGCAAACCCGCAATTCAAGTCCGGTGTCTTTTTATCTGTGTCCATGTCTTTTTCCTATAATAATCCAATTTGCTTTTCTTCTAGTTCCTTGTTGTTCCAGCACGCCTTGTTCCTGCAAATCCGCAAAAATCCTGGAAACCGTTCGCTTAGATACTCCAAGCTGTTCAGCATACTGAGCTTGCGTTGCTGTTGGATTCTCGGCAACGATCTTCAGCAGCTTTTGACTCTGATCCAGCGTTTCCATTACTGCCCGTTCATCGTCATTTTTAACGCCATCAACGCCACCTTTAACGCCATCAACGCCACTTTTAACGCCATTGACATCGGTCTGTCCCCGATAAATATTAATCCGCAAATCCACTTCGCCGCCGATGAACTCCGGTTCTCGTAATCCAGCGGCTTTTACCTTACCAATGATTCTCGGAGAGCCGCTTTTCTAATATCATTCTTTAAGCAGCCCCCTATGATTATTTTTGATATATGATTTTTCTAATGGCATACACCGAAAGAGGGTAAAAATTCTTAAGATTCTCCATGAATATGCCTTGCTTATAATTCGAGATCATCTATTTATGGATATTTTTACGGTCTGCAAACTTTACATGGCTCATATCCCTGGGCAATTGCTTCTGAGCGAGAAATTTTGATTTTACTTTCTCGCAAATACCGGCAGCTTCCCCGATGAAATTTGGCTCCGGTCCTGGTAATGTACACGATGCTGCTTGAATTGGAAGTATTTGTTTTTTTCGCCTTTTTCACTTGCAAAGCCGCGGATGCTACTTTACTATAGACGCTGTAGATATTTTTCCCATCGACTTTCTTATATGCACGTATTTTGTATTTTGCCTTTGAATCTGTTTTGGCTACTTTGTTTGTCCAATTTTTTGTGGAACCTGTTTTAATGGTTTTTACTCTTGCGTATTTTCCTTTATTCTTGTTATACTTATAAATCTGATAACCTGAAGCTCCATTCACCTTTTTCCATGTCAACTTCACCTTTGTTTTTCCAACATACTTGGCTGTTAACGAAGGTTTCTTCAATTCCGTGACCGCAGATACAACGCGTGAAAATGAACTATATGTTGTTATGGTCTCACTATCAAGGTAATAACCATTTTCATCTAAAACATCCTTTTCATCATAACGAAAGGTACGAACCTTGTAATAGTATCGAGTTCCAGTTTTGACTTTTGTGTCATTCCATGTGTCCTGAAATTCATCGTCAATGCTTGCCACTCGATTATAAGTGCCATCCTTTGCATTAGAGCGGTATATTTCATATCCATCATTTTCGTCCTCAGCATACCAGCTGATTTGGATTTTGTTATGAGCAACTGCTGCCGCTTCCGCATCTGGAGCAGACAACATGTCTTCCATTGTAAGGCCAGACGCTTCTGCAGTTAAAGCTCCCGCTGGCGTTGCCATTCCCATGCTGACCAGCACTACTGCTGCCAGCATCACGATCCATATTTTTTGCTTTATAGCTTTCATTGAAAATTTCCTTTCTTACTTTCATCAAACATTTTATAAACTGCCTACCACCGAATCTCTTTTCCTTCCTTTTTCCAGTTGCGGAACTCCGCCGTGGCTGTGAACAGCGCGTCAGAAGATGAGTTGAGCGCTGTTTCGCAGGAATCCTGGATCACACCGATAATAAAGCCGACTCCCACCACCTGCATGGCAATATCGTTAGAGATCCCAAAGAGACTGCATGCTAGTGGGATCAGCAGCAAAGAGCCGCCGGCCACGCCAGAACTGCCGCAGGCGGAAATCGACGCTACTAAACTCAGCAGCAGCGCAGTAGGAAAATCCACTGTGATCCCCAAAGTGTTGGCCGCTGCCAGAGACAAAACAGTAATGGTAATAGCAGCACCTGCCATATTGATGGTTGCGCCTAAAGGAATGGATACCGAATACTTGTCCTCATCCAGCCCCAAAGATTCGCAAAGTGACATGTTTACTGGAATGTTAGCTGCCGAGCTTCTAGTAAAGAAGGCCATGATCCCGCTGTCCTTGACGCACTTCAGCACCAGAGGATACGGATTTTGACGGATATTGATGAACACGATCACTGGGTTGATGATGAAAGCCACTACCAGCATGCATCCTACCAGCACTAAAATGATTTTCCCATAAGACGCAAAGGCTTTGATTCCTGTGGTGGAAATGGTGGTGAACACCAGGCCCAAAATGCCAAAAGGCGCACAGCTGATCACCCAGCGGATGGCAACGGACAATGCCTCAGAAATATTTCCTAAGACTTCTTTGGTCCCTTGAGACGCAGCTCGCAAGGCTAGTCCAAAAATAACGGCCCATACTAGGACACCGATGTAATTCGCGTTCACAATTGAGCCGATTGGATTGCTCACTGCGTTCATCATTAAAGCTTTCAGCACTTCCGTGATGCCGCCCGGCGCTTCTGCCTCCGCGCCTTCTGCCAACATCAGTTCTGATGGGAACAGAAAGCTTGCCGCCACTGCTGTCAAAGCTGCCAGAAACGTCCCTACCAGATAAAGCACGATGATATGCTTCATGTTGCTGCTTTTTCCTCTCTGGTGCTGGGACAAAGAATGCATGACCAGGAAAAACACAAGCAGCGGCGCAAGGGCTTTCAGCGCACCAACAAACAAGTCTCCCAGGATCCCGATGGCCGCGGCTTTCGGGACGATCAATCCCAGGATGATGCCCACTGCCAGTCCAGCGATGATCCGTTTTACCAAACTGATACTGTTCCATTTTTTCACAATGTTCATAATGTTCCTCTTTCTCCATACAAATAGACTGAAATCTTTCTTTCATATAATGCCTAAATTATAGAGTAATGGGAAAGTCGGAAAATGTCAAATGGAAATTCAATTCTTAGTCCAAGATGTTCAATTGCCAACTTTCACCCTTTCAACGCATCTACCACCTTCTGTCGCAGCAATCCATTCCCTGACACCAGCATCATAATCACGCAGGCTGCTGTGTTGACACACATCATGATCAGGCAAGGAAGCAGCGGGAGATTCGCATTGACAATGATATAGCGGACAATATGCTGTAAAATCTCTGCCAACACAACTTGACAGACAATGGTCAAAAGGAGCATGCAGGCACTGGCGGCTAACCCATAAAAAAGACCTTGTCTGACCAGCATCCCGCAGAATCGCCGCTCTGTGATCCCCATGGCCCGCAGGACCCCGAATTCATATTGCCGCGACTGGATCTGATGCTTCATGCTATTCATGGCATGCAGCAGGCTGATTAAAAATAATAGGACCCCGATGCCGTAAAAAAAATACGTTTTCTGCGTCAAAAGCTGGTTCTTCTTTTCAATGCTGCCGCTGTAGTCGTGTATGACGCACTGCCGCAGACCGGCCAGCATGGGCCTGATCCCATTGATAACCTGCTGACTGTCATATGACTCTGCCACATTGATATGCAAGCTGTTGTAATCCGTGACCCCCAAACGCGATTCCATCATCTGCTGCGGCATGATGACACTCACCACGCTTGGCCCTGAACCAATGAACGCATCGTTTTCTCCCACGCATCTGCTCACCAACGCAGCCACCTCAAACTCCTGTTCCACATAATGTCCTTCGCCTGCCTGGAATTTCAGCAGCTGTGGATCCTGATCCCCAGGTTCTTTGGGAACCTTCAAGGTAATAGAATCGCCTGGTTTTATGCGGATTCCATTGTAGTACCCGCCGCCGTCCATCAAAGTCTTCAGCACAACCTGATTCTTAGCTGCCATGCGCCTCGGCTGGATGGATCCTTCCAGCACATAATCGGACAGATCCGCGAGCTGCGCTTGCTCATACCCATATACATTTACTTTTAACTTGAAATCATCTTTGCCCTGCTTGGTGGCGATCCCGCCATATTTTTCCATGATCGCAGGATCCGGCCTCTCGTCTGGCAGCGGATTTTCAGCCACTTCCGGATAAAACTCCGTCCACTGGAATTTTCCATCCCGCAAAGGAATCTCGCCCAGGGTATAAGAAATCGGGAAAAACTCTTTGATCCCTTTTTCCTCATAATTTGCCCGCATGTCCGCCGCGACCTTGGCAGGAATGATCTTTCCCAGATCATCATCTTCAATGGCTATGGAAATATCCGTGTAAAGCCCTTGATCCGTTACCATGGCATGGGCATTGTTTTCCTTGGCATTGTCAGCCACATAACTGGTGCAGGCCAGCAAAACGCCGCCTAGTGAAAGGGAAATCACCACTCTAATGAAGCTAGACCGCCTTTCCAGCAAGAATCGCTTGCTGAGGATCCATGTGAGATCCCGCCTTTTCCTGCTGCGGATCTTCCGGCTCATCCTACCGGAGGGCTGTTTCATCTTTTCCGCCTGAGTGTATCTTCTCATGTTCCGAGAAACCAGGACGCAGCAGATCACCAGAAACAGGCCAAAGGCCAAAAATCCCAAACAAAACACATGGGCATCCACTCTGAATGTTCCTGAATAAAGGAGCCTTGCCAGCAGGTTTCCCAAAACATTACCTGCCAGATACCCAGGCAGAAAAATCAGAATCAATTCTATCAACAGACTGGCAAACAGCTGTTTTGGCCCTGCGCCAAGCACTTCCAGCATTCCATATTGGCTGATTCTCTTCTCTGCGATCACCTGAAAAATGCTGAAAATCATGAATCCTCCAAACAGAAAGATCACAGCCAGGACCATGTTGTATAAAAGATCGTTGTTATTGTTCAGGGTTCCCATCAAGTAAATCAATCTGCCTTCTGGCAGGCGAGACGCAGTCTGTACAATCTGTACAATCCGTTCCTTTGGCTTTGCCCCTGTGTAAGACGCAGTGCCATCGTTCACATTCAAGCCCGGATGTTGGATATGATTTTCTTTCACAAAAGCATCGAATTGCCTGTAAATATCCTTGCCTTCAGCAAAGGACAGATAATAAAAGGCTTCCATTTCTCGATTCTGACTGTCCTGAAAAGCTTCTTTGCCCGCGAATGTCATGATCGCGGTGCTGTCTGTTTTCGCCCCTTCTGAAAGGATGCCTGTCAACTGGTAGGACTTTCCCCCAAGCTCCAGCTTGCTTCCCAGTTCATGCTCTGCCTCCAGATTATGAAGCCCGTAATCATCCAGCGCGATCTCTCCTGCCTTTTTTGGGTATCTGCCCTCCAGCAGGGTCCGGCCTGTCAATTTCAGATAATCCCTGTCCCCATAACAGAGCCTGATTTCTTTCTGTGGATCCGCAAGAGGATAGGAACAGAAATAGCCAATGCGCCCTACTTGAAAATCATTGCCTGCCATAGTGACGCTAGCCTTGTCTGGATGATTTTCAGAGATCGGTATCCGATAATCCCATCTGCCGTATTCCTCTTTGGCGTTTTCATAATCCGCCATGCGCTGGCTGTACATGAGAGAGGCGATTCCGCTCAAAAGCAGCACGGACATGGAAATGCCCAAAAATAGAACAAAGGCTTGTCTCCAGTAGCAGCGGATATAGGAAACCGCCAGCTTGACACAGTTACCCATGAAGCTCACCGCCTTCCCTCTTGCTGGAAAGAACGCCGTCTTCCATGCGCGCGATCCAGTCACAGCTTTGGGCGATGATTTCATTGTGAGTGACCATGAGGATGGTCTGGTTGTACTGTCTCCCGCTTGCTTTCAAAAGACCCAACACATCATTGGTAGTCTTGGAATCCAGATTGCCCGTGGGTTCATCCGCAAGCACCAATGCCGGTTTGTTTGCCAGCGCCCTGGCAATGGCCACCCTCTGCTGCTGGCCGCCCGACAATTCTCTGGGGAACTTGGTCCGCTTGTCCCATATTTTCAGATCTTTCAGCAGCCTTTCGATAAAAGAATGGTCCATGTGCCTGCCTTTATCCAAAGATACTGGCAGAGCCACATTGTCATATACATTCAGCACTGGCATCAAGCTATAATCCTGAAAAATGAATCCAATGTTCCTTCTGCGGAAAATCGCCAGTTCTTTTCGCCGCAGCTTGGCAATGTTCTGCCCCTGAATCACGATGTTCCCCTCTGTGACAGTGTCCAGTCCGCCGATCACATTGAGCAGCGTGCTTTTTCCAGAACCAGAAGCGCCCAGCAAGGCCACAAACTCTCCTTGCTCCATTTGAAAATCCACTTTCTTTAGGGCCTGAACCTGGTTTTCTCCTTCTCCATAGGCTTTGCTTACTTGTTTCACGTCTAACACGATCATGAAATCTCTCCTCCTTTCAGTTGATGATTTCATATTAGCCTATGTTTTTTGCGGAAATCCTACACAGAAGCAAAAAAATCTAACAGTTTTGTAAGAACACTGAAAAGGTGCTGCCCTGACCCGCCCTAGACTTGACGGTCATGTATCCCTTTTCCTGTTCCAAGATCAGTTTTGATAAATAAAGACCGATCCCTGATCCTTCTGTTCCTTCTGCTTCTTTTCCCCGATAAAAGCGGTCGAACACATAGGGAAGCTCATGCCCAGGAATCCCTATGCCATGGTCCGCCACATGAATCACGCTGTAGTTTTCCAGGCGCTGCAAAGAAAGCCGGATGATCCCCGCCCCCTTTGTGTATTTGATGGCGTTTTCCAATAAATTCTCAAAGACCTCCGAAGTCCACCTGGGATCATGCAGCAGCTGGATGTCATCAAATCCATCAGCGCGAATCTCAATGCCTTTTTGGAATGCTTTTTCATAAACCACATGGATGGCTGCCTTTATGGTTTCCTGGATGCTGGCCTCTCTGATCTGGAATTCCATGGCATTTTGCTCCAGCTTGGTCATTTTGAAGAGGGAACGCAGCAGCCAGTCGATCTTCTCTGTCTGATTTCTCAGCTTTTGGGTGAAAACCGTTTTCTGTTCTCCTGTCAAATCCCTGCTTTCCAGCAATTCTTCGTACATCATCACATTTGCCAGAGGCGTCTTGAGCTGGTGGGAGATGTTGGAAACCAGTTGTTTCACCTGCTCCTTTTCTCGGTTGGCCCTGTCCACTTCCACGGCCAGTTTGCGGGAGATGGTCTGCAATCGGTTGGAAATCAGAGACAATTCCCGTTCATCAAAAGTAACATCCTCAAAACTTCGCCCTTCTATGACGCGTTCCAACATTTCATCCAGCCTGCGCCACGCCCTCCTGTTCCGGCTAACGAGGATTGGCAGCATAATGGTGGCAGCAGCTGCCCATAAGACGATCACGCCTAAAACAATGTGTATCATAAAGCGTCCTCTTTCCAGATATACCCCATCCCATGTACGGTTTTGAGTCGCTGTGGGTGTTTGGGATCTTCTTCGATTTTCTTGCGCAGCCTGGTGATGTTCACGGAAACAATGTTATCATCAACGAACTGACCATCCTTTTCCCAAATCTGCTCCAAGATCTGTTCCTTTGATAAGATCAGCCCTTTGTTTCCCAGGAAATAGGCCAGCAGTTTGAATTCTATGGCGCTGAGTTCGATCTCTTTGCCTTCCTTTTCCACTTTGCAGGCAGAAAGGTCCATGCGCATGACTCCTGATTCCAATACAACATGGTCCTGGGTTTTGAGCATTTTTTTCACCCGCGCTTTTAAAACCGCCACGGAGAAGGGCTTTGACATATAGTCATTGACGCCTAATTCCAAGGCCTTTACTTCATCCAGCTCCGAATCTCTGGCAGTCAGCATCAGAATGGGGATCTCCGAGGTGTGCCTGATTTCCTGGCAAAAATCAAATCCATTCCCATCAGGCAGGCCGCAGTCCAATATAATGCCCTTGCAGTCAGCTTCCCGCAAACATCCCCTTGCCTTTTCAACGCTTCCCGCGCCAAGGACTTCATAGCCTTCCGCAGAAAAGGCGAATTCCAAGCCTTCCCTTAGATCTCTGTCATCTTCAATGATCAGCAGCTTTTCCATCTAGCCCATCACCCCCAAATGTTCCAGCAGGATCTTCGCGCCCATGAGGATCAGCACAATGCCTCCGAAAAACTCTGCTCTAGCCTTATAGCGGGCCCCAAAGACATTCCCGATCCAAAGGCCCGCGGCAGACAGCGCGAAAGTCGTCACCCCAATAAAGGAAACCGCCGGCACGATCTGTACTTTCAAAAATGCGAAGGTGATGCCCACGGTCAAGGCGTCAATGCTTGTGGCCACAGCCAGGGGAAGCATGGTCTTGACCCCGAAAGAGTCGTTGAGATCTTCTTCTCCCCCGCCTCTGGCTTCCCGAATCATGTTGAGACCGATCAGCGCCAGCAGCGCAAAGGCGATCCAATGGTCGATATTGGTGATCAGGGACTGAAACTGTTTTCCCAGCAAATAGCCCAGCAAAGGCATCAGTGCTTGAAAGCCCCCGAAATACAGTCCTGTAATAATAACGTGTTTGATCCGCACCCGCCGCACGGATAATCCCTTGCAGATAGAAACGGCAAAAGCATCCATGGACAGCCCCACGGCGATGAGAAACAATCCCCATAAACTCATATCATGATACCTCTTTCTTTTTTATGAATCACAGGATAAAAGAAGACCTATCCACGGAAAAAACATGGATAAGTCTTTTCATTATTTGAAATAGCCCCAGATCCCATTGAGGAACAAGCCGAAAATCAGCAGAGGCAGTATGTAAGTCAAATAAGCCCGCATCCATTTTGGCACCTGCAGGCCCGTGCCCTGGTTGGCTTCTTTCCTGTACTTTTCAAATCCCCATCCTGCTTTCCAGGTGCAAAACACCAGATAGATCAAAGAGCCCAAAGGCAGCAGGATATTGCTCACCAGAAAATCTTCCAAATCCAAGATCGCGGTTCCTTCCCCCAGAGGCTGTATGCTGCTCAGCACATTGTATCCCAACGCGCACGGCAGGGACAGCAGGATCAGCAGGGCCAGATTGAGCAGGGATGCCTTTTTTCGATTGATCTTCAATAACTCCATGTTGCAGGCAATGATGTTTTCAAACACTGCCAGGACCGTGGAAAACGCTGCGAAGGTCATGAACAGAAAGAACAGGCAGCCCCACAGCCTGCCGCCCATCATATGAGTGAAAACATTGGGCAATGTGATGAAAATCAGGTTTGGACCGCTGTCCGGCGCGACACCGAAGGCAAAGCAGGCTGGAAAGATAATGAGTCCTGACACCACGGCCACAAAAGTGTCCAGCACCGCCACATGCGCGGCTTCTCCCATCAAAGTGCGATCTTTCCCTAAATAGCTGCCAAAGATGGCCATGGCGCCGATCCCCAGGCTCAAAGTGAAAAACGCCTGATTCATGGCCGCCACGATCACGTTCCCAATGCCGATTTCAGCCATTTTTCCAAAATCAGGGAGCAGATAAAAACCCAGGCCCTCCAGCCCACCTTCCAGAGTGATCCCTCGAATGGCCAGCACGACCATCAAAGACAGCAGCCCCAGCATCATAGGCTTTGTAATGCGTTCCACGCCGTTTTGCAGTCCTGCGGAACAGACTAAGATCCCCAGGGCCACGATGATCACCATGCAGACCACATTGACGCTGGGGCTTGTCATCATCTGTCCAAAAGCTTCCTCCACGTCGCTTGCTCCTGCTCCGGTGAATTTTCCAACAAGAAATCCATAAAAATAGTATAGCATCCAGCCTGCCACCGTGGTATAGAACATCATCAGCAAGTAATTGCCCGCAAGGGCCGCGTATCCGTGAAGGTGCCATTTGTGCCCTGGTTTTTCCAGCTCCTGGTAAGCTTTGACCGGACTCATTTTACTGGCTCGTCCAACTGCGAATTCCATGGACATGACTGGCACGCCCATGGCTACCAGAAACAAGAGATAAAACAACACAAAAGCGCCTCCCCCGTTTTCTCCCGTCACATAGGGGAAGCGCCACACGTTTCCGATTCCAATGGCACATCCTGCCGAAAGGAACAGAAATCCCATCCTTGATTTAAATGTTTCTCGTTCTTTCATTTTGACTGTCTCCTTTATCATATCCCTACCAGTATACGATAAAATCAGGACAGCCACAACTGAAAATATCAGCTTTTCTTCATAATATTCGTCATTTCACCAGTTTATAATACTCCCTGGCCGTGGCGCTGTACACAGCCACGTAGATCACCACGAACGCCAGCAGCGTGCCTATGGTGGAAATCACGAACAAAGAAACCGTTGGGATCTGCAGGGCGATCAGCAGCTTGCTCATCATGTTGAAAGCCGCCGCCACATGGAACACGGCTACGATCAAAGGCAGGAAAAAGACGATCAGAATCTGGCTCCTGATGGAACGTTTCACTTCGCTTAGGCTCATGCCCACCTTTTGCATGATCTGATAGCGTTCGCTGTCTTCGTGCCCTTCTGTGATCTGTTTGTAGTAAATGATCAGCACGGTCATCATCAGAAACAGCAGGCCCAGGAAAATGCCGATGAACAGCAGCCCGCCATATATGGAATGAAAATCGGCGGCCACGCTGAGCCGATCCTCGACCACGACCCCGTCCTTCAAATCCGATTTCAGCGCCTCCACGGCGGTTTGGACCTGATCCCAGGAATTTTCATCAATATCCACGCCTATGAAAAAGCGCTCATAGCTGTATTCTTTTCCGACTTCCTGTGCGATTTTGTCCTGCACACTTTTGTCTGCCACTAGAATATAATAGGCCTCTGCCATGGACCCTACGATCGGGGCTCCTACGAAATCAGAGCTGCCGTCTTTTACTTTAAACTCCAGGTTCCCGATCATGACCGTATCCGATTCCACCTTTTGATCGCCGCCGATGATCACTTCATCCTGCCTCAAGGAACCATAAGCGGTCCTCATCGAGCTTTCTGACAGGGGAATCACATACATCTCCATCATCCCATTCTTCGTGTATGATGCATCTGGCATCAATTGATTGTCATCTCTGTAGCCAGCGGCGGCAACATAAGTGTAATGTCTCATGTATTCCAGGGAAACTTGATTCTTCTTCAGCACAGCGCTCACCTGCCCGACCAGCGTATCCTGCTCTTCTTTGCTCAATTCTCGGTGACTCATGATCTGCAGGTCATTGGGCATATTGCGGTCGATCACGTCCTCTACCCCTACCTGCAGGGAGACCGTGGTGGAAACCGTCACTAAAACCATGGTGCTGAGGATGCAGATGCTGGCAAGGCCCGCGGCGTTTCGCTTCATCCGGTAAAGCATGCCGGAAATAGAAGTGAAATGCTCTGTCTTGTAATAAAAAGCTTTATTGGCTCTCAGCAATTTCAAAAATGCGATGCTCCCTGCGATAAAGAGCAGATAAGTGCCTATGATCACCAGAAGGACCGCGATGAAAAACACCAAGAGGGCGCTCAGCGGCGATTCCACTGTGATCGCCATGTAATAACCGATTCCTGTGGTGAGCAGTCCCAGGAACGCCAGCACCCATTTGGTCTTTGGCTCCTTTTCGCCCTGACGGCCGCCCGCCAGCAGTTCCATGGGGTTGGACAAACTGATTCTTCCTAAATTGCACAGCAGCACCGCCATGAAGATCGCTCCGTAAACTAGGATCGTCATGATTGTCGCGTCCAAAGAAAATTGGTATTCCATGGGAATTTCCACTTGCATCAGTTTCAGCAGCACCAGGAACACCAGCTTTCCTAGTATGAATCCGCCCACAAGCCCTGTGACCAGGGAAACCGCCGAAGTCATAAGGGTTTCCACAAAGAAAACTTTTCCCACATGACGTTTTGCCATGCCCAAAATGTTGTACAGAGCCAGTTCCCTTTTTCTCTGTTTGATCAAAAACGAGTTGGTATAAAACAGGAAGATGGCGGAAAAAAATCCGATGACTCCCACGCCAAACCCCAGCAAGCTCCGTAGGGACGCGCCGCCCAGCATTTTCGTCACGTTCGGGTTATAGACAATGGAGAGCATGATGTAAAAAATCATCACGCTGAGCATGCATGTGAGCATATAAGGCACGTAATTCCTGGCGTTCTTTTTGATATTATTGATGGCCAGGCTGCCATAAAAGGATTTATTCACGGCTGCCACCTCCTGTTGACAGGGCAGTGAGGGCGGTGGATATTTTCTGGTACATCTGATCCCCCGACATGTCCCCTCTGTAGATTTGATGGAACACTTGACCATCTTTGATAAAGAGCACTCTCCCCGCTTTACTGGCGGCCTGGATGCTGTGGGTCACCATGAGAATGGTCTGCCCTTCCCTATTGAGCCGTGAAAACTGGTTCAGCAGCTGTTCTGATGATTTGGAATCCAGCGCACCTGTGGGTTCGTCCGCCAGGATCAGCTTTGGCTCTGTGATCAGCGCTCTGGCCACGGCCACCCTTTGTTTCTGCCCGCCGGAGATTTCATAAGGATACTTTTTCAGGATATCGCTGATTCCCAGCTTTTCGGCGATGGGCCGCAGCTTTTCTTCCATTTCTTTATGATGGACTCTCGCCAGCACTAGCGGCAGATAGATGTTGTCTTCTGCGGAAAATGTGTCCAGCAGGTTAAAATCCTGGAACACGAATCCCAGATTGTTTCTCCGAAAAGCCGCAATGTCCTTTTCCTTGATGGAAACAATGCTCTTTCCTTCCAGCAAAACTTCTCCCCTGGTCGGTTTGTCCAGTGCTGCCAGGATGTTGAGCAGCGTTGTTTTGCCGGAACCGGATTCCCCCATAATGGAAATGTATTCCCCCTGGTTCACAGTAAAGCTGACATCCTTCAGCGCCTGGACTTTCTGGCCTCCGAATCTTGTGGTGTAAATCTTTTCAATATTTTTTACGTCTAGTAAAAGCATATTGTATGGTTCTCCTTTCCTTCTTTTATTGGTAAGCTGGCTCTATTATAGAAAAAAAGCAATCTGCTTGCCATAGATTCGGCTTACATTTGCTTTGATTTTCTTACATTTGCGTAAGGTTGAGAGGCCCACACAAGGATAACACCCAAAGAACATATGGCAAAAATCAGAATACTATACTATAAAAACAGCTCAAGAAAGCCGCGGAACAAGACTGCTGCGGAAATGAGCAAAACAAGGAAATCAAACTTAGAAAACTTCGCGGCTTTTCTGTGGCCGCATTTTGACAAGGAGGAACATAAATGGCTGAATATCTCACTTACCCATTCAAAACAATGGGAATTTCACAAGACCATGATGGCTCTTACAGTCATGCGAAATACAGCGAAGGAGAGCCGGCAGATTATCCCGTGGATGAAACCGGCGCGGACAGCGGCAATGACTGGATGTATGCCACTGTTGATTTAAAAGTCATGAAGATCTATGGGCGTGGTGTCTCAAAGCAGCCCAATACCGTATGGCTGCAGACCACAAAAAAAGTCATCACTCCTATTGGTTTTCATTATGTGTGCGGACGCGTCACCCACATGTCCGACGCGGATCTGAAAGGGTTGAAGGTCGGTCATGTGTTCAGAGCAGGAAGCAAAATGTTTCGGGAAGGCACTGACGGGAACGTGACTGGCAGCCACATCCATATGACATGGGGAACTGGGAAATTCAAAGATTCTGGCTGGAGAAAAAACAGCAGAGGCGCGTTTGTCCTCACCACCACAGGTTCCAACAGGAAGCTGGAAAAGCTGTTCTTCATCGATCCCAACTTCACCACTCGGATCCGTATGTCACAGGGCCTGAAATTCAAGAAAAAGCCTGCTGTGCGAACCATGTACGTAAAAAAACGCAGAGTAAAGACTAAGGTGCGGGCATCGTATTCCGTATCTTCTAAGATCGTTGACCGCTTGGAGAGCGGGACGAAAGTGAAAGTATATGTCACTTACAAAAACTGGCGCTGCATTGGTGACGGGAAATGGATCTATAAAAAATATTTGAGGAAAGCGAAAGAAATCAGCGGGTAAAATCTTGAATAGCGTTGTGATCTCATGGATCACAACGCTTCCTGCTCCAAATCCAAAACCACCGTGGTCCCCTCCCCTTCCTTAGATTCCACCCTGATATCATGCCCCAACCGGTTCATGATGGTCTGACACAGATACAGCCCTTGCCCCGTGGATTGACTATGCCGCCGTCCATTTTCCCCAGTGAACCCTTTTTCAAAGATCCGAGGCAGATCTTCTGCCCGAATCCCAATGCCCGTGTCCTGAACCAGCAGATCGGTTCCTTCCATATGGATCGAGATGGTTCCGCCTGCGGCCGTGTATTTGAGAGCGTTTGACAAGATCTGCTCCAGCACCATCATCAACCATTTTTCGTCCGTTGCCATCTGATAACCGGTCTCCTGAAAATCCATGCTGATCTTTTTCCTGATAAACATGGACGCGTATTTCTTCACTGTTTTGCGGATCAGATCATCCAAAGAAATCGTTTCAAAGGCCAGATCCGAAGTCATATCCTGAATGCGGATATAGGACATGGCCGTGTTCACGTATTCTTCCACATGGAACAGCTCCATGGCCATTTCTCTATCCTCTTCCCCTGCCCAGGGGCCCTTGCTTTGCAAAATCAGGCTCATGGCAGAAAGCGGCGTTTTGATCTGATGAGCCCACAGGGTAAAATAATCCATCAGCTCTTTCTTTTCCACATAAGTCCGGGACTCCACCTCTCGTTTCTGCCTATGAAGCTCCTTGATGATCTCTGTGTACGCCTCATGGATCGCATTCCTTGGCTCTGGCAAATGGTCCACCTGAGCGTCAATGGATTCTAAAAGCCGCCGCAGCTCCCCGCACTGTCTATCGAAATGGTAAAAATCATAGGCAGCGGTCGCGATCCCTGCGATCAGGCACAGCAAACCGGCGTACAGTGCCGCATCCACAGGCACATTGCTCAAAAACAGCACAAGCGCGAAAATCAGCACCCACAAGAAAAAGATCAAAATCAGCTTTTTATGAGATTTCAAGTAATCAAAGAGCATTTTCATGATTCCACCACGTAACCGATCCCTTTCTTTGTTTTGATATAATCCGTTAAGCCTGCCTCTTCCAGCTTTTTGCGAAGCCTGGCGATATTGACAGTCAGGGTGTTGTCATCCACAAAGCTGTCATCTTCCCACAGGGCTCGTATAATATCGTCCCTGGAAACGATTTCACCTACCCTGGACATGAGGATCTGCAAGATCTGATATTCGTTTTTCGTCAACTCCACTTTTTCCTCTTGATAAGTCAAGGTCGCGTCTTTCAAGTTCAGCACCGCTCCTTTATGTTCCAGCAGATTGGTCTGCTCTTTAAAGGAATAGGCCCTCCGCAGCAGCGCCTGGACCTTTGCCGTAACTACGTTGAGATCAAAAGGCTTGGCGATGAAATCATCCCCGCCCATGTTGAGGGCCATGACAATGCTCATGTTGTCGTCAGCTGAGGAAATAAAGATGATGGGGACCTTGGAAACGCCGCGGATCTCGCCGCACCAGTGATGCCCGTTGAAATAAGGCAGCCCAATGTCCAGCAGCACGATCTGCGGGTCAAAAGCGATGAATTCTTCCAGGACATGCTGAAAATCCTGAGCCTGCTTCACCTGGTATCCCCACTTTGATAAATGCTGCCCTAAAATATCGGAGATGGTCTTGTCATCCTCCACAATGAACACTTTATACATGTTTTTCTCCTTCTATCAGTCAGCCGCGCATGTTCCCAATCCTGTCCTGAACACATGGATGAAGGCCCAAATATCGAAAGCGGCGTTCTTTGTTTCAGTATAGCATAGTTCCAGGAAAAAGACAGGATTCTTACCAGTTGTTATAAAATGTTAAGAATCAGAATAACCGTTGCTTTCCCAGGTTCTTAAGAGTATAATGGTAAAATCGGTTATCATTTGGATCATATTTCATAAGGAAGAAATCATCATGGAAAAACATAACTCCCACAACAACGGGACATTTTCATCAGCAATGGGTTTTGTCATTGCTTGTGTCGGCTCTGCCGTGGGCCTGGGAAACATTTGGATGTTTCCATATAGACTGGGGCAATACGGCGGCGCCGCATTTTTAATTCCCTATCTGCTGTTTATTTTTCTCTTCGGCTGGGTAGGGCTTTCAGCAGAATTCGCCATTGGACGGCGAGCTGGCACTGGCACCCTTGGATCCTATCACTATTGCTATTCCAAAGGTGCGTCCCCAGAAAACAGCCGGAAAAACTTAGGCTCTGTCCTTGGATGGATTCCGCTGTTCGGCTCCCTTGGCATTGCCATCGGCTATGCCATTATCCTGGGCTGGGTGCTCCGTTTCTTTGGCGGCGCGGTCACTGGCAGTTTGATGTCCGCGGACACTCAGGAAATGTTTTCCGCGATCACAGGAAACTTTGGCAGTCTGGGCTGGCACATCGCTGTCGTGGCCATTGTGACCCTTGTTTTATGCACCGGAGTCACTGACCGGATCGAAAGCATCAGCAAGATCCTGATGCCGCTGTTCTTTGTTTTGTTTCTGCTCCTGGCCATTTACGTTTGTTTCCTGCCAGGCGCCGCGTCTGGGTACGCGTTTCTCTTTGTTCCTGACTGGAGCAAGCTGCTGGATGTCAATACCTGGGTCATGGCCATGGGGCAAGCGTTCTTCTCCTTGTCCATCACAGGTTCCGGCATGATCGTTTATGGCGCTTATCTGGAAAAAAACGTGGATATCCCTGGAGTGTCCTTAAAGACAGCAGGATTTGACACCATCGCGGCTCTTTTATCTTCCCTGGTGATCATGCCCGCGGTATTTGCCTTTGGCATTGACCCCAAATCCGGCCCGCCTCTTTTGTTTTTGACGCTGCCCAAAGTTTTCGCCCAGATGCCGCTGGGTCAGGTGTTTTCCATCATCTTCTTTTTGTCCGTGCTTTTCGCTGGCATCACTTCTCTCATCAACATGTTTGAAGCGGTCATTGAAAGCACCCAGCACAAATTGCGCCTGAACCGCAAAGCAGCGGTATTGCTCTGCGGGGCTTTGACGCTGCTGGTAGGCATTTTCCTGGAACCAGAAGTCAGGGTAGGAAACTGGATGGATTTCATCACTATCATCATCGTGCCTTTTGGCGCGGTCCTTGGGGCCATTTCCATTTACTATGTCTTTGGCTACAAAAACATCCGTCCAGAGCTGGAGCTTGGACGAAAGAGGCCTGTGTCCCAGTGGTTCGGCATCACGGCCAAATGCGTCTATGTGCCCCTGACCGTGATTGTCTTTGTCCTGGGCTTGATCTATCATGGAATCGGTTAGCGTATTAGCTGGCTGATCTTGATGGTATACAGAACGCTATGATTGGAAATAACTATGAAAAACTTGATACGAAGCACTACTCAGCTAGCTCTTTCCTTTGTTTCCCAATATCTTTCTCCTGGTGACACTGCCATAGACGCCACATGCGGGAATGGAAACGACACTGTGGCTCTGGCCAAGATGGGGGGCAGGGAAAATATACGCCTTTGACATTCAGAAAAAGGCCATAGAGCAGACAAAAGCCGCTTTGGTCCAAAACGGGCTTTATTCGGAAAGCATTTGCTTGATCCAAGACAGTCATGCGCACATGACAAACTATGTCACAGAAAAAGTCAAGGTGATTCTCTTTAACCTGGGCTACCTGCCTTCTGGGTCAAAGACTCTTGTCACAAAGAAGGAAACCACCCTGACAGCGGTTTCTCAAGGACTAACGCTGCTGCGAAAAGACGGACTCTTGTGCGTCACCATGTACAGCGGTCATCCTGGCGGGACCGAGGAAAAGCAAGCGCTCCTTGATTTTGTGCGAACTCTGGATGAAAAGAAGTATCATGTGGCTTATATTAATATGCTGAATCAGCGGAACCATCCGCCTGAAATATTACTGATTACATTGAAATGGGGTGTTGAACATGAAAAAGACGAAAATCGTATGCACGCTGGGACCTGCCAGCAACAGTGAGGAAACGCTGAAGGACATGCTCCTTGCCGGCATGAACGTGGCCCGGCTCAATTTTTCTCATGGAGACCACGCGGGACATGAAGAAACCATCCAGCGCTTTCGCAAAGTACGGGACAGCTTAGGCCTTTCCGCTGCTGTGCTGCTGGACACAAAAGGCCCTGAAATCCGCCTTGGAGATTTTGAAAACAGCAGCGTGATCCTGGAGGACGGACAGACCTTTACCCTGACTGCCCAGAAAGTGCTCGGCAGCCAGGAGAGCTGCGCCATTTCTTACCAGGGCCTTCCTTCCCAGGTAAAACCAGGCACTTCCATACTCATTGATGACGGACGGGTGGCGTTGAAGGTCCAGAGCATCAAGGGCCCTGATATCCTGTGCCAGGTGGTCAGCGGCGGGAGAATCAGTGACCGCAAAGGCGTGAATGTGCCGAATACCCATCTAGATCTGGAATATCTCAGCGAAGCTGACAAAAAAGATCTGCTCTTTGGCATTGCCCATGACGTGGATTATGTGGCTGCCTCCTTTGTACGCACGCCGCAGGATGTGATCGACCTGCGTGATTTTCTGCGGGAAAACGGCGGCCAGGCCATCAAGATCATTTCTAAGATCGAAAACTTAGAGGGCATCGACAATTTTCAGGAAATCTTAGAACACTCCGATGGCATCATGGTGGCTCGAGGCGATATGGGCGTAGAGGTGGATTTCGCCAGGCTGCCCGGCATCCAGAAAAAATTCATCAAAGAATGCTGTCAGGCGGGAAAAATCGTCATCACCGCCACGCAGATGCTGGAATCCATGGTCACCAACCCCACTCCTACGAGAGCTGAAATCACAGACGTGGCAAACGCCGTGTTTGATGGCACTTCCGCAGTGATGCTTTCTGGAGAAAGCGCCATGGGTAAGTATCCTGTGCAAGCCGTGGAACACATGACGGAAATCGTCAAGCAAGCGGAAAAAGACGCATTCGATGTGAACGCTTATAAAATCCTAGATTATCAAATGGACGCAAAGGACAAATCAAACGCCATCAGCCACGCTGCCTGCACCACGGCCCAAGACCTGCGCGCCAAAGCCATCATTGCTGTGACCACCTCTGGCTACACGGCTGAAAAAATGTCTAAATTCCGGCCTTTCCCTCCGATTATCGCTGCCACGCCGCAGGACAAGACCTTCCACCAGCTATCTCTCTCCTGGGGGGTGTACCCTATGCGCACGGACTACGAGGAGCAGTTGGACACCCTTTTGGAACGAGCCATGGAAGGCACGAAAAACATGGGTGCCGTGGAAACTGGTGACACAGTGGTCATCAGTGCCGGACTCCCGCTTCAAAGTTCTGGGAAGACCAATTTGATTCGAGTCGAAACCGTGAAATAGCATCTCTCGGACACCTCACAAACCGCCTGCCAGTTGCGCTTGTTCAGCTGCAGGCGGTTTTGCTATCCTTCAGAAAGATCAGTAGCATCTGCTTGCCAAAGGAAATCAAGAAACCTGGATTTTTCCATTGCTTTTCCCCAATCACAGCAAAACATGCACCCGCGTCTCTTTTTTATCATACTATCTCATGAGAGGTGTTTGATATGAAAAAGAAAACGATTGCTTTGGCGGGAAACCCTAATGTGGGGAAAAGCACTGTGTTCAACAGTCTCACGGGCCTAAAACAGCACACGGGCAACTGGCCGGGGAAGACTGTCACTGGCGCACAGGGCGAGTTTACATATAAAGACACGGAATTTCTGTTGGTGGATCTGCCTGGGACTTATTCTCTGGCCGCCACATCCATGGATGAAGCGGTTGCCCGAGATTACATTTGCTCAGGAAAAGCGGATATCACTTTGGTGGTGGCTGATGGTACCTGCCTGGAACGGAACCTGAATCTGGTCCTGCAAGTCCTTTCTATCACCAAAAATGTGATTCTTTGCGTCAACCTGCTGGACGAAGCGAAAAAGAAGAGGATTACTGTTGACCTGGATCAATTGTCTGATATCCTAAACATTCCTGTAATCGGCATGGCGGCCCGTTCTAAAAAAGGTCTGGACCAGCTGCTGGAAGCCCTTTGGAGATTCGAGCCTCGCCCTCTGGAACAGGAAACAATGAACCGTGACCCTGTTTCACAAAAGGAAGAAGACCGCACGTTTTGTTCAGAAGACCAGGATCATGAGGATCACCTTCAGGAAGCCCGTTCCATCTACGCCCAGTGCGTGACAGAAGAAACAGGCGAGCCTCATGCCTTCGACAGGAAGCTGGATCAAATCGTCACGTCCCGCAAGTTCGGTTTTCCCATCATGCTCCTGCTCCTGGGACTGGTGTTTTGGATCACCATTGCCGGAGCCAATTATCCCTCCCAGTGGCTGACCATGTTTTTTGCCTGGCTGGAGACACAGATCCGCGAATTCTTCGGATTTCTCAGCGTGCCAGCCGTAGCTGAAAGCCTAGTGATGGACGGGATTTACAAAACCCTCACTTGGGTCATTTCCGTCATGCTGCCGCCAATGGCGATTTTCTTTCCATTATTCACTTTATTGGAGGATTTTGGGTATCTGCCTCGAGTAGCCTTTAATTTGGATCATGCCTTCAAAAAGTGCTGCGCCCATGGGAAACAGGCGTTGACCATCTGCATGGGATTTGGCTGCAATGCCTGCGGCGTGACGGGATGCCGGATCATCGAATCTCCCAGGGAGCGCCTCATCGCTATTTTGACCAACTCCTTTGTTCCCTGCAACGGCAGGTTCCCCACCCTCATTGCCATCATCACCATGTTTTTCGTGGCGTCTTTTTCCTTTGGCAGCGGCGCCGCGGCCTGTCTGCTTTTGACATTGGTGATTCTCCTGGGCATTGTCATGACTCTGCTGGTGTCAAAGCTGCTGTCTCACACGATTCTCAAGGGCATGCCCTCTTCCTTCATTTTGGAACTGCCGCCTTACCGCTGCCCTAAAATCGGAAGCGTCATCCTCCGTTCCATCCTAGACCGGACCCTCTTCGTCCTGGGGCGGGCTGTGGTCATAGCGGCTCCCGCGGGCCTTCTGATCTGGCTTCTTGCCAATATCACTTGGAATGGCAGCAGCATTTTGTCCCACTGCACTGATTTTTGCGACCCATTTGGCCGGCTCCTGGGGATCGATGGCGTGATCGTCATGGCTTTTATCCTGGGTTTTCCAGCCAATGAAATCGTGGTCCCGATCATGCTCATGACATATATGGCCCAAGGCAGTCTGACTGATTACGACAGTCTGGCCCAGCTGCAAGCCATTCTCTTAGATCACGGCTGGACCTGGCAGACCGCGCTGGCTACCATGATTTTGTGCTTGTTCCATTTCCCTTGCGGGACCACCTGCCTGACTATAAAAAAAGAAACCGGCAGCTGGAAATGGACCGCCGCCGCGTTTCTTCTGCCCACCTTTGTGGGGATCCTCCTTTGCCTGATCCTCAACGGGCTGTGGACGCTGTTTACGTGAACAAAAAACAATTGACCGCCAACCGGAAACCTTTATCCGATTGGTGGTAAACTCAATATCAGCTTATTTTGGATCATGTTTTTCACGTATGAAGAACGGCAGCAATCAGCGCAGGGCTTTTACAGGGCACGCCTTTACGCATTCATAACACAAGATGCACTCTGTTCCGTTTTTTCTCCTGCGGCTTTCTTGATTGACTTCCACATCCATCGGACAAACACGCAAACATTTTCCGCACTGGACGCATCGTTCCTCATGGCAGTGAACCCGCAAAAGGGAGTAATAGCTCATGGGCTTTAGAAACACAGTGATCGGACAGATATATTTGCAGAACGCTCTGTTGTCTTTCAACGCAAAAGCAAGCGCGATGCCCACCGCATAATAAAGCAGATTTCCGGCGATAAACAGCCAAAACATCACCTGCTCCAGATTAGCTGCTTTTATCAGAAACAAGCCCGCTACTGCCCCAAGGGATAAGGCGAACGCGATATAACGAATGAAGCCGATCTTTCTCCTGGGTTTCTGCGGCCTCTTGTATGGTAAAAAATCCAGCACCATCGCTGTCCAGCAGGCGTAGCCGCACCAACCTCTGCCAAACACAAGCGGCCCAAAAATCTTTGCCACCACGTAATGGATCACTGCGGCTTCAAACACTCCGAGAAACAAATAGTACCAAAATCCCTCGATCTGCATATTTTCCTGGCAGATCAATCCCAGATAAACAAGCATGTACGAGCCCACCGCCAATTGCGCGAAACGCCTGGCATAGTTCTTTCCATTTATAAATAAAGCTAATCCAACTGCGACGCATCCGCCTATATATGTAAAATTTAAGAGATAAAATAGATTATCCTTGGCAAGCCATAAGGATATGGCAATGGTTTCAAACAGTGCGAACAACAATACGGGCGGCAGATATTTTCTCATTGTGTCAACCTCTTAATCCCCTAAAACAGCCTTTCACCTAAATATTTATCATGTGGAACGATCAGGCACTTTTCCATCGGCTTCCAATAGGTGTCATACAAATTTTTTTGGGCTGCTCCATAGCTTTCTTTGGTGTCGAATTCCCAATAAAGCATGTACTTGACACTTTTTACAATGCGTTTGATTTCAAGGGGCGGAAGCCCTTCTTTGATCTGCTTCATGTCTATGCGATAGCCTCTCTTGATCAGTCGCACCAAAAGAAGTCCCTCCTGCTTTTCCAAAAAACTTTTTGCTTCCAGCATCAGGGCTTCAAATTCCTCTGCTTTTTGCGGCTTGACTTGGTAAATGCAGATTTCAGTGAATGGCATGTTTTGTTCCTCCTTTTTTCTTGACCTGCCCCCCTTTTCTATGGGCGGTGATAATGGTATAGCTATGCGCGTTCACGGTGATGACACAATCATTCGCAGCCGCATACCAGTTTTTGCCCTTTCTTTCCAGGCTCGCAGAGGGGCTCAGGATCTGCTCTTTACACCATGATACCACATCATTGTTAGTAAGGGAAAGATTTCTTTTTATACGCTCCATCCCCAACTCTGTGGTGTGAAGTTTGTCAATATTTTCGATCAAATCATTCATCGCACTACTCCGTTCACGCTCTCGCTACCACATCCCAACTTCTCAAACTTCAGGTTCCTGCATAAACTTCTCAATCGCACAGGTATGCGTCTTTGCCTCACGATCATAGTTGATCCCTGCAAGAAGAAGATTTCCTGTGTAATCTTTCAATGCTTCCACGTATTGCCGTTCTTTGATTTGTCTGATCGCGCCAAACGAGTTCTTGTCCCACTTGAGTTCAATGATCACCGCCGGCTTATCCAGATGTGCTTTTCTTGGAATCAAGCAAATATCCGCGAAGCCCTTTCCGCTTGGCAGTTCCCGAACGATCGTATAATACTCTCTAGCAAAATAGAAGGCTAGATTGATGGTGCAGCTGAGGGCGTTCTCATCGTTATATTGAAGAATTGAGATTTCTTTGTGCGCACGGTCGATCCCTTTTGCCACAGCATCGCCGTCCATGGCCCACAAGGACTCAACGAGCTTTTTAGACCGCTCCACCGAATCGATCACTTCATGCCAGTCCATCGCGCTGAGGGCGTTCTCATATTCTTGTGAAACTTCTTTATTGGGAATGGTGACCATTTCCCGCTCGCTGTCATATGTCAGGTATCCAAGATGCACCAGGAGGGTCAACACATCGTCTTTCGTCGCGAACGTAGTCATGTCATTTCCAAAGGTTCCTATATGAATGCGGATCCCTTCTCTTGCCAGCATCCTGACAATTGCGTCTTTTAACCCGTCCATATCCATTTGCATGTAAATCTTAAGCGCTTCATAGGTCTCCGTCTGATTCCAATAAGTCCCAAATTTATGCCGGAGCATGGCTTCCACCACAGACTTTGGACTGTACATGGAATGAAGTTTGTCCCCTGATTCCGTATGGGTGGCCAGCCCATAGCCGTCATACCACGCCTGCGTTTCCTCAAAGCTCATATGATGCTCCGCGCAAAGCGCTTTGACCTCGTTTTCAGTGAACCCAAAGTATTCCGCGAAATCCCCTGGGTCTGTCATGGAATACTCCGTGAACATGTTTAACGCGGAATGAGAGCCGTATTTCTTGATGGGCAGGATCCCTGTCATGTAAGCCAATGCCACATACTCCTGATCCTTTAGCCATGCCCGTAAAAAATCAAGATACTGCTTTTGCGCATTCTGATCCTGCTGATATTCTCGAAACAGACAATCCCATTCCCTCACCTCCAAATGACACTTTTCCTTAGGACATTGTACCATGAATCGCCTGAAAAACACAGATGTTCTTATATTTTTTATTCCATTCTGTCATGTTCCAGAAAAAAACGCACGGCCTGTGTTTTTTCCTGTTGCAAACACATACCGCGCGTTTATCCTGCGATTGATGATTTGCCCGCACCGTGAACAGCATGCGTCAGGAAACGTAAATCACAAACGCCTCATAAGGCCGCAGCTTCCCTTCCCTGCCAGGCTCCTTGTAATTGGCGATCAAGCGCTGACCGCTGGCGAATTCCCCTGGCACCTGAAACTCCGTCTCCTGATCCACAAAGCTGCACGTTACCAAAAGCTTTTCCGCTCCCAGCTCTCTCTCATAGACAAACAATTCCTCACTGTCAGCTAAAAGCAGCCGGTAGCTTCCGTGAACGATGATCGGATATTTCTTTCGCAGAGAAATCAGCTTTTGGTAATAGTAAAACACGGAATCCGGATCTTCCAGGGCTGCCTTAGCGTTGATTTCCAGGTAGTTTGGATTCACAGGCATCCACGGCGTTCCTGTGGTAAAGCCTGCCTGCGCCGCGCTGTCCCACTGCATAGGCGTGCGGGCGTTGTCCCTGCTCACCTTTGTGATACAAGGCCAGAATTCTTCATGGGAAACCCTGCCTGAGCCGCACCATTCCTCATATTCCTGGATGCTTTCTATGTCCCGAAAATCTTCTGGTCCCTGGAAGGGATAGTTGGTCATGCCCAGCTCTTCTCCCTGATAAATATAAGGGGTTCCCTGCATCATATGAAGACAGGTGGCCAGCATTTTTGCCGACAACTCCCGCCAGGCTGGATCATCGTTTCCAAATCGTGAAACTGCCCGGGGCTGATCGTGATTATCCCAGTATAAACTGTTCCAGGCCTTTCCCCAAAGCTCCGTCTGCCACCTGGAGAGAATGGCTTTCAGCTTGGTCAGCGGCATTTTGTCCGCGTTCCACTTCCCATACATGCCAGGATTATCCACATGCTCGAAATGAAAGACCATGTTCAGTTCATGGGTATCAGCTCCGGCGTATAGACAGGCCTGCTCCGGCGTGACACCCGCGGTTTCTCCCACGGTCATCAGATCATATTTAGACAGCACTTCCCGATTCATTTCCCGCAGGTACTGGTGGACATTAGGGCCATGCACGCAGTAAGGGGAAAAATCCCCATAAAGCCCGTTCTTCTCTCCGTCAGGCATTTTCTCAGTCTTGGAGATCATACTGATCACATCCATGCGGAAACCATCGATCCCCTTTTTGCACCACCAGTCCATCATATCAAAGACTTCTTTTCTCACCTTGGGATTGTCCCAGTTGAGGTCCGGCTGTTTCTTGGAAAACAAATGCAGATAGTACTGTCCCCGCTCTTCATCATATTGCCAAGCGCTGCCGCCAAAGCAGGACCCCCAGTTATTGGGCGAGGAGCCGTCTGCCTTTCCGTCTCTCCAGATGTAATAATCTCCATAAGGCCCGTCTTTTTCTTTCCGGCTCTCCACGAACCACCGGTGTTCGTCCGAAGTATGGTTCACCACCAGGTCCATGACGATTTTCAATCCCCTTTCGTGAGCCTGTGAAAGCAGCTCATCGAAATCCTCCATGGTCCCGAATTCTCCCATGATCGCCTGATAGTCGCTGATATCGTACCCATTGTCATCGTTAGGGGACTGATACACCGGGGACAGCCAGATCACATCGATGCCCAGCTTTTTCAAATAATCCAAACGGCTGATGATCCCTCTCAGATCCCCGATGCCGTCTCCATTGCTGTCCATGAAGCTCCTAGGATAGATCTGATAAACGACTGCTTCTTTCCACCAGAATGCGTTGGTTGTCTTCATTTTTTCGATTCCTCCATTTCTAGGCCACAGGTTTCTCCCTTGCGTCTGCGCCGCTCTATTTTGATAATTGTATGATATCCCTTTTTCCTTGTATTGTCTTGCAATATCCACTATAATAAATAACATAATATTGACTTTTGTGTATACGGAGGGCTTTATGTATCCTGATTTAGCTTTAAAAGAAGACGCGGTCCACGGGACCAAGAAAAATCCCCTTATGTCCATTCACTTTACCACAGGCATAGGGACTTCGTATCCTGACGGATTTTTTGTGAAGCAGCATTGGCATCCCAATGTGGAAATCATCTTGATCCGAAAAGGGAGTTACTCCTGCGAACTGGACCTGGAGGCTCATCATCTCCAAGAAGGCGACATGGTCATCATAAACAGCCAGCAGCTCCACCAGCTGAAAGGACAGGGGCAAGACACGGCGCACGATGTCCTCTTGTTCAATCCTGACATCCTTGACTTTTCCTATGACGATGAATGGCAGGAAACGTGGATCCGTCCGTTTTTAAAGCAGGAGCTGGTGTTCAAAAATATTTTCTCGCCCCTAGAGCCTGGCTATGCTGGTTTCCGCGCTTTTTTTGATGAAATATTGAAACAATCTCTTGAAAAAACAGAGAGTTGGTACATCCGCTGCAAACTCCTGCTCCTACAAATGTTTGCCCTAGCCACTGAAAACAGACTGCTGCTTCCCGCGGATCAAGAACATCCTAAGGCTGAACAGAGAAAAATCGAGCATTACAAGATGATCATCGCTTATATGCAAGAACATTTCCATGAGCCCGTCTCCCTGCGGCGGCTGGCAGATGTCATCCCTTGCAATCCTCAGTATTTGTGCCGTTTTTTCAAGGAAATATCCGGAGTTTCCCCGATCCAGCACTTAATCGGATACCGGATTGAACAAGCCTCCCATCTGCTGGCCAGGACTTCCCTGCCCATTTTGCAGATCGCCTTGGACTGCGGATTTGAAAACGCCAGCTACTTTATCCGAAAATTTAAAGAAATCAAGGGCTGCACCCCCAAGGAGTTTCGGGAAAAAGCCGCCGCGCCAATATACCAGGAAAGGAATACACCCATCATGTCCCTATCATCGATTCAAATCATCGCCGCTGATCCCGCGGGCAACAAAACCATATTTGTCCTCACACCTGTTGCCCGAAAACATTACCAGAAAATCGCTTCATATTTGTTGTCTTTAAAAGAGTTCGGCGCAGAGCAAGTTGCTTTTGTGCTGCCAGATGTGCCAAATGATCCTAGCATTCATGGTCGCATGGAAATGTGCGGCTTGGAATTCTGCGGAAACGCTTCCCGAACATTTGCTTTGATCCAGGCGAAAAAGCTGGGACTTTCCGGCCATCATACGATTCGAGTCCAAGTCAGCGGATGCGAAAAGCCTCTTGACGTGGAAGTGGACACGGACACCAATGACACAAAGATCCAAATGCCGACTCCGCTTTCCATAACCACCTGGAAAAACGACATCCTGGTGGACCTTGGCGGCATCCTTCATCTGGTGACAACAAACAAAGATCCTGAGCCTGCTGTGTTTGAATCCCTAAAAGAGCAGCTGGTCAAAGAGTACGATCCACCGGCGCTGGGAGTCATGTTTTTTCAGCCTGAAAACCGCAGCCTTACGCCTGTGGTCTATGTGGCTGATGTCCAGACCACATATTTTGAAGGCAGCTGCGCATCTGGCACTGTGGCTGTCATTGCCGCTCTCACCCATGCCTGCCCGTCCGGTGATTATTCCTATGTCATTCGACAACCGCAGGGGGAACTGACTGCTTCCATTCAAAAAGGAAAGGAAGAGATCAACTCGGTCTTTATCCAGGGGCCTGTGACCGTGGAACATCCAGTCGCTATCCAGCTTCCGCCAGGAATGGAGATTTAGGCGATAAACAGCTTTTGTGCCGCCGCTAAAAAAGGCTGCCCCCTGCGGCCACTGCATATGCGATTGGATAAAATAGAAAAGACCCCGCAGCTCATTTCACTTTACCCTTTCTAATAGGAAAATTCATTTTAGGCATTGGAACAAAGCGGGCTTTATCGATCCTCTTTCAGCAGTGGGCTTTGTCGATATTTCCCGCATAATCAAAAAGCACGTCAAATTTCTTGGAAACATTTTGTAATTTGCTTGTGATAATGTGGACAGAATAGTATAATGTGAGTAGAGTTTTTGTCTGGAGGATAACATGAAACGAAACAGCTTTGCTCCGGCCCTGATCTTAGCCATGATATTCGCATTCTGCCTTTTTTTGACTGGGTGTGAAGAGGATCCGGGCGAACATGACAATTTAGAGGAGCCTGAAATCACAGTAGAATATTTGTCCGGAGAATACGCAGAGCAGCTCCTTCGGGACGGCGGCGAATCCACCTTGGGCACCATTGAAATCGAGAAAGATTCGGGTGGGGCCTGTTCTCTCACGGTTCACAGCATGGTGATCGTGGAAAGCTCTATTTCAGATGACGGCTATTATGTGGCAGATAAAAACATATCCAACACAGTTCCCCTGTCTTCACAGGCCATGGCTACTTATATCAAATCGCCGGATGGCGCTCCAGAAGTGATGGATCTGGAAACGTTCATTTCCAAGGTGCAAAAGGATGGGGAAAAAGCCGCGTCAAAAAACAAAGATTCGGAACCGCCGGAAAAGCTTTATAATGTCTACATAATCGGCGGCAGCGCATTGCTGCTTTTAGCAAAGGAACTGCCGAAATCATGAGCCTGCGCATAGGAACCACATCTTTGGCAGGTCCTGAAGCAGGAAACTATGGAAAGGGAAATTGGTGAATTTTTATGCCCATACCGAATCAAGTGGCGTTCCGCATCTTCGGCATTGATGTGATGTGGTACGGCATCCTGATCGCCGCAGCCATTGTCCTGGCCACCTTTATCACTTATAAACGCGCCCCGCGCCACAACATAGCCTCTGACCGGATCTTAGATTTTGTCCTGATCTGCGTGCCCGCTGGCATCATAGGCGCGCGCCTTTATTATGTGGTCTTTAACTGGGAGCAGTACAGCGGAGATCTCTTAAAGATCATCAATATCAGATTAGGCGGCCTGGCGATTCATGGCGGTCTTCTCTTTGGGCTGGGCGCCGCTGTGATCTTATGCGCGATCTGGAAACTGCGGCCTTTCAACGTGCTGGATCTTGCGATTCCTTCCATTGCCCTGGCTCAGTCCATCGGCAGGTGGGGAAATTATTTTAATTCCGAAGCCCACGGCGGACCCACTGATCTCCCTTGGGCCGTGACCATTGATGGCATCGGATACCATCCGACTTTTTTATATGAATCCATCTGGTGCCTGCTGTTGTTTTTCCTGTTGATCTACGTAGATGATCACCGCAAATTCCAAGGCCAGACCTTTCTCCTTTACGGGATCTTATATTCTTTGGAACGCTTTTTCGTGGAAGCGCTGCGCACTGACTCGCTGATGCTGGGGCCGTTCAAGCAAGCCCAGGTCCTGAGTTTGTTGATCATCCTGATCTTTTCCGTTATTTATGTGGTTTTATATAGGCATTGGAAGAAAAGCACGGCGCAGTAAAATAGCTCCAAGAATTGAAGCCGACAAATTCATGTCAACAAAAAAGAACGCTTCCGGGTATCATCCTTGAAAGCGTTCTTTTTTTGTTTCCTTAATAACATAGATACTATAAAATTTTTGCGATTTTTCCTATACATTGAACAGAAAATGCATCACATCGCCATCCTGCACAACGTACTCTTTTCCTTCTGCCCGTACCAGACCTTTTTCCTTTGCTGCGGCCAGGTTCCCGCCGCATTCGATGAGCTTGTCATAGGCAATGGTTTCTGCCCGAATGAAGCCTCGCTCAAAATCCGTATGAATCTTTCCGGCAGCACCCGGCGCTTTTGTGCCTCGTTTAATGGTCCAAGCCCGAACTTCCGGCTCGCCCGCAGTAAGGAAAGAAATCAAGTCCAAAAGATGATAAGAAGCTTTCACTAGTTTGTCCAGCCCTGATTCTTCGATGCCCAATTCCTCCAGGAACATGGCCTTTTCATCTTCTTCCAGCTCTGACATTTCCGCTTCGATTTTGGCGCAGACCACGACCACGTCAGACCCTTCCGTTTCCGCGAATTTCTGAACGGATTCCACATATTCGTTTCCCGCTGAATCCCCTGCTTCCTCTTCTGAAACATTGGCTGCGTAAATGACTGGTTTGTAGGACAGCAGGTCCAGGCTTTTCACGAATTCCCCTTCATCATCAGTCAGCTCCATGGCTCTAGCGGACTTGCCGCTTTCCAGAAAGGCTTCGATTTTTTTCAGCAGATCCAGCTCCTTTTGCAGGCTCTTGTCTCCCTTCAAATTCTTGGTAGTCTTTTGGATCCTGCGCTCCAGCACTTCCATGTCTGACAAGATCAGCTCCATGTTAATGGTTTCGATGTCAGAAAGCGGGTTGATCTTTCCGTCCACATGCACCACGTTAGGATCTTCAAAGCAGCGGACAACATGAACGATGGCCGCCACTTCCCTGATATGACCCAGAAATTTGTTCCCCAGGCCTTCTCCTTTGGAAGCACCCTTTACCAGGCCAGCGATATCGTAAAATTCAATGGTCGTATGGATGGTTTTTTTGGAATTGTACATTTCGTGGAGGACTTTAAGACGTTCGTCCGGAACTGTCACCACGCCTACATTGGGTTCAATGGTGCAAAAAGGGTAATTGGCCGCTTCTGCGCCAGCCTTGGTGATGGCGTTGAACAACGTGCTTTTTCCTACATTTGGAAGCCCTACGATTCCTAATTTCATTTATTTTCACATCTCCTTTGTTTTCAATGGTTCTATTGCCCCTTTCTGGGTGAAAAAAGCCAGATACAGTTATGTATTATACCATGGATTGCCTTTGAAATCATAATCAAAATCCATGATTCAATGGACGCTACATTTCGGTAACGTCGTTTTAATCAATGCGTCCATTATACCATAAATAAATCGCAGGCTCAACAGACGCACTATCTTTTACACCCGTGTCCACAACAGCAGATTGTCCTCAAACTTGGCCTCTGCTTTCCCCGTGTCCTTGAGCCACGCAAGATAGGAACGCACTGTGCTTCCTACCAGCGCATACTGCTCAAAGGTCATGGTCAGGCCGCAGCTGGAAAACAGTTTTTGTAAAAGATGTTCAAAACATATGGGCTCCTGGCAAAGCTCCAGGATCAAGTCCGCGGTTTCCCATACTTTATCGATGTTGTACTGGGCCAAAGGCGCAATGTTTTCCGTTGCCTCCGCATGGGCGGGAACGAACAGATTCGCCTTCAAGTCTTTGACTGTTTCCAGAGTTCGCAGATACGCAGCCACATCATAGATGAATCCGATCTTGTATTTTTCCAGAGTTTCTTTGCTGGACAGGCAATCTGCCAGAAACACGATATCATCCGGTGTGCGAAAACCGACCATGTGGAAAAAATGGCCCTCCAATGGGATGATGTCCACTTCCTTAGGAAAATCGCCATCCTGAAAATCGCTGGCCACACTTTCCTTGGCCATCAAAAATTTGTGACGCAGCTCTTTGAAAGGATAACCACCATATAAAAAGGAAGGTTCTAATATGGGGTACTGGGTAAATGCCGCTTCCATGCCGCCTGCAAAGACTTTGCAGCCTGTCTGCTGCTGCAAATAATGATTGCCGCCAATATGATCCGCGTTGGAATGGGTGTTGAGGATGCCTCGCAGCTTCCAGCTCTTCTCATCCAACAGCTTGCGGACTCTGCGCCCCGCGTCCTTGTCACTGCCGCTGTCAATCAGGTAAACGTCTGTGTCGTTTGACCGGTAGACGCCGATTTTTGCAGGACAATCTATGTAATAGGTTTTTTCACTGATTTGCTGTAATTCAAACACGATTCAATGCCTCCTTTTGTGATGCTTCATGACCCCGTTAGCGCATAGAGCGCATAAAACAGCCAGAGCCGGAAAGCATGGTGCTCTCCGGCTGATTTCATGTCTCTATCTTTCAAATGATGTGACAGGCAAAAGCGCCTATGTTAAAATGCCTTCCACAGTTCTTCGATCTCTTTCATGGTTTCCGCGGATTTTGCCAGATCGTTAGTCTCCGCTGCCGTGTAGGTCTTGGAAAAAGCCATTTCCCATCCCAAATAATCGCAGATGCAGGCAAATTGCTTTGGAATGATTTCATACTGCGGATCGTCCTGCCCTGCTTCACCGATCACCAGCACGCCCACCTTTTTCTTTAACTCCTTCAAGCGTTTGCTCCGAGAGTAGAATTTGTCGATGATCACTTTCAGCTGCGCGGTCATGCCCCACCAGTACACTGGTGTCGCGAACACGATAATGTCTGCCGCTAAGACAGCGTCCACCACATCGTTGGTATCGTCTTCAAACACACATTCACCATCACTGTCACAAAGGTCGCAGGCCATGCATGGAGTGACGCTCACATCTGCTGCGATCACTTCCTGAATCTCAAGATCGTTCATGTTTTCCATGCCTTTTTTCAATGCGTCCAGTGCCGCGCAAGTGTTGCCCTTTCTTGGGCTTCCATTGAATAATAATGCTTTCATAAAATTGTCTCCTTGTTCTCAATGATTCTGATTATCTTGCTTCACATCTACGATGATGGGCCGTGCTTATCATTTCGCGAGTTTCGCGAACACTTCATAGATCACCTTCACAGCTGCCCAAGAAGTGATCTGGTTTTCCGTGTCAAGAGGCGGTGCCACTTCCACAATATCCATGGCTCTGACTGGCGTTCGCTCCATCAATGCATTGATGATGTACATCAACTCCCTGGTGGATATGCCGCCTCCCTCCGGTGTTCCGGTGCCTGGCGCGAAGGCTGGGTCCAACACGTCGATGTCAAGGGTGACATACACCATGTCATATTCCTGGAATTTCTCAACTAACTGCTCTGCTGCCGCTTCATAGCCCTTCCGGAAAATGTCATAAGCCTTGATGACCGTCAATTCCGGGTGTTCTGCGTAATACTGGATCTCTTCCTTTTCATAGGAACGGATCCCTACCTGGGCTAAATCTCCCGGGGCAATGACATCTTCCACCACTCTCCTCAACGGACACGCATGGGACCATTTGCTTCCTTCGTATTCATCGCACAGATCTGGATGGGAATCAAAATGCACGACACCAACTTTCTTCCCTTTATAATACCTGCCGATTGCTCTGCTGAGCGGAATGGTGACAGAATGGTCGCCGCCTAAAAAGATACAGAAGCTGTCTGTTTTTAGCAAATCATAGGCTTCCTGCTCCACTTGTCTGTAATATGCTTCCCAATCCAGGCTAAAAGGGACGTCTCCTGCGTCAAACACTCGCAATGTGTCAAAAAAGTCACCAGTTATGTTCACCGGCGGCAGCACCTCTGAACATTTGCGAATCTGTTCAGGCCCTTGTGCCGCGCCTTTTCCAACGCTTGCCGCGCCATCAAATCCAATCCCCATCACACATACGTCTGCTTTGCTTTTGTCGCTTACCGCGATTTCTCTCCATGGTTCCATTGTTTCTCTATGTAGGAAGTGATCTTCCTTCTCCTTTCCATTTATTTACTGACGGCACCTTTCGGCGCCTGCCATATTCTAGTTTGAAAAAAACTTCGCTGCCAAATCCAGCACCTGCTCCGGCATCCCTAGCCGGGACAATTGGTGGTCGCCGCCATCCAGCACAGTGAGCTTCGCGCCTTTCAGCTCCGCAAAACGCCGGGCAGCTTCAAAGGACGCGGCTTCATCCTCGGTCCCATGGACCATGTGAAGCAATGCGGTTCCCCTCTTGTATTGCTGGAAGACATCGTTTGCGTCCAGGCCGTCAAAGAGCCGCTGCGTCAGCTTTAAAGGACGCATGCCCTCCTCTTCTTCCATTATGTAACCCTGCTGTTCCAACAGCCTTTTTCCTGCCTCTGTCCGATTGGCCAGAAGATTGGGCATTTCCACTGCTGCGCTGCGCAGAAACGCTTTTTTTCCACTTGCTTTTCCAGAAGCCAAATACAGGAGCGTCATATAGGCTCCAAAACTCGAACCAAAATAGCCGATTTCCGCTTTTGGCGCAAGGCATCGCAAGGCTTCCTCCGCAGAGGCCATGTCCACAAGGCAGTTTTCCAGAGTGAAAAAGTCTCCATCCACAGGGCTTTCTCCATGGGCTGGAAAATCAAAGGCAAGCGCCGCGATGCCTTTCTTGGGAAATTCCTCTGTAAGCATGGCCGCAGTGAAACCGTCCTTGCTGCTTCCAAATCCATGCATGATCAAAACCGCCTTTTCCTCTCTGCCTGTTGCCGCTTGGACGCAGGCGATCTCATAGCCGTTTTTTCCCTGGATCATAATGTTTGCCATAAATTGTTCCTCCTTTATTTAGTCAGGCGCTCTGCTCTCGAGTTTCGCAAATCGGATAAATACTCTGTTTTAGCCGCAGCTCTCTGGTGCCACCCTCTCACTGATTGCCTTATCAAGTTTATATCTAGCGAGATCAATGTTTTCTCGATCGGTCAATAAGCTCAACCCCTTCCCTCAATATATTTTTAAAGAAAGGCGATGATCCCTTTCTTTGTTCAAAACTCGCTTTATCCTGCAAAAGAAGAGACAACACCACATCATATCGCAAATCCATCTCAAGAGAAAAATCAGAAAACAAGCGTTTAAAAGCCTTAATCTCATCCACATGTAAATCCACGATAACCATGACATCAATATCTGGCTCGTCATCTTGTTCTTTTCTTGCATAGGAACCATATAAAACAACGGAACTCAATTTATCGCCAAACTCATGTTTCGCTTTATCACAAATATGCTCTAAAATCGTATATAAGGTGTCCTTACTACACATTGTCCTCCTCCAATCATCTCTGATTATGCAAACTATGGCTAACAACAGCAACACCATGTCAATTGCCTGCCTTCATTATACCATGTAATGCTGCGGCTTTCCTTTTTCCATAATGTGATAGCAAAGAAAATCACCGTTTTCCGTCTCGATCCGTTCATAGGACGAAAATGAATATCCCCGCTTCAAATACATGCCCTCCGCTGGAAAGGACGCATCCACATGAATCGTTTCATATTTTTGAAAAATCTTTTCTTCCAGCAAGTCCATCAGCTGACTCCCGTAACCTTTGTTCTGATATTTTGGCAAAACAAACAGCCGGCAGATTTCATTCCTGCGTATGCTCCCTGTTCCCACTATGACTCCCTGATGCGTTGCCAGGTAGATTTCTTCTTTTGAAAGTGCTTCTTTGATCCGGTTTTCAGCGTGCAGATCCAGAAAAAATTTCACTGCGCCAGCCGGATAGTAACGCGGATACACCGCTTCTATGGTTTTCTTTACGATCACCGCTACTGCGCTAGCGTTCTCTGCCCTTTCCAATTCTATCGTCTTTTGGGGAAATTCATTGATCACCATGTTTTCGTTCTCCTTCTCAAAAGGCCTCTTGACTTGGACTATTTGATCTCCCAAAACCCAAATCTCTTTCCGCCTTTCCGCATAATGATGTCTTTTTTCTTCAAACTACTCAAATGCCTTTGTATCGTTCTCATGTTCACATCCAGTTGCTCAGCCATTTCCGCAGTCGTTATGGACCCATTGGCTTTGATCAGACTTAAGATCAATGACTCTATTGTGACATCCTTTGCGACATCTTTTGTGACATCCTTTGTGACATTTGAATTTTTAAAATCTATTGTTTGGATATTGGACAAAGCCGTCAATTTCACCATGATATCTTCAGAATGCACCATATATTTTGGTGGATCAGTTCCGTAAGCTTCACAGCTCTCGCATATTTTCTGGATCCCACGACCCCAACTTTCTACATAGCCCGCCCGGAAAAAAGCATTGGCGATACGAGGATTATATGGCCGTGAACGATGCCTTCGCATCAATGTTTCGGCTGTCCAATCAGAAGGGAACACACAATCATTGCTAAGATACATGGCATCATCCTCAATCCGAATTTGAATAGGTATGCCGCTTGACCAACATGAGTGAATCAGTGCGTTATAGAAAGCCTCCCTGACTGCATCTTTTGGGAAAGGATAAGTTTCCACCCTGGTCATATTGTCATAAGTAATCGGTGCTTTTAAATATTTCAGATAAATCAATTCAATGACCCGATCAGCTTGTAAAAATAAGGAACCATGGACTTCATCTTGATATTGCAAATCTGACCCGATCCCAAATTTTCCAATCTTTGTATAGCAGCCAGGGATCCAATTTTCTGGATTTCTATGAAACAATAAAATTGCCGCTCGCTTCAAACCATTTTCTGTAATCAGACCAAGGCTGTCAAGCAGTTCTTCATTGCTCATCTTTAAATCAGCCTTTGTCATTCTTTTGCTGCGAAGCGCTTCACGCCTAAAAATATCAAAACTATCCTTATCTAGGTCTTCAACACTCACGCCAATCACTGGGACATCCTCCCATCTTATTCCAGTTTTTGACGCAAGAAAATTTGTCAGGGCAATGCCCCTGAGATGCTGCTTCGTGCTTCCTGATCGATAATGATATTCCCCCTTGTAATTGACAGGGAAATTGCTTGGATTTACTATGATTTCAATATAGTCGCCGCCATCCTCAGAAAGCAAATTAACATCCGCTACGATTCCTAACATCATTTGTATTTTATTAGGGATATCCTCCAATAGCTTTTTACTGTCAATCACACCAACAACTGTCCCATTATCGTTTTTACCAATGTATAATCTTCCACCTTGTGCGTTCGCAAAGCCACAGATCCATTTCAAATATTCGTCACGCCATGACTCTTTCCATTCAATATTTTGACTTTCTTGCATAGATTTGCCCCCTATGATTCTCTTCATTCCCTAAACTTCACCAGCAGATTCTCCCTTCGTACATCATGTCTCAATAATGATTTTTTCCGCAAAAGTCCGCTAATTATTCTTTGAAATAATGGAAATTCTGAAATGATTCGCCCCCTAAAACTAAAGTTTTGTGTCGTTTATCCTGATTACGCCTTTCCGCATCTTTCAAAATCTACAACCCCCTGCCTGCCAGAATCTTTTCAAATTTCTTTTCTGATAATATTTCATGGGTCACCCATTCCCCATTGTAAAAAAGAGAAAAAGTGGTAAATGGGGTAGGCGCGTTTTGCGCATCTTCCCTTGACTGAATATGGGTCACCTGAAAATCGATCCCCCGCGTTTCTGCCATGTTTTCCAGCAATGGCACATACTTGGCTGTGAAAGGACATTGGCTCGTATAATATAAAGCGAACCCTTTGGGCATGTTTTCATGCTCACACACCGTATTTTTGAAGCAAGGCTTCTCTGCGTTCTCAGAAAAAGGAAGGAACATCAACTCAAAATAAGGATCTGCCGTATCCACAGTTTCAAACCCTTTATATTTCAGATATTTGGGATCCGAGAGAAAGCCCATCTTCTTTTTTGAAGATAGCGCGACAAGCCCTTTCTTTCCCTTCTTTTTACTGTCTTCCACGCACTGATCCAATAGCAGGTTCGAGTAGCCATGGCCTTTAAATTGCCCGGATACCCAAAGGCAATCAATGTACATATAGTCTTTTGCCTCCATCGGTATCCATGCGTATTCAGCAGGAATGTACTCGATGAAGCATTTGCCGCGGACATCACATTTTAAGAACACCAGCCCTTCATCTAGTCTTTCTTTTAGCCAATTCTTCTTTGATATGACCTGAACGTCTTTTTTATTTGAAATCGCACAGCAGATGTGTTCCTGCTCCAGATTGTCATGTGTCAATTTCACGAATTCCATGATCCAATACCTCCATGACCTTTCAGTGTTTCAATACATCTATTTTATCAGAGACATTGGAAAAAGAAAATAGAAAAAAGTTCAGAGTCATAAGAAACAGCAATGCCCGTTATGTGTTTTCTCCCAGATTTCTCCCTGCGGACTGACTGATCCAGCCAAAGGCAAAGATCCCGCGAACACGAAAAGGCCGCCGCAGTCGGAACATGAATCCCGAACACGGCAGCCTCTTTCAATCATCCCCCATCAGCGCTCCTGGGTTTTTTCTTATCCACTCTTATGCCATGACGATCCCTGTGACCAGAAATCCCAGAGCCGCCAGCACGCCGCCGATCAACCCATAAGGCACCTGCGTAAAAGCGTGCTCGATATTGTCGATCTTAGCCATGGCGGAAGCGAACACCGTATAATCACAGTAAAAACAGATATGAGCGCCAAAGGCTTCACCCGACAAGATCGCCGCCAGCACCACCACTGGATCCGCCCCAATGGAAACGGAAAGGGGCACTGCCACCAGCGCATAGACCACGGTCACGCCCCATGTGCTGCCAGAGCAAAAGGTCAGCAGCGCACAGGCAATAAACGTGACCAGCGGGAAAAAGGTCGGGGACAAGAAATCTTCACAAATGGAAATCACATACTCCGGCACTTTCAAGGTGGTGACAATATCTTTAAACATATAGACAAAGAAGGAAATCAGCGGCATCTGTATGATCCTGGCCTCTCCCTCAATGGCCGCTGTCATGATCTCCTTCCAAGTGCAGAGCCTGGTCACGAACAGCAGTCCCACCATGGAAAAGATCCCGATAAAAAAGCCGGACAGCACATCGCCAGTCACCATGATGGAAACCGTCAAAATCACGATTCCCGCGATAAACACGCCTAAACGAACGGGAGCTTTTGGATCCTTTTCCTCTGTGTCTGGTTTTGTCTCTGGATTCAAAGGAATGCTTTCTTTACTGTAAAGCTCCCCAGTGACCTGAACTCGCTCATAGGCCTTTTTCATGCCGCCCAGCTTTGGCACCCAGCCCATGGTGAATCCAAAACACACCAGCAGAGCAGCGATGGCGTAAAAATTGAAAGGTATGGTCTTCACATAAATATCAAAGCCGCTTCCCAGATATTCCAGCTCCACGAACCCCGCGAACACACCCTGGAAAAACACGGCCCAGTTGGTCAGAGGCACCAGGGACGTGACAGTGGTGCTGGTAGAATCGATATAATAAGCCACGGATGCTCTTGGCACTTTGAATCTGTCAAAGAGCGGCGTCATTTGCCCAATGACCGAAGAACGCATCATGTCATCAATGAACAGCAAAGTTGACAGCAGCCAAGACCACAGATACAGATTCCTCTCGCTTTTCACTTTTTTCTCTACGATCTTGACTAACACATGAGAACCGCCAGATGCCTGAAACAATGCTACAAGCACGCCCACCGTGCACATGAGGCAGACGATCCACACCGTGTCTTCATTGCACCCTGTCGTGTAAACTTGATCAATAAAAGTCGTGAACCAGCCTGTGCCGCCGATGATGACGCACCCCACTAAAATCGCGATCACCATGGATGAAATGCATTTTCTGGTTATGACCGCCACTGCCAGCATCACAGCCACAGGCAGCAAGCATAAGATTCCATAATCCATCTTTTCACCTCCTAATCTATCCGTGCAGAGTTTCATATAAACAATCCCGCAGGCCTGATCTAAGGGATCAAGCCCGATGAATGATCTTGCCGCCCAGCATGGTCATGACCACAGTTGTCTCCAGAATTTCTTCGGGATCCGCGTCAAACAAATTCCGATCCAAGACAATGATATCTGCGAATTTGCCTTTCTCCAAGGTTCCCGTCACCTCTTCATTCCACATTTGGTAAGCAGAACCTATGGTATAAGCTTTCAAAGAATCAGCAAGGCTCAGCTTTTCATCAGGACACCAGCCCCCCTCTGGGAGCTTGTCTTCCGAAAGCCGAGTGACCGCCCGGTAAATGCCCCGCATGGGATTCAGTTCCGCGATCGGATGGTCGCTGCCAAAAGCAAGGACAGCCCCTTTGTCCGCCATGCTCTTGAACGGGTACACATGCTGGCATCGCTCTGGCCCCAGAATCTTGTGAAAGGGATGTTCCTCGAAGACCGGCGCCCACATGTGATCCGGCTGAACAGAGGCCACCACGCCCAGGGCTCCCGCTCTGCCCATATCGTCAGGATGGACCACTTCAAAATGCTCGATGGTGTGGCGCAAAGGCTCTCTGCCGTCAGCCCCGCGGCAGTCCTCAAAGATATCCAGGGCTTCCCGTACAGCCCCGTCTCCGCAGGCGTGAAGCCGCATCCTGATTCCATTTTCTTCAAAACATCTTGCCTGGCTCCCAAAGGTTTCCACGGATAAATATTTTTCTCCGAAAAATCCTGGGCGAGCGCTGTATGCTTCGATCAAAGCGCCCGTGTACCCCATAGGCGTTCCGTCCACAAATCCTTTGACTCCACCGAACTTCAGCATGTGGCTTTGATATTTTTCTTTCATGGCCAGCAGCTTTTCCATAGGGGTGTTCACAGAAGCAAGGAGGGACATGCGGACTTTCAGCCTGCCTTGCTGTTCCAGCCGCGCAAAGACCTCTTCCATGAGAATCTCATGGATCTGCAGATTGCTGAGAGATGTGATCCCCAAGCTGGCGGTGGTCTTGAAATATGCTTCCAGTAAGCGGCTCTTTTTCTCTTGGGACATGGCAAAAGCCTGATCCAGCACCAGCTTCATGGCGCGCGTCTCCAGCAGATATCCGGTAGGCTGACCAGCAGCGTCCTTTTGAATCATCCCCATGCCCTCTGGGATCATCGTGTCCCCGCGAATCCCGCATAGTTCCAAAGCCTTTGTGTTGACCCACGCGCCGTGAAGCTCCTCGTTGATCACTACTACCGGCTGATGGGGAAACAGTTTGTCCAGGGAAGCTTTTGTAGGCAGCTGTTTCTTTTGCCAGTACTCATGGTTCCATCCAAAGGCAATGACCCAATCATTGTCCTTTCCCTTCTCGTGGTCAAAGATCATCCCTGCGGCCTCTTCTTCTGAACGAGATTCCGCCACATTCGCGCCCGCCAGTTCTAAGGCCCCGTAAAAAACATGGGCGTGGCTTTCTCCGATTCCCGGCATCACCAACTGATCACCGTAAGGCAAGATCTGGGTGCGCTGACCTTGATAAGCCGTCATGTCTTCGCTGTTTCTCCCTACATGGAGAATCTTGTCTCCCACCACAGCCACAAACCCGGGAAAGGGCCTGTCACCGCGGGAATCGAAGACGCAGTTTGATGTGATGATATAATCCGCGAACATATCAGAACTCCTTGACCATCAGTTTTCTTGTGGTCTTTCCCAAAACAACAGCTTCATCTTCTTTGAACATCAGCGTGTCGATGCAGCCAAACCCGGTCTCAAAATTCACCACCGTGCCCGGCACAAAGCGCTGTTCTTGATCTTCACAGTCAAAGTAGATGTCGTAAACCGTAGAGCCGCCGCACCAGTCAGGGGGGAAGGCGATGCCCAGCTCATAACCGCCGATCCAGTATTGCTCGCCCCAAAGCCCTTCTGATTGATAGAATTTTTTCAATTCCCGCAGCAGCTCTGACATGAGCATGTTAGGCTTGATGGCGTTTTTCACCATATCGATGATCTTTTCGTTCACTGCGTATTTGGCGGCAAATTCCTTTGGCGGCTCTCCAATGGAAAAATACCGGCACTGGTTGGAATGATACCGATTGAACACGCCTGCCAGATCCACGCCCACCGGATCGCCCAGCATGATCTTTCTCCTTGACGCCGGGATGTGGAAACACCAGGAGCGATACGGGCCGGAACGAACCATGTTGGCGATGGCCTGACTTTCACCCCCGGCTTGCATCTGAGCGCTGGTGTAGGCAGCCACGATCTCCAGCTCCGTGATGCCTGGCTCCAAAGCTTCATAAATGGCCTCCATTCCGATATTGCAGATCTGCGTGGCCGTTTCCATATACTGCATTTCCAAAGGCGATTTCACGGCCCTTGCCTGGCGTATAACTTCTGTCGCGTCCACGACCTTACAGCCAGCTGCCTCAAACAAAGCTTTCCACTGGCCAAAGATCAAATAGCTGGGACGATAGCTGCCAAACTCCAGACCCACTGTCATCCCTGGTTTGATCCAGCCCTCTTGCTTCAAGTTTTTGATAACAATCTCTTTGTATCCCTCATCTTCTGTGGTGCATATGTAAGATTTTCCGTACATGTCCGCTGGGATATCGTAGATCAGTCTGGTGTCTGTGGAAATACTGGTAAGCTTCAGCACGCCTTCTTCATCCGGCAGATCAAAATGGATGAATTTGTCGTGATCCACATGAATCGCGGTCCCCGCGCCCATGGAATCGTACCAAGCCTGCGGCGAGTTCACCCTGTGCCATACCACATCGTAACCGCTGACATAATACATGCTTTCCGGGGCCGTGGCATAGAGAAAGTCGATGTTCTCTTTATCCATGATCTGCCTGATCCTGGTGAGCCTGTTCTTGTATTCCTCAATAGGAAAAGCCACTTTCATTTCTCCGCCGCAGCTTTCCACGCCGGGAATCAATTCAAATTTTCTGTCTGACATTTTCGTTTCCTCCGTTCCTGTTCTTTTGATAAGTCCTGTATCCAGCATAACATCCGCGGCATCCCTTTTTAAGCCACTATCTTGCCCTTCCCATAGGTGAATTTGCTTTCCCTAGAAAAAACGCTTCCCGGGCATTGCCTGAGAAGCATCTTTTTTCGTGTGGAAACAAACGGTTGTTTCGCCTGCGGCGTTCCTGTTTTCACAGCTTGATCAGCAGGGTCAGCAGCATGGTGGTGGCTGCCAGGGGCATGTCCAGTTCAAAATCCTGCCCTGGTTCCTGCTCGATCTGATCCACGGAAACTGTGGGCACCGAGGCTTTGTCGATCATTTCATATTCTCGGTCGCTCAAATGAGCGATCACCTTGGGGTTCTTGATAAAAGCCGAAATGTCATCTCGTTCCGAGGCCCACATGTAATGCACCAGCTTGTAGCTGCCGGACAATCCCCTGAACACCAGCTTGTACTGTATCTCCCGCGGGTACTGAAATTTTGTGCCCCCGCTGTGAAACAAGATCTGTACGTTGTCTTCCTTGCGAGTGATGATGTAATTCTCGCCCTTGGCAATGACTGCCTCTCCCATCTGGGAAAGAAAGGAGTAAAAGTAGTACAGGTTGTTTTTAAACCCGATCTTGGAATAAAGCCAGTCAATCCTCACCTCACCATCCACCATGTTAGTGATATAATCGGTCTGAAAATTTCCCCGCTTGTCCACCGGCCTTTTGTACTGTTCGTGCTGCTTGTGCCGGATGCCCAGGGAATCCAGCAGCGAAGTAAAGCTTTTGATCTTTTCCTGGGTCTCCGGTTCATTGTCAGCCATGTGGATCTTGAATTCCATCTGGGCCGCTCGTCCCTTTGGGTAAAACTTGAAAAAGCTCCGTAGGGATTCTTCTGCGGTGTCGATTTCATACTGATCCTTTTTCCCGCACCCCACGATCAAATACACCTTGGCGAACACGCCCAACAGGAAGTTCAAAATCCCGTGCAGTTCCGGCATGGACGCATCATCTGTCTGCTGAACCTCCGCGCTGAACAGTTCGTCCACGATCATGGCTTTAAAATCAATGTCGTTCTGCGCTTCTTCAATCTGTTTGAGTTTCCGGCGCTCCATGAGATTCCCGCTCCCGCACCATAGCTGTTCCTTCCAGGAAGGGTCCAGGCGCTCTAAGACAGCCGCTCCTTCCAGGTCCACCAAGATCTCTTTTTTCGTGTCCTGATCCTCTTTTATTTTCGGGACAATGGATTCGATCTTGTGAATGATCTCTGACATGGAGACTGGCTCTTCAAAGCGCTCCGCGCTGTCGTTGGTTTCATAGGATTCTCGAAAGAGCTTGCGGTATTTGTTGGGGCTGATCTTGTACCATTTCGTGAAATGTTTGTTGAAATACCGCACATCGGAAAACCCGCACTGATAAGCGATCTCCGTAATGGGCAGCGATGTGTCCAGCAGCAGCTTTTCTGCCTTTTCCACTCGAACGAAATTGAGCCAGTCCCGAAAACTGTAGCCTGTGATATCTTTGAATTTGTGGGAAAGATAAAAGAGACTCAAATACTCCTGCTCAGAAATTTCCTGCAGGTTCACCTTATGATCGTAATTGGAGTATAGATACTTGATGGTACGGTAGATCACATCCATCTTTTCATCCGTGACCTGAAAAGCCGCTCCGTTGAGATCCGTGATATCCAGACGGTAACAGTAGACCAGGCTTTTCAAAAATGCGTCGAACTGGCCCATGATTCGGTCTTTATCCGCATTTTGATCCATGAGCGTCGCCAGAGCGTTCACATGCTCCAGGATCACCTGCTTTCGCTGGTTCAATTTGTGAAAAGCCTCGGAATAAGGCCAGAAGGCCACGATCTCATAAAAATCAGGGTATTTTTCATAAGACGCGTTGCAGTCAATATAAACGCACACAATGGTATTTTTTTCAGCCGCTTCTTTCATGCTGTGGATCTCATCGCTGTTGATGAGCATAATGTCGCCTGCCTTCAGGCTGAACCATTCGTATCCCACCTTCAAATCCAGACTGCCCTCCACCACGATCAAAAGCTCCAGCTCATCGTGCCAGTGGAAGGTTTGTCCGATAATGCTGCTCTGGTTCAGGTATATCATCCCGTTTTCCTCAAAACCCATGCTGCCACCTCCTGCGTTCATGATACCATAGATTTTAGAAGCAGCCTCTCAAGGGAAATGGATTTGGCAAGAAAATCGAAGAAAAGGCAAAAAAGCCTGCGAAATAATAACAAAAAGCCCCGGGCCGATCAATTCTCGATCCGAGGCTTTTCCTTTTGAGGCATTTTATCACAGCTTGTCTTCCTCCATGAACTGGGCGTTGGTTCCATGAATCTCAAAGAATTCTTTGGACGCTCGATTGCCGATCAGCTCTGGATACTGCTGGATCCTCTTTAATGAAACATCTTCATCTATTGTCAGGATTTTTTGATCTCTCATGATGACCTTTCCATTGACAACGGACAATGCGACTTCCTGCCCTCTGGCGCTGTACACCAGATTGGGCACCATGTTACGCATTGGATACGTATACACAGGCAGCATGGAAGGAAAGCGCAGATCAATGGCGATGAAATCCGCCTGTTTGCCTGTTTCCAGTGAACCCACCACATCATCCACGCCAATGGCTTTCGCTCCCTCGATGGTCGCCATGCGCAGCGCTTTCCACGCCGGCATTTTTTCCGGATCACGATACTTTAGCTTGTTGAACATGCAGATGTTCTTCATCTCGTGAATGATATTGTGGCAATTGTTGCCCGGCGCCTGGTCCGAACCCAAGGCCACGCTGCCGCCCGCTTCCTGAAACACGGCGCTGGGACACACCAGGCCATCAATGATGCCAATGGAAGCCGGATTGACTACCATGGAGGCACCGCTTTTGGCGATCTGGCGGGTCTCTTCATCATCACATTCCGTCAAATGCACGGCGATCAAGGAGCTGTCCAGGTATCCCAGTTCATCTAAAAATTTCGTGGTCCGCTTTCCATAACGCTGTTCCACCTGATACGTTTCCCGATCTCCCTGCTGCACATGCATGTGGATCTTCGTGCTGCGTTCTTTGGCGATTTTTTGTATTTTCAGCAACAACTGGGGACTGACAAAATCAATGCCTTGCGGACCAAACAGGATCCGGATCCTGCCATCGCCTTTGCGGTGCCACCGGTCAAACAGTTCCAGGTTGCGCGCCAGTTCTCGCTCTCCCTGCGCGTCATCCAGTTCATACAGCTCCCCAGGCTGATACACTCTTCTTTTCGCGGCGCGGATGGTCTGCGCGATATTTCCTCTGGCACCGATTTTTTCGATGAAACGACAGACATTGTTCATTTCCGCGTCATAGTCGCCTAAGGTGGTGGTGCCCGCCTTGATAGCTTCGATGATCGCTACTTCACTTCCTGCGTCTCGCTCTGCGCTAGTCACAGCGTTGTCAAAAGGCTGCAGGCCGTACATCATCCAGTTATTGGTGTCCTGAGCCAATCCCCGCATCACATTACAAGCCGTGTGCATATGTCCGTCAATAAAGCCTGGCAATATGACGTGATGGGGCAGACACAGCACTTCCTCTGCCCCATAAGTTTTCTCGCAGGTTTCCCAGTCCATGAAATCAATGATCTTTCCGCCATCCACAACCATGGCCATTTCCGCTTTATATCCCACGCCGTCTCCTTCCATGGTATAGAAGTGCGGCGCTTTTACAGTCATGTCTACTTTTTTCATGTTCCCCTCTCGTCAGCTGTCATCAGCAGGCAGCTTTTACTTTTTAGAAACGTCCAAGAACTTCGGTTCTCCCTCCATGATGGTCGGATGCGCCGTATAATCCTGCACTGTGCTGCTGAGCACGGACCAGCCGTTTTTGTTGTAGAGAGGCACCCAAAGCGCTTCCTCTGCGGCGACTTTCTGGATCTCTTCGTAGCATTCCATTCTTTTTGCTTCATCTGTGATGCTTCTTGCTTCCAGCAGCAGTTTGTCGATTTCCGGACTGCTCCATCTGGAACGGTTCGGTGCTGGCATATTCTTGCTGTACATGTATTCCTGCAGCATGTCTTCCGCGGAGTTGATGTAAGTACCCATGATCAGCACGTCAAAGTCGTTGTTTCCTTCAGCGCCCACTCTTTCCCAGAAGTCAGCGGAAGAGCTGTTCACAATCACATCAATGCCGATCTTTTTCATCTGGGCCTGGAACAATTCTGCTGTCTTAGCGTCTTCATCAGACGAACAGTAGGAGATTTCCATGGAAAGTTTCTTGCCGTCTTTATGACGATAGCCATCGCTTTCCAGCTTGTAGCCGTTGTCTTCCAGCAGCTTGGCCGCGGCTTCCACGTCATGTTTGTAGAAATCCTTGCCTCCTGCCCAATTCCATTTGTATCCTTCTGGCAGACCAGAATACATGGCCTCCGCGTGACCGCTCATGACCGTATTGATAATCTCATCTCTGTCAATGGCCATGTTGCATGCCTTTCTGACAGCCTTGTCAGGCACTCTCTCTGTCTGGAACATCAAAAACACTGGATAAGGAGGCTTGTACTCGGCCAATGTGTAATCGCCTTTGCCTAATAAAGCGTCCAATTCATTGGCGAACACGCAGCCATTGCCCAAAATGTCCACGTTACCGGCTTCAAATTCCATCTGTCTGGTCCCTGGTTCCGGCAGGAATCTCACTTTAATTCCTGAAACATGGGCCGGCCCCTGGTTTTCAAAGATGGAAGAACCCCATGTGTAGTCGTCGTTTCTAGTCATTTTGATATAGTCGCTGGCCACATATTCTTCAAATTTGAACGGGCCTGTTCCGTCTACCACTTCTGTGCCGTAAACCTTGTCATCAGCCTTTGCCTGTTCCACTGCTTCCTTGTTCATGATGGAAGCCACAGGAACGGTCATGTTGACCAGGAAATTGTTGTCCGGCTGTTTCATATTGACTACGACCGTCTTTTCGTCCGGTGCTTCGATAGTGTCAACAAAGTCCAGATAATAAGAGTAGCAAGTGCCGGTTTCTGTCCGCCAGCGCTCCCAAGTCCACTTTACGTCTTCCGCGGTCAGCGCTTTGCCGCTGTGGAACTTGACGCCGTCCTTGAGATGGAAGGTGTAAGTCTTTCCATCAGGGGACACTTCCCATGTTTCCGCCAGCGCGTCTTTGATGGTCTCGCCATCAAAGTCCGTGGTGACGATGGTGTCGTACATTTGATTGACATACTGCCAGTCGCCATAGTTGGATGTCATCTGCGGATCCAGGATGCAGCTGGCGCCTATGGAGTACGTGCCTACCACCAGTTCATCGGAAGCTTTGCCGCTGTCACTGTCACCGCCGCCGCCACAGGAGGCTAAGGTGAAGGCCATGACAAAGATCAATAACGCGATGCCTATGGTTCTCAATTTTTGTTTTAACATCTTTCTTTCCTCGTTTCTTTCATATTTTGAAAAGCGGGCGGATAAAGCCCTGCTTTTTCAACAAAGTTCATTAACCCTCGTACTTGGGGCACGCCAGCGGAGACAGTTCGTCCACGCTGCGATGGAACCGATCGTGCTGGGCCGTTCTGCTCCAGGAGCCTTCGGAAACCTCCTGCAGCTCCAGAGCCAGTTCTCTTTCATCCACCCCTGGGATCCGGCCATCCTTCACCACTTGCCTCCCGCCTACATAGACCTGACTGATGGAGTGCCTGGTGGCGCTGTAGACGATGTTCTTCACTACGTCCCGCACCGGACTCATTTCAATGGAATCCAGACCGAACACCACAAAGTCCGCCTTGGCGCCCTTTTCCAGTTTCCCCAGGTCTCCGCGGCCCAGGGCTTTTGCGCCGTTGACGGTTCCGGCGTTGAAAATGTCTTTTGCGTTCACGGCAAAGGTGGTCCTGTCCACGATCTTGCCCATGACCGCTGCCATGCGCATTTCCTGGATAAAATCAGAAGGGAAGGTGTCCGTTCCGATGGTCATGTTCACGCCGTACTCCTGATACTTGGCAAAGGACTGCAGCGTGTTTCCGCCTCTGGAAATGGCGATGGGACAATGGGCCACCGTGGTCTTGCTGTCGCCCAACAGCTTCAAATCGCTGTCTCCAGCCATGTTAATGGCGCTGTGGCCTGTGATGTACAGACAGTGGGCCACAATGGAATCTTCGCCCAGCATGCCTGTGTCTGCCATGAGCTGCACCGGCGTTTTGCCGTACATGCGGATGCAGGTCTCGAATTCCAGAGGGCCTTCCGCACCGTGGATGGTGATCCGCTTGTCCATCTTATCCGCTCTTTTTCTGACTTCCTTCAACATGTCCGGCGTGCAGTACATGGTCTGGGTCGGGGCCCAGATGCCTCTGATACGGCCTTCATAAGTCCCATCAATGTCACGGATCAGCTGCTCCGCCTCATCAATGCGGTCAAAGCCTTCCTTTTCATCGAATTCACAGACCGCCGAATATCCATCAGGGGAGTACCAGATACTTTTTTCTTCATAACGGTCCCCTGCTCGCACTGGCGCGCCCACATAGGCCCGCATGCCCATTTCGCCGGCCAGCTCCGCTTCTGTCCTGGAATAGCCGCCGCCATAGATCAGAGAAGTGGTGCAGCCGCTCTTTAGGATTTCCGCCAAGTTCAGTTTGGCCTGCAAATACGCGCCTCGCTCGCCCAGGGACATGACCAATGCGTAGTCATATAACGTGCCTTCATAAAAATAAGGATTTCCCACGTCTTCTCTATAGCTCTTCAAGCTGTAGACTTCGCAAGGATGGGTATGGAGATTGACGAATCCCGGCGTGATGGCCGCATTGCCCAGATCTTCATAGGACGCCTTTTCTGGAATCTGCGCGTAGAATCCGGCCACAGTGTCGCCATCCACCCCTAGATAGCCGTTTTCCAGAGTCTTGTGCTGGCCCGCGTCCCAAACGATGATGTATTTTGCTTTGTAATATTTGATCTTGCTCATTGCTTCACCTCTTGTTCATATTCTTGGAAAACTCATGGGATAAAACGCGTCCATGGTCTTTCCATCCTGAGTCTTCAACTTCTTCCAAGCTTCCTCGCCAATGGCCTGCAGCTCTTCACAAAGACTCTTTTCGTCCAGGCCGCGGACTTTTCCATCTTTGACCACCTGCTTGCCTCCCACGTAAACTTGTGAAATGGAATGCCTAGTGCCGCTATAGATCAAGCTCTTCACCACATCCCTGGATGGAGTCATCTCAATGGTGCTCAGATCCACGATGGAAAAGTCCGCCATGGCCCCTTCGCAGAGCCGCCCCAGATCTTGCCTTCCCAGGGCCTTCGCGCCATTGATGGTGGCTGCGTTGAAAATGTCCTGGGCCCTGGTCTTGTAGGTGGTACGTTCTTGAGATTTGGCCATGAACGCCGCTAGTCTCATCTCCTGTACCATGTCTGATGGGAAGGTGTCCGTCCCCATGCCTACGTTGACTCCGGCGTCAGCGTACTTCCCAAAGGACTCCAGATTGGTGCCTACTCTGATAAATGGCGTGGGGCTATGAGCCACGTTGCTCTTTGTGCTTCCCAAAAGTTTCAGATCCTTGTTGCTCCTGATAAATACTTGACTGTGCCCTGACACGAACACGCAGTGGGCTAGGACCACGTCTTCCCCTAAAAGGCCTGTGTCGTGTAAAAGTTCTACCGGCGTTTTTCCATAAAGCCTAACACAGCCTTCAAACTCTGCCAAATCCTCCGCTACATGGATGGTGATGCCGACTCCCAGCTTATCTGCTGCTTTTCTGGTCTCTTTCAGCATGGCAGGCGTACAGGTCATGGACTGGGTTGGGCCCATCATCACATGGATCCGCCCATCAAAAGCGCCGTCATAATCTCGGACCAGTTCCTCTGCTTCCCGAATCCGCTGAAATCCGCTTTCTTCGTCAAAGTCATAAGTCACGGAATGTCCGTCAGGCGAATGCCAGACGCTGTCTGCCTCCATCCTGTCACCAGCCCTGATACCCGCGCCCACATAGGCCCGCAGTCCCATGTGACCTGCGGTTTCCGCTTCCAACCTGGAATAAGGCCCGCCGTAGATCAGGGACGTGGTGCAGCCGCTTTTCACCAGCTCCACTAGGTTTAATTGGGTCTGCAGCTCCGCGCCCCGCTTTCCCAAAGCCGGAAAGGGATAATCCATGAGCGTGGATTCAAAGAAATTGGGATTTCCACAGTCTTCGATATAGCTTTTGATGCTGAACACTTCTGACGGGTGGGTGTGCAGATTGACAAACCCCGGTATGATGGCCGCGTTTCCCAGATCTTCGCACCGTGCGCCTTCCGGCAAATGGTTCCTGTAACCGGCGATCTTCTCGCCTTCTACTGCCAAGTAGCCGTTTTCCAGAATCTTATGACTTCCCTCTTCCCAAACCACTATGTACTTGGCTTTAAAAAATTTTGTGTTGTTGTTCACGTTCCTCCTCCTCTTGTTACGCTCTTGTTTTTCTTATAATTTCGGACAGGACAGCGGCGACAAAACGTCGATCTCTTTGTGCTGCCATCCCTTTTCCCGCGCTTTTTTCCAACCTGCTTCTGCCAGCTCCTGCAGCTGCCTGCTCAGGTCCGCTTCATCAATGCCCTTCACTTTACCATCTTTGACAACACAGCGGCCATCCACATAGACCCTATCCACAGAATGTCTGGTGGCACTGTAAATCAGATTTTTCACTACATCCCGCACTGGAGCCATTTCCACATTATCCAGCTTGATCACAGAAAAATCTGCTTTGCAGCCAGTTGCTAATTTCCCCAAATCTCTTCGGCCCAGGGCATGGGCTCCGTTGACAGTTGCTGCGTAGAAAATGTCCCTGGCGCTGGCGGCAAAGGTGCTGCGGCCCGTGATCTTTCCCATGATCGCCGCCATGCGAGCTTCCTGAATGAAGTCCGAAGGAAACGTATCAGTCCCAATGCCCATGTTGATCCCTACCTGCGCGTATCGCTCAAAGGTTTCCAAGGTGTCTCCTTCTCTGGCAAGGACCATGGGACAATGGGCCACTGTAGCGCCTGCCTGTCCCAGCAGCAGCAGATCCCTGCCCCTCATATTGATCTGCGAATGGCCGGTGATACAGCAGCAGTGAGCGATGATCAGATCTTCACCTAAAAGGCCGGACTCGTGCATCACTTCCACTGGCGTCTTGCCTCGCTGACGGATAGAGGTCTCAAATTCAATGAAATCCTCGCTGCCGTGAATGGTGATGCCAATGCCGTGCTTGTCCGCCGCTTTTCGAGTTTGCCGCAGCATTTCTTCGGTGCAGGTCATGGTCTGGGTAGGTGCCAGCAAGCCTTTGATCCTGCCGCCAGGAGAGGCTTCCAGATTTTTAGCGAATGCCACGGCTTCTTCTAATCTTTCCATGCCGCTTTTTTCATCAAAGGAAAAGGTAAGGCTGTGTCCGTCTTGGGAATCCCAGATGCTGATTTCTTCCTTGGCATCGCCTGCCCGCACGCCCCAGCCAACATAAGCTCTGATCCCTATTTCCTCTGCGGTTTGGGCTTCCAGCTCTGACTCAGGGCCGCCGAAGATCAGCGCTGTGGTGCAGCCGCTTTTGAGGATCTCCGCCAGATTCATCTTTGCCTGGATAGGCGCGCTTTCTCCTCCAGCGGAAACCAGCCCCGCATAGTCATACATGGTGGAATCGTAAAAATTGGGATTTCCTTGGTCCTCCTTGTAGCTCCTGCCTCCATATACGTCTGACGGGTGACAGTGCAGATTGATGAACCCAGGCACAATGGCCGCATTGCCTAAATCCTCATATGGCGCTCCCTGGGGGATGTTTTTATGAAAGTCCACGATTTGCGTGTCTTTGACTTCCAGATACCCGTTTTCCAGCTGACAATGTTTTTCCCCGTCCCACACGATGATGTATTTTGCCTTTAAAAAGTAATGTCCCTGTTCCATGGTCTCACCTCCTTGTTCATTGCCTTATGCCAAATGACAGGCCACTGTATGACCATCTTCGATTTCTTTCAGTTCCGGCGCTGTGGTCCTGCAGATTTCCTGTGCTTTCGCGCACCTGGTGCAAAACCTGCATCCCGCAGGAGGATCCACGGGGCTAGGCGTGTCGCCCTCCAGAAGGATTCTCTCTTTTTTCAGAGTTGGATCCGGAATTGGAATGGCTGACAGCAGCGCCTGGGTGTACGGGTGAGACGGATTTCTGTACAGATCGTCCCGCTTGGCGATCTCCATGACCTTGCCCAAGTACATGACGATGATCCTATCACAGATGTATTCCACCACAGACAGATCGTGAGAAATGAACAGCATGGTCAGTCCGAAACCCTGTTTGAGTTCTAGGAGCAGGTTCAAGATCTGTGATCTCACAGAAACATCCAGTGCGGAAACCGGCTCATCGCAGATCATGAACTTAGGATCCGCGGCCAGGACTCTGGCAATGCCGATGCGCTGCCGCTGTCCACCTGAGAACTCATGGGGATAGCGATCAGCAAAGCTTTTTTCCAGGCCAACGATCTCCAGTAATTCCTCGACTCTCTGCCGCCGTGTTCTGCGGTTTCCTTTTTTCTGAATCTCCATGGGTTCAGAAATGGTGTCCGCGATGCGCATCCTTGGACTCAAAGAAGAATAGGGATCCTGAAACACAATCTGCAGTTCGCTGCGCATTTTGCGAAGCTCTCTTTTCTTCATGCCCATCAGCTCTTTCCCCTCAAAGAGAATGCTGCCGGAGGTAGGCTCTGTCAAGCCCAGGATCGAGCGGCTAATGGTGGTTTTCCCGCATCCGCTTTCACCCACCAGCCCCAGCACTTCACCTTTGTGAACGTCAAAAGAAACGCCATCCACTGCTTTCACGAAAGAAGTGGGTTTTCCTATGAGCTTGTCGTCCACAGGAAACCATTTTTTGATATCCTTTATGGACAATAACATTTCCTTTTCCATCATGCCTCACCTGCCTCTTTCTCCTTGATACGCAGCCAGCATCTGACTTTTCTGTGGCCGCCGATTTCTTCCAGTTCTGGTTCCTTTTCTTTACAGACTTCCATGGCATGTTCACACCTTGGGCAAAATCTGCACCCCTGTCTGATCTGATTGGCCCCGCTCTTAAATGGGATCATGTAAAGCTTGTCATGGTTGCCGATCTTGGGGATGGATTTCATGAGTCCCTCTGTGTATGGATGCAGTGGTTTTTCAAACAGATCTTCCACAGCAGCCTCTTCCACCACTCTGCCAGCGTACATCACTACTACATATTTGGCCACTTCCGCGATCACGCCCAGGTCATGGGTGATCATCATAATGGACATTTCCCGTTCTGACTGCAGCTTGCGGATCAGATCCAAGATCTGAGCTTGAATGGTCACGTCCAGGGCTGTGGTCGGTTCGTCCGCGATTAGCAGCTGCGGGTCACAGGACAGGGCCATGGCGATCATGGCTCGCTGCAGCATGCCGCCTGACATTTGATGGGGATACTCTTTCACTCTTTTTTCTGGAAAAGAAATGCCCACTTCCCGAAGCAAATCGATTGCCATTTGTTCTGCTTCCTTCTTGTTCTTCTTTTGATGAAGCACAATGGCCTCTTGGATCTGTGAACCTATGGTATACAGCGGATTGAAGGAAGTCATGGGTTCCTGAAAAATCACGGAGATCTGGTTTCCTCTGATCTTCATCATTTCTTCTTCTGTTTTTTCCAGCAAATTTTCCCCTTTGAAGAGGATCTCTCCGCCAGTGATCTTCCCTGGAGGATAAGGGATCAGCCGCATGATGGACATGGCAGACACGCTTTTTCCACTGCCTGATTCTCCAACAATGCCCAGCACTTCCCCCTTCTTTATTTTGAACGTCACATCCTGCACTGCGGGATTTTCATCTTTCCCGTTGTAAAAAGTGACGGAAAGATGATTGACTTCGATCAAGTTTTCTTTTTTATTCATCTCTGCCTCCTTTTGCCTTTCCTACATGCGAGGGTCCAGGACATCCCGAAGTCCATCGCCCAGCAGGTTGAATCCGGTCACTGTAACGAAGATGAAAATCACAGGGAATCCCGAGATGTGCGGTGAAGAGCTGATGTAGTCCTTCCCCGCGCTGATCAGCGCACCCCATTCTGGAATCGGCGGCGTGGCTCCGATGCCCAGGAAGCTCAATGTGGAAATGGACATGATGATCCAGGCCATTTCCAGCATGGAGTAAACCACAATGGTAGGGACGCAGTTAGGCAAAATATGTTTGATCAGGATCCGCGGATCCGACCCGCCCGCTGCGATGGATGCCTCGATATACGGCATTTCCTTTAGGGACAGCACTAAGCCTCGAATCAGCCTGGCATAGGCTGGCATGGAGCCGAGTCCCACAGCGATGGTCACGTTGCCCAGGCCTTGTCCTAAAGTAGCGACAATGGCAATGGCCAGCAGCATGCCTGGAAAGGCCATGAGAATGTCCATAAAGCGCATCAACGGGTTATCCAGATGTTTGTAAAATCCAGAGATCAAACCAATGGGCACTCCGATCACCACTGCCACGGCCAAGGACAAAAGGCTATAAGGAATGGTGATCCTAGCTCCATACACCATCCTGCTGAGGACGCATCTGCCCAATTCATCAGTCCCCAAAGGGTATCCCTCCATGGGTCCTTTCAAAGCCATGGTTCCATCAGTCAGATAAGGGTCATGGGGCGCTAACGCTGGCGCGAATATGGCAATCAAAATCATGATGAATAAGATCACGGCTCCTACGACCACGCTTTTATTGCGAAAACATTTTCTCAGCAGCATGATTGCTGAACTGTTATTTAAAGTCTCCAATTTCTTCACCACCTTAATACTTGATTCTCGGATCAACTGCGCTGTAGGTCAGGTCCACGATCAGGTTCACCACCAAGAACATGACTGCGAAAAGCAGGATGCTGGCCTGGATGACCGGATAGTCATTTCCCAGGATCGCTGTAATGGAGTATCTGCCCAGCCCCGGCCAAGCGAAAATGTTTTCGATGACCACAGAGCCGCTGAGCATGTAGCCGGTCTGCGTTCCAATCACGGTAATCAATGGCAGCGACGCGTTTTTCAGAGCGTGCTTGATGACGATCACTTTGTACCGCAGGCCTTTTGCCTTGGCAGTCCTGATATAATCCTGCCGCATGACTTCCAGCATTTCTGATCGGGTCAGCCTGGATATGGACGCCATTTGTGGAAGGCCCAGCATCAGTGCCGGCAGAAACGCGTGCAGCACGCCGTCTATGCTGAAAAACGACTCGCCCATGCCTGAAATCGGGAACCAGCCAAATTGCAGGCAAAAGAACTTCATTAGCATCAGGCCCAGCCAGAACTGGGGAATGGACACCCCTACCAAGGTCAATCCCATGCAGGCCTTGTCAATCCAGGTGTTCTGTTTGAGGGCTGCGAGGATCCCTAGAGGGATGGCCGCCAGCACGGACCAGATTCTGGCAAACACGATCAAATAAACGGTATTGACCAAGGCTGTCATCAAGTCTTTGCTGATTTCTGTCTTTCTGACAAAGGATCTCCCGAAATCACCGTGGAGCACATTGACTAAATAATCCACAAATTGTTCCCATATGGGTTTGTTCAGCCCCAGTTGCATCCGAATGGCCTCGATATCTTCCACCCGGGCGGAGCTTCCTGCCAATTTCACTGCCGGATCGCCTGGTGTGAACTGCACGATCAAAAAGGTTATGGCGATCACGCCCAGTAAGATGATGGGCAGTTGGATCAGGCGTTTCAGTAAATATTTCTTCATCCTTTCTCCTTCTTTCTATCCTCATTTCGCTTTGCGGCATCAGGATCGTTTTGTATAGAATTAAATGCAACAACTGTGCCAAGTTCACGGGTCCCCTGATTTCAACCATTGGGGCAATTGGCTGAATATTTTTTCTATATTTTTTTACTTTTTTAGACAAAAAATTTTTACTTTTTACTAAAATCTACATAAAGCTCCTTTTCCTCAAGCGCCTCAGCCTTCCTGACAGTATAAAGCTGCCTTGGCTGGTTCCCTTTCAGCAGCAAAGGCCGCTGGGATTTTCCCCATGAAAAAAGCCGCTTCAACCTGCGTTTCGCAAGCTGGAACGACTTTTTGAAAAAACATGGGATTTTTTTGCAGCAGAGCGCCCTTTATCGCTTCCGCTCTTTTAGTCCATATTTCAGCAATTTGTAATTCAGCGCCTGTTTGGAAATTTTCAGCTTGGCCGCTGCCAGAGAACTGTTTTTCGTGGAATCAATGGCCCGGATGATCAGCCGTTTCTCATACTCCTCCACCTTTTCCGTCAGGCTCAGGTTATCGTCATAATTGACCATCATGGACTGTTCTTCTTCGTAATGAGCAGTCAGATAGCGAGGCAGGTTTTCTTTGCTGATCTCATGAGAGCTGATCACATTGAAGGCTCCTTCGATGACATTCTTTAATTCTCTCACGTTTCCCGGCCAGGAATACTGACAAAACAGGTCCAGAACCTCGTCAGTGACCCCGATCACGTCTTTGTTCATCCGCCGGTTGTTCTGGTCGATAAAATAATTGGTCATAATGGGGATGTCCGCCAGGCGGCTGCGCAGGGAAGGAATCTCGATGAGCACTGTGCTCAGGCGGTAAAACAGGTCTTCCCTGAGAAATCCCTCTTTGATGCAGTCCATGGGGTTTTTATTGATGGCGCTGATCACTTTCACATCAAAGGAAATGGACTTGTCCCCGCCAATGCGCCGCACTCGCTTTTCCTCGATCACTTTGAGGATCTTTGCCTGCATGCCGATCTCCATGGAATTAATCTCATCCAGAAACAAGGTGCCGCCGTCCGCGATTTCAAAGAGGCCGGCTTTGTCTTCTGCTCCCGTGAAACTGCCCTTCACTGTGCCAAACAAAATGCTTTCTAAAAGATTAGAAGGAATGGCTGCGCAGTTTTGAGAAACAAAGCGATGGCCGCAGCGCACGCCCGAAGTATGGATGCTCTGAGCAATCATCTCTTTGCCAGTCCCCGTCTCTCCATAGATCATCACCGCAGAGTCCGTGTTAGCGATCATGGGGATCTGTTTTTTGATCTCATTGATCTTCTTAGACGAGGAAACAATGTCCTCCAGCCGATATAAAGACTCTGTCTCGCTTTTCAGCTTTGGCAGATCAATGTACCGGCGCTGTGCGTTTCGATTCCTGTCATCCCCGATGCTGCGGGAAAAGTCAATGGCTCCAGCGATCTTCCCGCTTTGCATGATAGGAATGGTGCTGCAGATATTGGTCACCCGATCACCGTGGCTGGTGGTCAAATGCTCTACTCTGTCATATATGGGCTGACCTGTTTTTAAAACCTGCATGATGGTGCTGTCTTCTTCCCGAAGCTCCGGATGGATCTCCAGAATGGTCTTTCCCACGATCCGATCCAGCTGCAGGCTGTACAAATCAGTCCTAAAATTCGTATAATACCTGATGACCCCTTTTTCATCAGTAATGATGATCCCATCGAAATAATTATATATGTTCAGTATCTTTTCGATATTCAAGTCAGCCATGTCCGGGCACCTCGCATCCAGATTTTATTTTGTTCTTTTCATTTTAACACAAAAGCAAGATATAGGAAATCTCATTTCATAATCAACGCCCCTTTCAGCCAACGTTTCCTCGCCAGACGAATCAAACATAAAAGCCCTCTGACGCAAAGTTCAACGCACATGGCCACCCATACGCCCCGCAAACCAAGACGAGGCGCCAAAAGCGCCGCTAAAGGCAGACGGACCGCCCACATGCTGAAAAAATTCATGCAGCTGGGAACCAGCGTATCGCCTGCGCCCCGAAACACCCCGGAAGCTGCCAGCGACGCGCCATATAATGGCTCGGCAAAGGCCGCGACCCGCAAGGCCATGGCACCCAGAGCAATGATTTCCGGATCAGGACTCAAAAGACCGATCATCCATGGCGCTGTCAGGTACATGAGAAAGCCCGCTGCAGTGAGCACCGCCATACCCAGCAGCGTGGACATCCAGGCCAGCCGCAGGGTCAGTTCTCTGCGTCCCGCGCCAATGCTCTGCCCGATCAAGGTGGTGGCAGCCGTGCCAATACCGTGGCCAGGCATATAACAAAGACCCTCTGCTGTCACAGCAAAAGCGTTGGCAGCAATGGCCACAGTTCCCAAAGGAGAGACAATGCGGATGGTCCCAATGATAGCACCGCACATGACCACCTCTTCAAAGCCTATGGGCAGCGCAATCCGCAGGGCAGTCTTGACCCGTTTCGCAGAAAGCGTCATTTTTTCTCCTTTTCGCAGGCCAAGGATGGGAGAACGCACCAGAAGAAAATAGAGCAGAAGAAGGACGGTCACAGCCTGCGCCAAGGCCGTTCCCAGGGCCGCGCCAGCAACGCCCAGATCCGCGCCAGGCAAGACAAAGAAACCGATCTTTCTGGCTGGAAAGATCAAAAGAAGATTAAAGATCACATCCAGCCCGCACATGATCACCTGCAAGATACTGGGAATCCGCATGTTGCCGCTGGCCTGAAGCATGCCTACGGACACATGCAGCATCTGTGTCACTGGCAGAAAGAGAATATAGATCAGGAAATAACGGGAAGCGCCGCCGCAGATCTCCTGAGCGCCGCCTAACCAATGGGGCAGCTGGCCGCTGACAGCAGCACCCGCAAGCACCAGAGGCGCACAGAAAACCAGTGTTGCGAAAAAGGCCTGTTTCATGGTGTTTCTGGCCTCGCGAAACCCTCCGGCGCCAATGCTCTGGGCCACCTGCACATTGAAGCCAATGGCCGCAGCCAAGCATATGCCGCCGAAAAGCCAGGTGCTGGAAGACACCAACCCAATGGAGGCCGAAGCGTTAGCGCCCAGCCTGCCCAGCATAGAAGCATCGATGTACTGCATGATAATACTGGAGATCTGCGCTAAAATGGCTGGCACGCTCAGCTGAACGATGAGTAAAAGCTGTTCTTTCACAGACAGCTCCCCGCCTGTGCGCAGTTTTTCTAAAAGACCGGATTTTTTCATTTGCGCTTATATCCCGCTATAACATCCTGCGCGCATGTGGGCAGGAATGAATCTGCCCATGCCATGGCTTCCTACGAATTTTCCGCCTTCCACGGCCACCCTTCCACGGAGCAGCACGGTCTCTACCTTTCCTTTCTGTTTTCTGCCCTCATAAATATTGTAGTCCACGCCGTTTGGATTGTCCGCAAGGCGCACCACGCCCTCCCAGGACGGATCAAAGATCACGATGTCAGCGTCAGACCCCACCTCCAGCGCGCCTTTTTGAGGAAAGATGCCATTGATCTTAGCCGGCTTCGCCGCGATCAGCTCCACGAATTTCTGTCTGGATATCCTGCCTGCCTCCACGCCGTAAGTCCAGATCATGGAGAAACGGTCTCCGGCCCCGGGAGCGCCGTTAGGGATCTGGGTGAAATCATCTCTTCCCGCCTGCTTCAATTCCGCTACATCGATGCCGCAGTGATCGGAAGAAATGCCGGTGAGCAGGCCCTTGTTCAGCGCCTCCCAAAGGGCCTCAATATCCTCTTGGTCCCGCAGCGCCGGTGAACAGACGAACTTTGCCGCTTCATTAAAGTCAGGATGATCCAAGACTTCTTTTGTGGTAGTCAGATAGTGGGTGCAGGTCTCGCCGTTCACATTGATGCCCTTGCCTCTGGCTTCTTCGATCTCGCTGAGGGCTTCCCTGCAGGTCACATGGGCAATATAAAGCGGGGTTCCCACCTTGCCAGCCAGATACGCGGCCCGGCGCACGCCCTCAGCCTCTGTGAAAGGCGGACGGGAAACATAGTGGTACTTTGGTGTCAGCTGTCCCTTTTTCACGCATTCTCTGCGCAAAAAGTCCAGGATCTCCCCGTTCTCCGCATGAACGAAGACTGTGGCCCCCACCTTTTTCGCCTTTTCCAAGATGCGGTAGTAAGAACCGTCATCCACATGAAGCGGCGAACCGTTATAAGCCATGAATATCTTGATGTTGGAAATGCCCTTTTCTGGAAACAGATCGATCTCATCAAAGATGCTGTCCATCAGATCCGTGACCATGGCGTGCAGGGAAAAGTCCACACAAGCCTTGTCCTTGGCCCGCACGTTGATCCGGTAGTCGATGGAATCCAAAAGGCCCTTGCCCGGATCCTGCGGCGCGAAATCCACAATGGTGGTGGTTCCGCCCACAATGGCTGAATCTGTTGTCTCATAACCAGCCGTGTCCTTGTCCCCTACATTGCATAGAGCGGAAAAATGGGTATGCTGATCCACGCCGCCTGGCATTACCAGCTTGCCGCCTGCGTCTATGACACGGTCCGCCTCTTTTTCGTCACAAACGCCCCTGCCAATGGCAGCGATCTTTTCACCCTCAATGAGGACGTCTCCTTGAAATTCATTGCGATCTGTAATGATCGTCCCGTTTTTGATCAAAGTTTTCATAAATGTCTCACCCCTTCCTCATAAATCCACGATGCCGTCAAATCCCTTGAACGCCTTAGGTTCAGGCGCTTTCCAGGTGTTCGCCTTGCTGGTCTTGGCACCCATCTTCACCAGCGCTTCGGCAAACTTTACCGCAGGCATGACCCCGTCTAACACCGGCACACCTAATTCTTGTTTTAACGCATCCACAAAGTCCACAAAACCAGCGCACCCTAGCAGGATGCATTCAGCCCCGTCCTCTGCCACAGCCTTTCTGCCCTGCTGAGCCAAAGCCGCCAGCCCTTTCTCCGGGTCCCTGCCAAAATCCAGCACCGACATCCCTGTGGTGCGTATGGAACGGCAAAAGCTTTCTGCGCCGTACGCCTTGACCACGTCTTCGGTCACTTTTCTCGACCGGTCCAGCACCGACACCACACTGAAATACGGGGCAATGAACTTGGCGGCGGCAATGGCTGACTCGCAGATGCCCAGGACCGGTTTGTCCGTCACCTCCCGAGCCGCGGACAGGCCCGGGTCGCCAAAGCAGGCGATGATGAAAGCATCCGCGCCTTCCAGCCGGTCCCCCTTGATCACCTCTTGAATCACGCCGGGAACAGCCAAATATTCGTCCACGTAGCATTCGATGCTGTCAGGCCCGGTCTTTGGACTGACAGCCGTGATTTCTGTTCCTGTATCTGCGTATCTGACTGCCATGCCATAGATGCTGTCGGTCATGGACTGGGTAGTATTGGGATTGATGATTTTAATCTTCATGTTTGAACCTACCTTTATCGATTTTTTTTAGGAGCTCCAAGAGCATATGGGCACCCGCCCTGATATCCTCCGGCGAGGAATACTCGTCCATATGATGGCTGATTCCACCGCGGCTTGGAATGAACAGCAGCAGGGCGGGCATGAGAAAGCTGGTGTTGATCAGATCGTGCCCCGCACCGCTGTACATCTTCATGTAGGGCAGCTTTAGCGCCTGGGCCGTTTCCTGGGCCAAAGCGCAAAGCTGGCTGTCACAGAGAGTCTCTGGCTGCGTGATGTACGGTTCCAAAGATAGGCCCTTTTCTTCCCACTGCGCGCGCAGCGCATCTATGACTTGGTACATGCCGGTCATGGTCTTGTCCCGCAGTTCGATGATAAATTCCGTCTGTCCTGGGATCACATTGACCGCGCCTGGCTGCAGCGCCATAGTTCCCACAGTGCAGACCATAGTGTCACCGGATGCTCTGACCCGGTCCATCAAGTCTGTGATCACGCAGCAAGTCTTTTCCAGGGCATCGTCTCTAAGGCTCATAGGTGTGCTGCCCGCATGATTGGCCATGCCTGTGACCCTTGCCCGGTAACGCAGGATGCCAAAGATGCCTTGGACGATACCGATCGTCTTTTGACTGGCCTCCAGGATGCCGCCCTGTTCGATGTGGTATTCCAGATACGCCAGATAATCCTCCGCGGACCGCTTGCAGCTGGCAAAATCAGCTTCTGAGATATTCTGCCTGCCCATGGGCTGGATCATAGACACTTCCAGCGGGGCTCCGGCAAAGGCTTTGCTGCCAAAGGTGCCGCCGATCACATTGCCTTCTTCTTCATTAAAAGCAATGACTTCTATAGGGTGATCGTTCGCATATCCATTTTCCCGCAGGACCCGGATCACTTCGATAGCGGCCAAGACACCCAGTGCGCCGTCATAAATGCCGCCCTTGGGCACCGTGTCGATATGAGAGCCTATTGCGATCCTTTTTTTACTGTTTCCTGTGGCAGAAGGCAGCAGGCCCGTCAAGTTGCCCACAGCGTCTATGGCTGTTGACAGCCCCGCTGCCTGCATTCTAGCCTTCACCAAATCTCTGCCCTGGAAAAAAGCCTGACTGTAGGCCATGCGGCTCGCGCCCTCACCCTCTATGTAGCCTATGGCTCCCAGGTCCTTTAGATCGTTCATGAGCCGTTCCCGGTTGATGTCCATCACTGCTCTCCTTTCTCCGAAAGCGCACGCAGGAAATCCTCCATGGCATCCATGCCCTTTTGAATCTGTTCCATGGACGTGGCGAAAGAAACGCGGATATAGCCTTCTCCCCCATCTCCAAATGCGTTGCCCGGCACCACTACCACCTGCTTTTCCGCAAGCAGCTTCATGGCGAATTCTTCGCTGGATAGACCGGTGTCTCTGATATCTATGAACCCATAGAAGGTCCCTTGTGACGGCTCGTATTGGATCAAAGGCATGGCCGCCAGACGCTTTGCCAGATAGTCTCTTCTCTGCCTGTAGCTTTCCACCATGCGGCGCACATGCTCTCTGCTGCCGGTCAGGGCTTCCAAAGCCGCGTACTGACAGGGCATGGCTGCGCAGGCGCTGATATTTTCCTGCAGCTTGGTGATGTTGGCGACCCACTGTGCGGGCCCCGCTCCATAGCCCACCCGAAAGCCGGTCATGGCAAAGGTTTTGGAAAAGCTGTCCACGACCAGAGTCCTGCTCTTCATGCCTGGCAGGGAGGCGATGCTGATAAAGGAGCGGTCATCAAAAAGAATGTGCTTGTAGACCTCATCGCTGATGACCAGCAGGTCATGCTCTGTCACCAGAGCCGCCAGCTGTTCCAGGGCGGACCTCTCCAGCACAGCGCCTGTGGGGTTGCAGGGAGAGTTGATGATCAGCGCTTTGGTCCGATCTGTGACCGCCGCTTCAATGGCTGCCATATCCAGGGAAAACTGATTTTCCGCATCTGCGGGGACACTAACTGGCACGCCGCCGCACATGCGGATCTGCTGCATATAGTTGGTCCAGCAGGGTTCCATGACGATGACCTCATCCCCTGGATCCAGGATCACTTTCAGGCCCTGATAAAGCGCGGCCATGGCACCAGGCGTAATGACGATCTCACTGTTCGGATCGTAGTCCACCTGGATCTCTGTTCGCAGATCATTGCTGACCGCCTGGCGCAGCGGCAGGATTCCCGCGTTTTCCGAATACTTGCTCTTTCCTTGCCTCATGGCCTCACAGCCTGCCCGGACCACGTTCTCAGAGGCGGTAAAATCCGGTTCTCCTATGGTAAAGCTGATAGGATCCACATATTTCAGAGCTTTGTTGAACATCTCGCGGATCTTGGAATATTCAATGTCTTTGGTGTTTTTAGCGATCATTTCCATAAATCATGCCTCCCTTCTTTTTCTCATCTCTGCACCCTGCCTGATCCATCTCCGCCTGCCAGCGCTTCTACTTCTTTAACTGATACCAGATTGAAATCTCCTTCTATGGTGTGTTTCAGACAGGAAGCCGCGACTGCGAATTCCAGGGCCTCCCTGTCGCTTTTTCCCGTGTGCAGTCCGTAGATCAGGCCGCCGCCAAAGCTGTCTCCGCCACCGACTCGATCTACGATATGTACCGGATATTCTTTGGAAAATAAGGCTTCTCCATTGTGATAAAGCATGGCCGCCCACTTGTTGTCGCTGGCCGAAATACTGGTCCGCAAAGTGATAGCCACATATTGGCAGCCGAATCGATCCGCCAGCTGTTTCGCCACGTCGCGGTAGCCATCATGATCCAGCCTGCCGCCGGTCACATCTGTGGCCGCGGCCTTAATGCCGAAAACCTTCTCCGCGTCCTCTTCGTTGGCAACGCACACGTCCACATATTCCATCAGCTGTCCCATGACCCGGCCCGCTTCCTCGCTGGTCCACAGATTCTTTCTAAAATTCAAGTCACAGCTGACAGTCAGTCCTCTTTCCTTTGCCGCCTTCACTGCGTCCAGGCAAATCTCTGCCACGTTCTGACCCAGAGCCGGTGTGATGCCTGTAAAGTGAAACCATGCCGCGTCCCGAAGGATTTCCTTCCAGTCAAAGTCCTTTCGTTCAGCCTGGGCAATGGCTGAACCAGCTCTATCGTAGATGACTTTGGAGGGTCTTTGAGAAGCGCCCTTTTCCAAATAGTAGATGCCGAGTCTGCTTCCCCCTCTGGCGATCATCGCCGTGTCCACCTGGTGACGGCGCAGTTCACCCATGGCCGCCTGAGCAATGGGATTATCCGGCAGCTTGGTGACAAAAGCCGCATCTAAGCCGTAATTGGCCAGTGACACAGCCACGTTTGCTTCACCGCCGCCAAAGGTAGCCTGAAATTCCGGTTCCTGCATGAATCTGAGATAGCCCTTTGGTGCCAGTCTCAGCATGATTTCTCCAAAAGTGATAATCTTTGCCATGTTCGTTTTCCTCCTTGCTGATCTGCTTTCACTGTTTTATGCTCTGACCCTGGCCACGATCTCCATGGCCTGGCGGCTCAGCTCCGTCACCTGATCCCAGCGTTCTTCTTTTAACAGCTGTTCTTTTACCATAAAGGAGCCGCCGCAGGCGATAATGTTTTTCACCCGCAGATATTCTTCCAAATTTTCCAGGGAAATGCCGCCTGTGGGCATGATCATCAGGCTGCCGAAAGGCCCTGCCAGAGCTTTGATGGCCGCTGCCCCGCCGGACTGAACGGCTGGGAAAAATTTGACGATGTCCAGGCCCTTTTTCAAAGCCATCTGGATCTCTGTGGGTGTCACGCAGCCTGGCAGGGGCAAAATATCGTTAGCCAAAGCAAAGTCCACGATTTCCCCGTCAAATCCAGGGCTGACCATAAATCGGGCCCCTGCCTGAACAGCCTTCTCCGCTTCTTCTATGGTCAGCACGGTTCCCGCTCCCACCAACATGTCTGGACAGGAATCCAGCATGGCCTCTATGACCTGCTCTGCTCCCTTGGCCCGAAAGGTCACTTCCCCGCAGCTAATGCCGCCTTTTTTCAGCGCCTTGGCCAGAGCCGCCGCTTTTTCTGTTTCTTCCAGTTTGATCACCGGCACGATGCCGCTCTTTCTCAGTTGTTCCTTCATCCTATGATTCCGCCTTTCTGTCTTGTGTCCATCCATTGGTTTCCTTTACTATATCAATTTTCCGGTCCGGGAAACATCGCGCAGGCGTTTGATTTATCTGGGCACTTTTTTTCTTTTTCCGGTACTTTTGTGTACAAAAGCTACCCCCAAGGGTAGGGTCCCGTTTTTGGGCACGAAAAAACTCCGCGTCCTTTCTTGGATACGGAGTTTCTATATGGCTTCTATTTTGTTATAGTTCGTCAAAATTGATCTTGTCCGTGGACAGAGGCAGGCTCTGGAGCAGCTGCACCCTGTTTTTCACATGCATTTTTTCATAGAGGCTGTGGAAGTGTTTTTTCACAGTGTTGACACTGATATGCATCAGCTGGGCGATCTTCTCGTTGCTGAAACCTTTCACCGCATAATCCAGCAGCTCCGACTCTCTGGCCGTGAGACTGAATTCCCTGCAGAGCCGTTCGTGATAGCCCTTGGCGTAAAAATACCTGGCATCGCCTTTCTTTGCCTCATAGTACAGCCGGTAGGCCAAATGCTTTTGCAGCTGGTCGATGATGAACAGTTCCCGCTTGGTGAAATCCCTGCTTTCCCGCCGGCGGTAAAAGGTGAGCAGCCCTACCACGTCTTCCCGAAAGACGATGTTCATGCCCATGGCATAATGGTACTGTCTGGGCCGGTAAAACTTTTGATAAAACTCGGATTCCTCCATGGCCTCGTCAGTAAGCAGCTCGCTTTGCAGCCAGGCCGCGCTCCGTCCGCTGAGCATGAGCCAGCGCAGAGGATTGTCTTCTCCATAGGTTTCCTGGAAAATTGACGCGCTTTTTTCTTCCATGCCATGAACCACGCTATCCGTGACTTGTTCGCCTTCCGCCAAAGAAAACACCGCTCCGTCAAAGCGCATCAGCATGCGCAGCCACTGGAGGGTCTTGCGGCGCATCTCGTCAAAGGAGTAAATAAAAGAGATGTTGTATGCGATTTCATTTAAAAACATCCATTCGCTTTCTTGTAAAAATGCCATGATCTCACACCACTCGTTCCCGTAAAAACCGTTTCAACAAAAACGTAAGAAAATATGGGAACGTATAAAACTTTCCATTGAACCCTATGTTCTTGTTTCCCAGTTTGATTCCATATGCGACATCCGCATATTTGCTTTTTGCGATCAAATGGTTCAGGGATATGGTCGCGCCATCGTTTGCCTTCACCTCAACTGGGATCAGCGTTTTGCGGTCTCTGACAAAAAAGTCCATTTCCAGCGTTCCCTTGTCGTTTTTATAAAAGTACAGCTGGTATCCTGCTTTCACCAGCATGTCCGCCACTATGTTTTCGTAGATCGCCCCTTTGTACGCATTGAAATTCTTGTTAATCCGCAAATCCTCCTGCGCTTCTTCGTCAAGAGAACCGATCAATAATCCTGTGTCCCGAAAATAAATTTTATAATGATCCGGGTCGTAATTCCCTCTCAGCGGCAGTTCCGGCTGCGCCATACAATAGCACACATTGATCATGCCAGCGCTGTCCAGCCACTCGATCACTCCCATGTACTCTCGATTTCTGGCACCGTGCGCGACTTTGGATATCTGGAACTTTTTGTTATCTTTTCCTAGAAACACAGGTATTTTCCGATAAACATTGAGAATCTTTCCTTTGTCCAGACCGCCTGCGTATTTGGTGATGTCCTCTTCATAATCCAATAAAATCTGCTGCTGCATTTTCAGCGTGCCGCTGTAATTCTTATTTTTTACGAACAAATTCACAATGGCAGGCATGCCGCCGATCACCATGTATTCTTTAAAAATTTCTGAAAACACCTTCCATTCCAGCTCAGAAAACGGCGAAACCTGGAGCATATGCTGGTACATGTCTTGGATCTGCTCTTCTTTGTATCCTTTTGCCCATAAAAATTCTTCAAAATCCATGGAATGCATATTGTAATCTTCTTTAAAGCCCACGCTGTTGGATTCTATTTCATTGTAATTGATCCCCATCAGCGAACCGGAACAGATCACATCGAACCTGCCATCTAGCTTGAATGATTTCAGGCTAGTGGCGCAATTGACGCAGTCCTGGATCTCATCAAAAAAGAACAACGTCTCTCCTGGTAAAAATTCAAGACTTGGATCAATCAGGGAAATGTTTTTTAGGATCGTGCCCACTTCAAATCCGTTGTCAAAAATACTTTTGAACTGTTTCTGCAAAATAAAATTGATTTCTATTACATTGTGATAATTCTTTCGTGCGAAATGTCTGATGGACTCTGTTTTTCCTATCTGGCGAGCGCCCTTTACGATCAATGGCAAGCGCTCTGGATTTTGTTTCCACTGGAACAACGCATCATCGATCTTTCTTTTCAGTAATTCCATGGTATTGCCTTCTTTTTTTTGTTTTCTTGTGCATTATTAGGCTATCACATTTTTCCCGCTGATTCAACCTGTCAAATCACATTTTTCCGGCTATTTTTGCTTTTGTTTTCACATTTCTCCCAAATCAGCCGTATTTTTCGCAAATTTTCTGAAAATAACACTGGTGTGCTATTTCATTTCCCTGCTCCAAACCGTATAATTGACAGCAAGTTACAGTCCATCTAAGAAAAATCGGGAGGAAGAAACATGAGACGAAAACTGATCAAAACATTGGCGGTCTTCACGACCCTGGCTCTGACATTATCCCTCAGCGCCTGCGGCGGCGGAGAAGGCGGAGCAAAAAAATCCGAAGAAGCCTCCAATATCATTATCAAAAATGCTTCTGTTTACACAGTGGATGACAAAAGCTCCACAGCAGAAGCCGTGGTGGTCAAGGATGGCTTGATCGAATATGTTGGCACTGAGAAAGAAGCCATGGGTTATGAGGACGAAAACAGTAAAATCATCGACGCTCAAGGCAGCACGGTTCTCCCTGGAAACATCGACAGCCACATGCACCCAGCGGAAAGCGCGGTCCAGTACTGCTTTGAAATCGGCCTTCAAGACTTTTTTTCCCATGAAGAATACTTAAAGGAGATTCAAAGGTTCGTAAAAGAAAACCCTGATCTGGAAGTTTATGCTGGCGCAGGGTTCATGCGGTCTTTTTATGACTCTGTGGGTCCGAGAAAAGAAGATCTGGACAAAATTGTTTCCGACAAGCCGGTGATCCTCATGTCCGCGGACGGGCATTCCAAATGGGTCAACTCCAAGGCCATGGAACTGGCCGGAATCACAAAAGACACGAAAGATCCAGAAGGCGGCGTGATCCAGCGGGATCCAAAGACAGGCGAACCTGCCGGACTGCTCCAGGAGTCCGCTGCCAATCTTGTGAGCGATCTGCTGCCTGAATACAGCCGCGAGCAGTATAAAGAAGCCATTACCTGGCTCCAAGGCTGGCTCAATGAACGAGGCATCACCACTGTGTACGATGGCATGATTCCTGTGGATAATGAAAACTATTACATGGCCTATCAGGAAATGGCAGAAGCCGGAGAACTGACCATTCGAGTCCGCGGCGCATGGCACATGGCCCCGGAAATGGGAAATGAAAAAGAGCTGAAAGAACAGATCGACAAAGGCATAGAGCTGTCAAAAGGCTTCACCACTGACTACTTCCAAGTGATTGGATTCAAATTCTTCGCGGATCAGGTGCTGGAAGAAGGAACCGCGTATCTGGACGGGGAATATACGAAAGAACTGGGCGGTGGACATGGCATCAAAGTCTGGGACGATGATCTGCTGGCAGCCCTGTTCACGAAGATCGACAAGGCGGGCTATCAGATCCATGTGCATCAGATCGGAAACGCAGCTGCCACATATGCTCTGGACGCTCTTGAAAAGGCAAGGGAAGCCAATGGCGCTAACGATAACAGACACACCTTTATCCATGTTCAATATTTGAGCAAGGAAAACATGGAAAGAATGGCAAAGCTGGGCATGAACGCCATGATCGCTCCATATTGGTCTGTAAGGGACGACTATTACTACGACATCTATATCCCATATGTGGGTCAGGAAATGGCTGACAGCATGTATCCTGCTCAAAGCTTAGTTGACGCAGGCCTCAACGTGGCCACCCACAGCGACTTTTTGGTAACAGAACCTGATATGGGCTGGCTGTACTACAGCGCTGTGACCAGAACTCTGCCGCAAAAGATCTTTGATCTATGGTACGATGGCATGGACGAATATGTCAGATCCACGGATACCAAGGCTACTGCGGAAAAAGGCAAATACCTGATAGGACCGCTGAAACCATATGACGAACGCATGAAGTTAGAAGATATCGTAAAAGCCTCTACTTATGGCGGCGCATACGCCAATTACATGGAACAAGAGATCGGCAGCATTGAAAAAGGCAAGAAAGCTGACCTGCTGGTTTTGGATCAGGACATCTTCAAATCTGATATCGAGGATGTCTCCAATTTGAAAGTCAAGGCCACAGTCTTTGATGGAAACATCGTGTATGATGGTAATGAGAAATAATTATCGTCAGGCCGAAAATTGACGAATCGCCAAAATAAAGCTATAATCCCGAGTTTGACAGTTTCATAGGCGAAAAATCCTGATAAACGTTGAAAT
>CAJTYS010000010.1 GCA_910583765.1 uncultured Eubacteriales bacterium | reverse complement strand
GAGCATCCGGCTCATAACCGGCAGGTCCGGGGTTCAAGTCCCTGATGGCCCACCAATAACCCATTACAATTGAATAGAATATGCCCAGATAGCTCAGTTGGTAGAGCAGAGGACTGAAAATCCTCGTGTCCTTGGTTCGATTCCGAGTCTGGGCACCACTTGAAAGGTAATCTTTTGCTGACATATGTCCGAAGGGTTACTTTTTTTTTATTATGCAGGAAATGCTAACAAAGTCCACCGCTGAATAGAAGCGGCGCAGCCAACTTGATTCTTTCTTTGAAGCCTGCCAATAATCTCACAAAAGTTGACAGCATCCCAGTAATTGAGTATCATGTAAATAAAAATGGGGAATTTTGATTGATACAGCAAATAGAAAAGGGGAGGAGGGATCTTCATGGAGGTTACGAATAAAAAACTCCCGATTGGGATCGAAGATTTTGAGAAACTTCGGGAAAATGGATTTTATTATGTGGACAAGACTGGGCTGATCCGTGAACTATTGGGGAATCCGGCAGAAGTGACGCTGTTTACCCGCCCCAGGCGTTTTGGCAAGTCTTTAAATATGAGCATGCTGAAACATTTCTTTGGGATAGGGGGAAACGGGGAACTTTTTCAGGATTTGGAAATTATGGAGGAACCGGAGCTGTGCGAGGAATATATGGGAAAATTTCCAGTGCTTTTGCTTTCACTGAAGGATATTGACGCGGAATCTTATGAAACAGCCTTTGAAATGGCGGTCAGCTTGGTGAATGAAGAAGCTGGAAACCATTCCTATCTTTTGGACAGCGAAAGGCTTACGGAAAATGAGAAGCAGGCCTTTGCGGAATTGTTGGAGCGGAAAATGACAAAGGCAGCTTTCTGCAGCAGCTTGGAACTGCTGTCGCGGCTCCTGGCAAAGCATCATGAGCAGAAAACTGTGATCCTGATTGATGAATACGATGTGCCCCTTGCCAAAGCCCATGCTCAGGGCTATTATGATGAGATGATCAGCCTGATCCGAAGCTTTTTCCAGCGGGCTCTCAAGACGAACAACAGCTTGCAGTTCGCGATTCTGACTGGGTGCATGCGAATTTCTAAAGAGAGCATCTTTACTGGATTGAACAATCTGAATGTATTGACCATTGCCAATGCGAATTTTGATGAATACTTCGGCTTCACTGACGCAGAAGTAAAGGAACTGCTGTGCTATTATGGCCTGGCTGAAAAGTATAACGTAGTGAAGGAGTGGTATGATGGTTATCGGTTTGGAAACGCAGAAGTGTACTGCCCATGGGACGTGATCTGCTGCTGCGGGAAATTGCGCGCAGAGCCGGACGCGCGGCCGGAAAATTATTGGGCCAACAGCAGCGGCAACGATGTGGTCAGACGTTTCATCCGAGAAGCGGGCGATAACCGCTCCATCAAGAGGGAGATCGAGCGCCTGATCGCTGGGGAACTGGTCACTAAGGAGATCCATCAGGACATCACTTACCCAGACATGTACACTTCCTTGGACAATCTCTGGAGCGTGCTGTTTACCACAGGCTACCTGACCCAGCGGGGAAGGGGTGAGGGACGAGAGTTCCATCTTGCCATCCCTAACCTGGAGGTACGGGAGATTTTCACCAGGCAAATTATGGACATGTTCAAGGAAGATGTCAGGCAGGATGGGAAGACGCTAGACGATTTGTGCCAGGCCCTGCAAAATGGCGACGCGGAGGACGCGCAGCGGCTGCTGGGGAAATATTTAAAAAAAACCATCAGCATCCGTGACACTTTTGCCAAGAGAGAGCTGAAGGAAAACTTTTATCATGGCATGCTCCTGGGGCTTCTAGCTTTCAAAGGAAGCTGGGCCGTTTCCTCCAATCGGGAAGCTGGGGAAGGCTACGCGGACATCCTGGTAGAGATCGATGATGATCAGCCCCTGGGACTGGTCATTGAAATCAAATACGCCAGAGACGGCGACATGGATGCGGCGTGCCAGGAAGCGTTGAGACAGATTCAGCAGCGGCAGTATGGAGACGCGTTTTATGATGAAGATATCGAAAAAGTGCTGAAATACGGGATCGCCTGCTACAAGAGCAAGTGCAAGGTGATGTTAGCCCAGGAAAGCCTTACGTGAGATGCAGGCTTCCGGTTTTAGGATTTTACCGCCAAATGGATAAAAGTTTCTGTTTGGCGGTAAATTGATTTGCAGCCTCAATATTTTGCTCCCTTGCCTTTCCGCACCGTATCATATAGAATAGACTGGTACGAAAAGAAAAAGGAGGAACAAATGGCACAGCTTTATTATAGATACAGCACCATGAATGCGGGGAAATCCGCGGAGATCATACGGATCGCCCACAACTACGAGGAACGGGGCAAAAGGGTCCTGACCCTGGCGCCCAGCGTGGATGATCGTTTTGGACTGGGAGTCATCACTTCCAGGATCGGAATCCAGCGGGAAGCCATTGTGGTCAACGAAAACACCAATATCCTGGAGCTGTTCATGACAGAAAACGCAAAGGAAGAAATCGAATGCGTGCTCATCGATGAATGTCAATTTTTGAAAAAGCACCATGTGGAAGAGCTGGTGGAGATCGTGGACAGCTGCGAGGTGCCAGTGCTGGCCTATGGGCTGAAAAATGACTTTAAAAACGAGCTGTTTGAAGGCGCGTATTACATGCTGATCTATGCGGACAAGATTGAAGAAATCAAGACCATTTGCTGGTGCGGCAGAAAAGCCACCATGGTAGCCAGAGTGGTGGATGGCGAGATGACCAGGACTGGAAAGCAGATCGTGATCGGCGGCAATGAAATGTACGTTTCTCTGTGCAGAAAGCATTACAACGATGGACGCGTTGGCCCGAAGATTAAGAAATGATGGCAGGAAAAGGAGCGCTAAGATCCAGCATGCCAGAGGGCTGCTGGGGGGCAGTCCCAGATAGAAGGCGGTTTCTTCTCCCATTTGCCAGTGGATGTAAATATCACAGACACATAACTAGAGCTTGGCGCCCTGAAAGGTGTCCCGCTCCCGCAGCGCTTTGTGGATGCTGTTTAAAATGGTCCGCTTTTTATAACTCCATTCCGGAGAAATCAGCGTGGGCCGAGGCGCGTCCGCGGACAAGCGGTGAATGGTGATTTCGGGCGGGATGATCTCCAGCGCGGAGACCACTAGATCCACATATTCTTCAATGGACGCGAAAGAGACATAGTCTGGATACAGATGTTCCATCTGAGACCCCCGCACCAGGTTCAGCATGTGGAGCTTGATGCCGAAAATACGGCGGGAGATTTCGCAGGCGCTTTCCGCTGCGGGCTTGGAGGCTCGCAAGTCCTGACATACATATTTTACAGAATCCAGCATCTGCTCCTGGGATTCTCCTGGCAGACCAAAGATCAGATGAGTCACAGTGCGGATGCCTCGGCGGGCCAGATGGCTTACAGCCTGGTCGTAGACAGATAAGGGATAGCACCGATTCATGAGCTGAGCCGTGTTTTCATGGATGGTCTGCAGGCCCAGCTCGACCCAGAGAAAGGTCTTCTCATTGAGCTCTGACAGCAGGTCCAGGACGTCTTTGGGCAGGCAGTCCGGCCTGGTGGCAATGGCCAGCCCCACCACCCCCGGGTAGGTGAGGGCTTCTTCATATTGGCGGCGCAGCTGGGTCACAGGCCCGTAGGTGTTGGTGTGACTCTGGAAATAGGCCAGGTATTTGGCGTTGGGCCACTTGTCCGATAAAAGGCGAATTTGGGACGGAATGTCGCTGGCCATGTCGCCGGAGCCAGAAGCGGAGCAGAAGACGCAGCCGCCAGTCCCCTTGGAGCCGTCTCTGTTGGGGCAGGTGAAACCACCGTCAATGGCAAGTTTGACGACTTTGCTGCCCATTTTCTCCTTCAAATAACTGCTGATGGAATAAAAGCGCTGTTCTTGTGAAACTCCTGACACGTCTTAGCCTCCCTTTCTTTGAAAAATACAATTTTTTCAGCTGCGGATAGTTACATGGATGTATTTATATGATATAATAAATCGTTCAAAATGAAAACGAAAATTTCATGAAAAAAGGGGTAGCTTTTATGAAGCACGAAAAAAGAAGCGCGCCCAGGGCAGACAGCGCGGAGCTGGGAGAAAGCATGAACAGCAGCGAATTCGTGGAAATAAAGGGGATTTCCGATAAAATTGAAAAACCATCCTTGCTTTTGCACAGCTGCTGTGGGCCTTGCAGCACGGCGGTAATAGAGCGGCTCGCCGGTGACTATCAGATCACCATATTTTTTTATAACCCATGCATCACAGATGAACAGGAGTATCAGCGGCGCAAAGAAACGCAGCTGGAATTTCTCAAAAAATACAACGAAAGTCTGCCGCCAAAGGAACTCATCCGCTTTCAAGAAGGACCATACGACACAAAAAATTTTTATCGCGGGGCCCAGGGATTGGAACAGGAGCCAGAAGGCGGGAAACGCTGTCTCAATTGTTTTTGGCAGAGACTGGAGAAAACAGCGGAGACCTGCCGCATGACAGGATGCGATTATTTTGGCACTACCCTGACTGTGAGCCCCCACAAGAACTACCAGTTCATCAGCAAGATCGGGAAACAACTGGCAGTCAAATACGGCCTCAGCTTTCTGGATGAGGATTTCAAGAAAAAAGACGGTTTTAAACGCAGCATTGAGCTTTCCAGGCAATATGACCTCTATAGGCAAAACTACTGCGGTTGTGAATATTCCAAAAGATAGAAGGGAGACGCACCATGGCACACACAATCATACCGGAACATTACACGCCGGTGATCGACTTCATGGAAAGTCAGAGAGCGATCAAAAAAATCAAGGATTTTTTCCAGCAGGAGCTGGCTTATGGCCTGAGTCTGCGGAGAGTTTCCGCCCCTTTGTTCGTAGCGCCGGAGACAGGTCTCAACGATAATCTGAACGGTGTGGAACGGACCGTGCGCTTCACGGTAAAGGACATGGATGAAAAACCAGTGGAAATCGTCCAGTCCTTGGCAAAATGGAAACGCATGGCGCTGGGGAGATACCAAATTCAACCAGACAGGGGCATTTACACGGACATGAACGCCATCCGGCGAGACGAAGAGCTGGATAACCTGCATTCCATTTACGTGGATCAGTGGGATTGGGAAAAAGTCATCACCAAAGAACAGCGAACCGAGGCGTACTTGAAAGAAACAGTGACCACCCTCTACAATGCGCTGAAAAACCTGGGAGATTACGTGAACAGGCTTTACAAGGACCTGCGAACCAGTCTGCCAAACGAGATCTTCTTCATCACTACCCAGGAGCTTGCGGACATGTATCCGGACAAAACGCCGAAAGAGCGGGAAGACGCGATCACCAAGGAAAAGAAAGCGGTGTTCATCATGAAGATCGGCGGCAAGCTGAGATCCGGAGAAAAGCATGACGGAAGAGCGCCGGACTACGATGACTGGGAATTGAATGGAGACATCATCCTCTGGAACGAGATTTTACAGCAGGCTTTTGAAATTTCCTCCATGGGGATTCGGGTGGATGAAACGGCCATGGAAAAACAGCTGAAAGAGGCTGGCGCGGAAGACCGCAGGGAGCTAGCGTTTCACAAGATGATACTGGATAAAAAGCTGCCGTACACCATAGGCGGGGGCATTGGACAGAGCAGACTGTGCATGTACTTTTTGCGGAAAGCCCATATCGGGGAAGTGCAGGCTGCCATCTGGCCAGAGGACATGATCAAGGAATGCAGCGAACACAACATATTCCTGCTGTAAGGGGAGCAGATGAAATACATAGATGTAGCGATTGACAATAAAAGCGAGCAGACGGACACCCTTTACACCTATGGATGCCAATATGACCAGGTTCAGGTGGGACAGAAAGCATCCGTGCCCTTTGGACTCGGGGACAGGGTGCGGGACGCTTATGTGTTTCAAGTTTCCGATGAGCTGGAGCAAGAATATAAGAATCTGAAATACGCAGAAAGCCTGGATGAAGACATTTGCCTGACAGAAGAGATCATGGAAACCTGCAGGTGGATGAAGACCAGGTATCTGTGTAAATACATTGACGCGGTGAAATGCTTTACGCCCGCGGGCAGCAAGTCCAAGCGGGGAAAGCAGCGGAACCCTTACAAAGACGAAGACGGAGAGCAGGGAGAAATTCCAGAACTGACCGAGCAGCAGGCAGCGGCCTTAAAGCCCATCAAGCAGGCTATCAGCGCCCGGCAGCACAGGCGGTTCCTCCTTTATGGAGTCACAGGCAGCGGCAAGACAGAGGTCTACATGCGGGCGGCGGCCAAGTGTCTGGAGGAAGGCAGGCAGGTGATCATGATGGTGCCAGAGATTTCTCTGACAAAGCAGATCATCGGCAGGTTCATCGGCAGGTTTGGAGCAGAGCAGATCGCGGTGCTTCACAGCAGGCTTTCCTTGGGAGAGCGATACGATGAATGGTCTCGGATCAAAAAGGGAATGGTAAACATTGTGATCGGAGCCAGATCCGCGGTGTTCGCGCCTTTTGAAAACATCGGCCTCATCATCCTGGACGAAGAACACGAAGCCACGTACAAGTCAGACATGACACCGAAGTACGATGCAGTGGAGGTGGCCTTGAAAAGACTGCAGCAGCACAAAGGCGTGCTGCTCTGCGGCAGCGCCACCCCGTCCATCGCCACCTTTTATCGTTCGGAGCAGGGAATCTACCAGCGGTTGGAGTTGACCAAGCGGTACAACCAAGTTGCTCTGCCCCAGGTGGAAATCGCTGACATGCGGGATGAACTGCGGGCTGGCAACAAGACCATCATCAGCCGTGCCCTTTACAGAGCCATGGGGATCGCTTTACAAAACAAACAGCAGATCATCCTGTTTCTCAACAGGAGAGGATATTCCACCTTCATTTCCTGCCGGGAATGCGGCGCTGTGCTAAAGTGTCCTGACTGCGGTATTTCCCTCACCTATCACAAAGAGGGCGGCAGGGTGGCCTGTCATTACTGCGGCTATGAAGAGGAGCCGCCGCAGACCTGTCCGGAATGCGGCAGCCGGTACATACGGTATTTCGGCACTGGCACAGAAAAGGTAGAAGAGATCGTCAGCGAGTTTTTTCCAGAAGCAGTGGTGGAAAGGCTGGACCTGGATTCCACCAAAAGGAAGGGCAGCATCGACAGGATCTTGAGCCGATTCAAAAAAGGAAAGATCCATATTTTGATCGGTACCCAGCTGGTGGCAAAGGGGCTGGATTTCCGTAATGTAGGGCTGGTGGGCGTCATTTCCGCGGACGTGACCCTGAACATTCCGGATTTCCGTTCAGCGGAACGGACCTTTCAGCTCATCACCCAGGCAGCTGGCAGAGCAGGCAGAGGCGATGAGACGGGCAAAGTCATCATTCAGTCGTATCAGCCGGAAAACTACGCGGTGCTGCTGGCGGCTAAGCAGGATTATAACAGTTTTTACAAAGCGGAAATCCAGCTTAGAAAATACATGGAATACCCGCCATACAGCGACTTGATCCAGATCGTCTTTTCTTCCAAAGAAGAGGAGAAGGCCAAGGCTGCGGCGGAGAACTGGTATGAAAAGATCATAGACGCGCTGAAAACAGAGAAAAAGGGAAGGGTATTTCAGCCTCAGGCAGCGCCGATGAACAAAATCAAAGACACCTATCGGTACTGCATGCTGATCAAGTGCCCTCAGGGAAAGAGACGGAGCTACACCTCGGCTCTGCGGGAAATCAAAGAGGCTGAAAAAATAAAAAAGAAAGAATACGCTGTGACGGTGGACATCAACCCGTACAGCTTCGTATGATGGAGGATGAAATGGCATTAAGAAATATTGTACTGGAAGGCGATCCGATCTTGAGAAAACGCTGCAGGCCGGTGGATCAAGTAAACGACAGGATTCGTATGGTCTTAGATGATATGGTGGAGACCATGCGGGAATACCACGGCGTGGGCCTGGCAGCTCCCCAAGTAGGCATGATGCGCAGAATGTTCGTCGCGGAGCCGGAGGAAGGGCGGGTCTATTGCTTTGTCAATCCAGAGCTGGTGGAAGCCCGCGGGAGCCAGACCGGTGATGAAGGCTGTCTCAGTGTCCCAGGGTATCAAGGGACCGTGGAGCGGCCGGAAAAGATCCGTATCAGAGGACTGGACAGGGAGGGAAACCAGCAAGAGTACGAATTTGAAGGCTTTGATGCCGTTGTCATGACGCATGAGCTGGACCATCTAGAGGGGATCCTGTACACGGACAAATCCACGAAAATCTATGAAGTCACAGAAGATGGAGAACAATAAATGAAGATCATTTACATGGGGACGCCGGATTTCGCTGTTCCCGCGCTGGAAGCCCTGACAGCGGCCGGCAATGAGATCGGTTATGTCATCACCCAGCCGGACGCGGTGCGGGATCGGGGCAAAAAAGTGAAAATGCCGCCAGTGAAGGAAAAAGCTGTGGAGCTGGGATTGCAGGTCCTGCAGCCGGAACGCATCAAAAAAGACGCGGACTGTCTGGCGCGGATCCGCCAGTACGCGCCGGATCTCATCGCAGTGGCGGCTTACGGGCAGATCCTGCCCAAGGAGATCTTGGATATCCCAAGGCTGGGATGCGTCAACATCCACGGCTCTTTGCTTCCTCGGTTTCGAGGAGCCGCTCCCATCCAGAGAGCGATCCTGGAGGGAGATGAAGAAACAGGCGTCACCATTATGTTCATGGAAGAAGGCCTGGACACAGGAGACATGCTGGCAAAGGCCAGGGTCCCCATTGACAGAAAAAATGGGGCCAAGCTTCACGATGAACTGGCAGTGCTTGGGGCCAAGCTGCTGACCGAGACCCTTCCAAAGCTGGAAGCAGGGACCGTAAAGCCGGAGCCGCAGGATGACGCAAGATCCACTTATGCGCCAATGATTTCCAAAAAAGATGGGGAAATCGACTTTACAAAGAGTCCGGAGCAGATCGAACGGCTGATTCGCGCCTTTGATCCGTGGCCGGGGGCATTCACGTCTTATCATGGAAAGCTTTTGAAGATCTGGGAAGCGGAAGTTTCCCCGAAAGCCAGTCAAGAACCAGCGGGGACCATCACCAAGGTTTCCTCGGAAGGGATCGAAATTTCTGCCGGAGGCGGGACGCTGGTGGCCAAGGTCATCCAGCTCCCAGGAAAAAAGAGAGTAGCAGTGTCAGATCATTTAAAAGGCAACCGCATGGAAGCGGGAAGCGTTTTAGGATAAAATATTATTGATTAGGAGGCGTGATTCATCATGGACGCAAACAGAAAGACCGCGTATTTAACACTTATGGACGTAGAAGCGAAAAAGGCCTATTCCAACATTGCCCTGAACCACCAGATCGTGCGGGGAAGGCCGCAATCCCAGGGCTTCGTGCGGGAACTGGTTTATGGGGTTTTAGAAAACAAAATGCTGCTGGACCATTATATTGATCAACTGGTGCCTTCAGGTGCGAGCTCCCTGAAAAGCAGCGACCGGACCGTGCTGCGCATGGGGATCTATCAGCTGGGGTACATGGATTCGGTGCCAGAATACGCAGCAGTTAATGAAAGCGTTGTGCTGGCCAAACGATACTGTAGGGGCAGAGACGGTTTTATCAATGGCGTTCTGAGAAATTATCTGAACCGCAGGCTTTCCATGAGACTGCCGGACAGAACAGAGGATGAAGTGAAATATTTGTCCATTCGGTATTCCTACGCTCCTTGGATCATCGAGCTTTGGCTGGAACAGTACAAAGTGGAGTTCGTGGAGGAAATGCTCAAAGGTGGAAACGAGACGCCGCCTAACACCATCCGCTTGAACTGGCTGAAGGTCATGAAGGAAGACTTGGTGAAAAAGTTGGAGGAAAAAGGCTATGAAGTGGAGCCAGGCGCTGTGTGCGCAAACGCGCTCCATGTAAAGGGAAGCCAGCTTTTGGGCACAGAGCTGTACAAGCACGGCCTGTTCTCCATCCAAGACGAAAGTTCCATGCTGGTGGCAGAAAAGCTGAACCCGCAACATGGTGACACGGTCATGGACGTGTGCGCGGCCCCTGGGGGCAAGACCATGGCTATCGCGGAGCGGATGAACAACACGGGCAAGATCTTTGCTTCGGACATTTACAGGAGGAAACTGGACCTGATCGACAAAGAGGCGGAACGGCTGGGCATCACTAACGTGGAGACTTGGTCCTGGGACGCCACGAGAGTGGATTCCACTATGGTGGAAAAAGCGGACCGGGTGCTGGTGGATGCGCCGTGTTCTGGTCTGGGAGTCACCCGCAGGAAGCCGGAGATCAAATACAAGGAAAAAACAGAGGAAATGGAACTGCTGCCGAAAAAACAGCTGGCCATTCTCTCAGCTTCCGCGCAGTACGTGAAGCCAGGCGGCACGCTGCTTTACAGCACATGCACCATTAACCCTTACGAAAACCAGAGGGTGATCGGGGATTTCCTGAAGAAAAACAGCCAATTTAAAAAAACAGAAATGATCCAGTTGCTGCCTCATGTGAACGGCACGGATGGATTTTTCATCTGTGTGATGAAGAAAAGCGAGGGACTGGTATAACCTGCCAGACGGAGAAACCATATGACACAAATAGGATTTAAAAGCAACACAGGCGTGATCCGAAACAACAATGAAGACGCGTGTTTTGTCATCCCCAGCCACGATGTTTATGTGGTGGCGGATGGAGTGGGCGGCAACAATGCCGGAGAAATCGCCAGCAGGACGGCGGTGAGAGGCATCGCAGAATACGTGGCGGCCAATCCAGTGGAAGCGTGCGAGGATGAAGAGGCGATCTATCATTATTTTTCTCAATGCCTGGAGCAGGTCAATGATGAAATCTATCAGATGGGAAGAAAGCACAAGGAAAACAAGGGCATGGCAACCACTGCGGTGATCGCCTGTGTCAAAGATCATACCGCCTATATCATCAACATCGGGGACAGCAGGGCGTATCTTTATAGAGACGGCAGGATCATGCAGATCACAGTGGATCACACATATGTGAACGAACTGCTCAGGACTGGTATGATCACTACGGAAGAAGCGAAGAACCACAGCCAAAAAAACGTGATCACCAGGGCTCTTGGAGCCGAGCCAGCGGTCATTGCTGATTTTTTTCAGACAAACGTGGAAAAAGGCGATATCTTAATGCTTTGCTCAGACGGGCTTTACGGGGAAGTGCCGGAGCGAAAGCTAGAAGAAATACTGGACAGACAAAATCCCATGCCAGAGACTTGTTCCCGCCTGGTGGAGGAAGCCATCAGAAGCGGAGGCAGGGACAACATCACTGTGGTTTGTCTGAAAATATAGGGGAGGAAAAGCATGAGCAGTAAAATACTAGCAGGGCGTTATGAACTGTTTGAAAAAATCGGTGAAGGCGGAATGTCTGTAGTTTACAAGGCAAAAGACAGGCTGCTGAACCGCTATATCGCTATCAAAGTTTTAAAGCCGGAATTTATCAGCGACCAGAAATTCATAGAAAGCTTTCGGAGGGAATCCCAGTCCGCGGCAAGCCTGTCCCATCCTAACATTGTCAATATCTTTGATGTGGGCCAGGAGGGAAACATCCATTATATTGTCATGGAACTGGTAGAAGGCAGGACCCTCAGCGATATGATTCGGGAGCAAGGCCCCCTGCCTTATCCCAGGGTCATTGAACTGGCAAAACAAATCGCCGCTGCTCTGAGCGTGGCGCACCGACACCAGATCATCCACAGAGACGTAAAACCCCACAATGTGCTGATCACCCAGGACGGCACGGCCAAGATCACGGATTTTGGCATTGCCAAGGCAGTGAATTCCTCCACCATCGTGGACAACACTGGCGGCGGGATCATGGGCTCGGTTCACTATTTTTCTCCAGAGCAGGCAAGGGGCGGTTATGTGGACGAAAAGTCGGACATCTATTCCTTGGGGATCGTCATGTACGAGATGCTCACTGGGAGAGTGCCTTTTGACGGAGACAATCCGGTGAACATCGCTTTGATGCACATCAATAGTGAAATGGTGCATCCGTCAAAGCTGATTTCAGGCATTCCTCCGGCACTGGAGCGCATCGTGCTGAAAGCAACGGACAAATATCAGACCAACCGTTTCGCCAGCGCGGATGAACTGATCAAGGCGCTGGATAACTTGGAATTTGTAGGAAATATCGTAGGCGACGCGCTCTTTTTAGGCGGTGAAGACATGGAACCAGAGCAGCCTTATGAAGAGCCGATCTTTAACAACGAAGAAGACGAATACTACGAGGATGATGATTACGAGGAAGAAGAAAAGCCAAAGAAGAAAAAGAAGAAGAAAAAAGACAAAAATTCCTCAAAGAAAAAGAAGAAAATCATCATCATCGCTGCCATTGCCGCCGCCATTGTGGTAGGGCTGATCGCAGCCTGGGCCACAGGTCTGTTTGGAGGTTCAGAAGTCACTGTGCCGGATTTGAGCGGCATGACATTCGAGCAAGCGGAGATGAAGGCGGAAATGGAGGGCTTTGAACTGGAACAGGGTGATCTCATCGAAGATCCGGACGCAGAGGAAGGCACTGTGGTTTCCCAGAATCCAAGGCCAGATTCCCAGGCAAAGAAGGGCAGCACCATACGAGTCAACTTGTGCAAAGGGCCGGGCAGCGCAGAAGTGCCGGATGTGACGGGAAAAAGCGAAGAATCGGCCAAGCAGATGTTGATCGACGCTGGTTTCCAGGTGGGCAGCGTGGACAAAGGCGCCAGTGACAAAGACGAAGGCACAGTGTTTGATCAGTCACCGGAGGCGGGCACAAAAGTGGATCGGGGCTCCAAAGTGGATCTGAAGATCAGCGATGGTTCTCAAAAGAAGGTTCCAGTGCCGTATCTCATTGGCAAGGACGTGGACGAAGCGAAATCGGCTTTGATCGAGGCTGGCCTGAAGCCGGGGAAAACCAGCTACGCTAACAGCGACACTTATGAAGTCAATGAAGTCATGGAGCAGGAATATGAGGCCAACACAGAAGTGAAGAAGGGAACTTCCGTGAAACTGACGATCAGCAAGGGTCCGGCGGAACCGCAGGATATCAGCCTGACTATTGATTTTAGCAAGGCAAAGAACGAAATCTTCTTTATGACCGTGACCCTTTCCGATGATCTGGGGACCAGGAACGTGGTACACGATCAGCAGAGGAGCAAGAGCGAAGGCTCAGAGACCATACGGCTTCAGGGCGAAGGAACCGGAACCGTGCTGGTCACTTTTGATGGAGAGCAGATCATGCAAAAGAGAGTTGATTTCACAAAGGGGACGATCCGCTGATGAAAGGGACCATTGTGAAAGGGATCGCAGGATTCTATTATGTGAAAGAGGAAGGTCGGGACATCCCGGCCTTCCAGTGTAAAGCAAGAGGCGTGTTCAAGAAAGACGGCACTGTTCCAGCAGTGGGAGATCATGTGATGTTTCAGCTGGGAGAAGGACCGGAAGACGATGGCCTCATCACAGAGATTCTGCCGAGAAAGAACCAGTTCATCAGGCCGCCGATCGCTAATGTGGATTGCTTTGTGGTGGTCATGGCCGCGGCGCATCCCAAGCCGAACCTGGCTTTAGTGGACAAGTTCCTGGTAATGGCAGAAAAAAGCGGTACAGAGATCATCGTTTGTTTGAACAAATTGGATCTGGCAAAAGAGCGGTTAGTGGAAGAAGTGAAGCAGCTTTATGGCAGCATCTATCCAGTGGTGTGTCTCAGCGCAGGGACGGGCCTGCGCACTGATGAACTGCGGGAGCTGATCAAAGGCAAGCAGACGGCTCTGGCGGGACCGTCTGGCGTAGGGAAATCCACGCTTCTGAACGCCCTGCTTCCAAGCGCGGCGGCTGAAACCGGCGATGTGAGCAAAAAGACGAAGCGGGGCCGTCATACTACCAGACACTGTGAGCTGTTTGATTTGGGGGACGGCACCATGATCTTTGACACACCGGGCTTTACTTCCTTTGAGATCATGGAAGCAGAAGAAGCCGAGCTGCAGCATTTGTTTCCGGAAATGGAACCCTTTCTGGGAACGTGCCGTTATGATGACTGCCGGCATTTGAAGGAACCTGGCTGCATGGTCAGGCAGGCTGTGGAGCAAGGGACCATACCCCAGGGCCGTTATGAATCTTATAAAGTTTTGTTAGGTGAGATACAGGCGAAGAACCGGTATTGACGCTATGTTGCTGGACTCTGGGCAAAGGCCGGGACTTGCCGGTGGAGAATGAGAGCGAAGCGAATGTCGGAATATGCGGCAGGAACAACATGGAAAGTAGGATACTGGGGGATTTTAGAACAGAAAGGATTACAATACGATTATGATACGATTAGCACCATCTATTTTATCAGCTGATTTTTCCCATCTAGGGGAAGACGTGGCTCTCATTGAGCGGGCAGGAGCCCATGTGATTCATGTGGATGTGATGGACGGGCATTTTGTGCCCAATATCAGTTATGGGGCCGCGGTCATGAAAAGTCTCGTGGGAAAGACAAAGCTGCCATTTGACGTTCATTTGATGATTGAAAATCCAGATCAGTATGTGGAGGATTTTGTCACAGATCAAACTGAGTTCATCACAGTGCATCAGGAAGCGTGTCCGCACCTTCACCGGACCCTGCAGCACATCAAAAGCCTGGGCGTGAAAGCAGGCGTGGCCCTAAACCCAGCGACTTCCCTTTCCACCCTGGACTATAGCTTGGAAGACGCGGATCTGGTGCTGATCATGTCAGTGAATCCTGGGTTCGGGGGCCAGAAATTCATCGGCTCGGCTTTAGAAAAGGTGAAAGCCCTAAAGGAATTGAAAAACAGGACTGGCTGTGATTTTACCATTGAGATCGATGGCGGCATTAATTTGGAAAACGTCAGGGCTGTCACAGAGGCGGGCGTGGAACTGGTAGTCGCAGGGTCTTCGGTGTTCAAAGCACAGGACGTGGAGAAACGGGTGCAGGAATTTTTGAGAGGGTTTTAGGATTTGGGAACTGATTGAGAAGGGCGCTGAGCATCCTAGACATGTCAGGTGGATTTGCGGTAAGAGAAAGACGGGGTTATATGGGTGAGGCAAAAAGCAAAAAATTATTGAGCATAATCGCACCCTGTTATAATGAAGAGGGTGTGATTGAGTTATTTCAAAAAGAGGTACAGGCAGAACTGGAATTACTGAACAACGAGCAATATGCTTATGAATTCATCTTTGTAAATGACGGGAGCAAGGATCGAACTTTGGAACTGCTGATGGAAATGGCAGAAAAAGATGAAAGGATCAAATATATTTCTTTTAGCAGGAACTTTGGCAAAGAAGCGGCGATGCTGGCGGCTCTGGAACATGCAAAGGGCGACTGCGCCGTGATTTTAGACGCGGATCTGCAGCACCCGCCCCAGCTGATTCACCAGATGCTGGAGTTATATCATGCGGGATACGACCAGGTGATCGCCAAGAGGAGCCGCAGCGGAGATTCCAAGAGATCCACCTTTTTTGCCAGGCTGTATTATAAGCTAGTCAACAAATTGGTGGACGTGGAAATGGTAGACGGCGCGGGAGATTTTCGCCTTTTGAGCAGGGCGGCCATTGATGCGGTCATTTCCCTGAAAGAAACCAATCGCTTTTCAAAAGGTATCTTTTCTTGGGTGGGCTTCAATCAGACTTACCTGGAGTATGAGAACCAGCTGCGGGCTTCCGGAGAAACGAAGTGGTCCTTCAAGAGCCTGCTGCGTTATGGGATCGATGGGATCCTTTCCTTTAACGTTCAGCCTCTGCGGATCTGTGTTTATGGAGGAAGCGCGCTGCTGTTGCTGAGCATCGTGTATTTGATCTATCTGTTCGTGCGAATTCTGCAAAATGGCATCGATGTTCCCGGGTATTTTACCACGATTTTAATCATTACTATTTTCAGCGGCGTGCAGCTGATTTCCCTGGGGATCATCGGCGAATATGTGGGCAGGATCTATGCGGAAGTCAAGAAACGGCCCATGTATTTGATCGCCAAGACCAATATAAAGTAGGTTCAGCTCATGGTTAAAAAAATCATTGACATCAAACTTATAAAATTCATTGTTGTGGGGATCATTAATACTGTCGTGGGAACAGCCATCATGTTTGGGCTGTATAATCTGGCAGGATGCACTTACTGGGTGTCCTCGGCTGCCAATTATGTTTTGACCAGCATCCTCAGCTATTTTTTGAACAAATACTTTACATTTCAGCACAAAGGTGATAATTTAAAAAGTGCGATACGTTTTGCCATCAACATCGCAGTTTGCTATTTGCTGGCATATGGAATCGCGAAACCTGCGGTCGTTTCTATTTTGTCAGCCCAAGCCAAGACCATACAGGAAAATACGGCCATGTTCGCAGGGATGTGCTTATTTGTGGGTTTCAATTATTTGGGACAGCGTTTCTTTGCGTTCAGGGAAGCAAAGGTGTGATTGATTTAGTTACTATTGGCTTGAATGGACCGTGGTTAGGCTGGCTGCCAGGCCATGAGTCATATGTTTTTAGAGAAATATTTTAGGATTAAGAAAGGAACGGATCATGAAAAAAGCATTATGGAAAAAAATGGTCATGCTAATGACGGCGCTGACAGTTGGTTTTGCCTTTTCTGTCACCACTGCCTTTGGCGCAGTAGAAGGGCAGACTATTATGGGAGATCATAAAAGAGTGATCGGCATTTATAATTCTGCTGGTGAAATTGAATTTCAACCTGCGGCATCTAACGAGGGAGCGTCTCCTGCGAAATTAAACGCTGCAGCGTTGACTCGGCTTTGCAAGGGAGATCAGAAAAAGACCATCGTGATCCCCGCAGGATCAGATGTAAAGATCAATTATGCTATTAAGATCGGTGATAACACAACGATTAAGGCGGATGGAGCGACCATTGTCCAGACGGATTCCAAAAAGGGAATGATGTCAAATGACGTAAACGCGCTCAACTATAATTCCCTGAAAAACGTGAAAATCATCGGCGGGACTTGGAAAACTGCCAGCAGCGCTGGATTGAAGGGCACCATGTTCAAATTTGCCCACGCTCAGAACATTTTGTTCGATGGCTGCGATATTTCCTCTAACTATTCGGGACATTCCATTGAGCTGATCGCATGCAAAAATGCCACAGTGCAAAACTGCGTGATTAATGGCGTTGGAAGCGCAAGCAAGACCTGCCTGGAAGAACAGGTGCAGATCGATATCGCTACTCCGAAAACCGCGCCAGGGATCGTGCAGTATGGAGCTAAATATGTAAAGGGGCAGACCTGCAAAAATATTAAAATACTGAACAACACCATTAAAGGCGCAAGAGGCGTTTGCGCAAACTATGCGTCCAAAGAAAGCAAGTTTAAGAGCAAGTTCCACAGCAACATCACCGTGTCAGGCAATACCATCACTGGTGTCAGAAGCGAAGCTTTGGCTCTCTTCAATACCACAAGCGCGACTGTGACCAATAACAAGATCTACTCTAAAGGCAGCAGAACCAGCAGCGCTTATACCGTGGGTCTTCACTGCGCCCTGTTTGGAAAAGCACCAAAGTCCATTAAAAAGGCTAAAATCACCATCAGCGGCAACACGGTCAAAGGCGGCAGACAGGCTGTGCAGGTATACTCCCACACCAGTTCTAAATACGGGAAGGTGTCTATCACCAAGAACAAGCTGTACTGCAAAAAAGGCAAGAAGAACGCTCTGAAAGCGCCGAAGCAGTCCATTTCCAAAGTTTCCACCAAGGGAAACAAGATGTACAAGTGGTAGACGATCATCGAAAATAAAGTGATGACAATCGTAACAGCGGCCAGAAAAGCAGCCATCAGACTGCGCTGGCCGCTTGGATTTTAGAGCTGGATTTGTGATTACGGGAAAAGGGGAAAGCTATGAGCAGGTTTTTTAACACTAGCGCGGTTTGCAGGCCGCAGCAACATTACATGGTGGATATTACGAAAAAACTGGAACAGATTAAGGAAATGGTGGATCAGGGGCAGTATTTCACCATCAACAGGGCAAGGCAGTATGGAAAGACCACTACTTTAAGAGCCTTGAAGGATTTTTTGAGAGACGATTATTTTGTCATTAGCATGGATTTTCAGTCCTTTGGCAGTGCGAAGTTCAGGAGCGAAAATGTGTTTTCCCTGACCTTCGCAAAGGTATTTTTGCGGCTGTGGAAGCAAAATGGAAGTAAAACGGCTTCAGAGGCGGGGTCTAAAGCTGTGGCCTCGGCTCTTGAGCAGATCGTTACCCGGCAAGACCCATACTTCGAACTGCAGGAATTGTTCGAATTCCTGAGTGATATTTGCCAGGCAGCAAGGAAAGAAATCGTTCTCATCATTGACGAAGTGGACAGTGCGGCGAACCATCAAGTGTTTTTGGATTTCTTGGCGCAGCTGCGATTTTATTATATGGAAAGAGATCAGCTACCCACTTTTCAATCTGTGATTTTAGCCAGCGTATACGATATCAAGAATCTGAAACGAAAGTTCGTTTCAAACGAAGATCATAAACCCAATAGTCCTTGGAACATCGCAGCGGATTTCCTGGTGGACATGAGCTTTTCCGCTAATGAAATCGCAGGGATGCTGATGGAATATGAAATTGATCATCAAACGGGAATGGATGTTCAGAGAATGGCAAAAGAAATTTATGCGTACACATCGGGATATCCGTTTCTTGTGTCCCGTGTTTGCAAACTATTGGATGAATGGGTGGCAGGTACAGAAGGCTTTGCCGATCACTCTGCGGCGTGGACCAAAGAAGGCCTTTCAGAAGCGGTCAAATTGTTGATTGCGGAAAAAAATGTTCTTTTCGAATCCCTAGTTAGTAAATTGACAGGTGACGCAACGCTTCGGTTCCTGATTTACACAGTGCTGTTCAACGGAAAGCAGATTCCATATCACTCTCTGAACGAGCAGATCGAAATCGCATATATGTTTGGCTTTATAAAAAACGCGGAGGGAATGATAGCAATTAGTAATCGAATTTTTGAAACCGTGGTGTATGATTTATTTTTGGGCGAAGAAGCGTTAGATAGCGGTATATATAATTCAGCTTTGAGCGAAAAAAATCAATTTGTCCAAAATGGGCGGTTAGATATGCGCAGGATACTGGAAAGGTTTGTCGTGCATTTTCATGAATTATATGGAAAGGAGCAAGAAAAATTCTATGAAGAAGATGGGCGGCGATATTTTTTGCTGTATTTAAAGCCGATCATTAATGGAACCGGCAATTATTACATTGAGGCCCAGACTCGGGACATGCGGCGAACAGATGTGATCGTGGATTATCGTGGTGAGCAGTTTGTGATTGAATTGAAGATCTGGCGCGGAGATGAATACAATGCTAGGGGAGAAACGCAACTGTCCGAATATCTGGATTATTATCATTTAAAGAAGGGCTATATGATCAGTTTCAATTTTAATCAAAAAAAGCAGAGTGGCGTAAAAGAAATCGCATTGGGAGATAAAACTTTGGTGGAAGCAGTGGTGTGAGGCTTAAAAGATGTTGCCTGGTCAATCAATCTATTGAAATTTATTGACGATATATGAACAATGCCATATAATAAATCTTAGATCACGAAAGGAGTTGTTGAAAGTGGCGCAGACGAATGTAAGCATCCGTATGGATGCTGATTTAAAAAAACAATTTGATGCTTTTTGTTCAGACATGGGAATGACAATGACAACCGCTTTTAATATTTTTGCGAAAAAGGTAGTGCGGGAGTATCGAATTCCTTTTGAAATCAGTGGGGAAAGACCAAATCATGAAACATTGGAAGCAATGGAAGAAGTGCGGCGCATGAAGGCGGAGCCTTCTGATGGAAAGACGTATACAGATGTTGACGAGATGATTCGGGGGCTATTGGTATGAAGTATATGTTTAGGAGCTAATTTTGTATTTAACAAGAACAGGAACGCATAGTGATCTATTTTAATTTGTTTGGGTGATCGCACATTAGAAAAGATAATGAAATTTCATAAAGCAAACGATGGAATGCGGCAAATGTAACAACCCGCATATGAAATGTAATAATTACCGTGGTTGAAAACGCTCGAAAACTTGCTATTTTAGTAGAACTGTGTTATCCTTATAACGCTGTCAATATGGCGGCGGTATTAACAGTGTTCCAGCAAAGCCTACTAGAGTGAAAAAAATCAATAAAAGGGGCTTTGTTTTAAAAGCTTTGTGATATGTTAGTTTTGATGATAAAAACATGATTGTGATAAAATGAGTAAAAAATACACGAGAATCATTATTTTAATATTGGTTGATCTGGTGATCGTGGCATTCAGTTCCATTATGCCTCTGGCGCTCCGATTTGGTATTTTTACTATGGAGATCGCTTATCTGGATCCAGCCATCAGCTGCCTTCCTGCTGATATGGTCATTACAGTGCTTGTAATGGCCTTGTTTAAGTTGTATAATAGGGTGTGGGCTTATGCTGGCATGGATGAATTAGTATCAGTTTTAAAAGCGTCCCTGGTCATGGAGGCATTGTATGTAACGTACCGCATGCTCATGAGAGTTGCCATGCCCCGGAGCTTTTACATTTTCAACTGGGTATTTTTGTTCCTCTTACTTGCGGCTTCTCGGATTTCCATCCGGTTGGTGCGGCAGATTTGGAGAAAGTACGCAAAAGGCGATAGTTCTTCTCGGCACAAGATCATGATCGTGGGAGCTGGTTCAGCGGCTTCCCTGTTGATCCGAGAATTGCGGAACAGCAGCAACTCCGCAAAGATCGTGTGCCTAGTGGATGATAACCCTGCGAAGCGGGGAAAGTATATTCATGGGATTCCTATTGTTGGAGACCGGCAGGACATTTCCTTTGCAGTGAAGAAATATGATGTGGATGAAATCATCATTGCCATACCATCCGCGCCACCGAAAGTGGCAGGTGAGATCATCACTATCTGTAATGAAACGCCTGCTAAATTGAAGATCTTGCCATCCATTTCCGCCAGCCTCACCACTTCCCTGAGTCAGAGCGTGCGGGAAGTCAATTATGAGGACTTGCTGGGAAGAGACGCAGTTGTGATTAACAATCGGGAAATGGAGGATTTTGTTCAGGACAAGGTTGTCATGGTCACAGGCGGCGGCGGCACCATTGGCTCGGAGTTGTGCAGGCAGATTGCGGCCAATCGGCCCAAAAAGTTGATTGTGCTGGATATTTACGAGAATGGAGCCTATGAGCTGCAGATGGAGTTGCTTCGGAATCATCCGGACATTGAGGTGAAAGTTTTGATCGGCTCTGTGCGGGATCATGGGCGAATGGAAGCCATCTTCCAAAACGAAAAGCCAGATGTGATCTATCATGCGGCGGCTCACAAGCATGTGCCGCTGATGGAGCATTCGCCTAATGAAGCAGTGAAGAACAACTGTAAAGGGACACTCAATCTGGCAAAGCTGGCGGATAAGTACCATGTGAAGCGCTTTGTGCTGATTTCCACGGATAAAGCGGTGCGACCGACCAATGTGATGGGGGCTACCAAGCGGCTTTGTGAAATGATCGTCCAGGCGTACAACACCATGTCAGAAACGGAATTCGTGGCTGTGCGGTTTGGAAATGTACTGGGAAGCAACGGATCTGTAATTCCTTTGTTTTTGAAGCAGATCGAATCCGGCGGACCAGTGACTTTGACCCATAGGGAAATTACCCGATTTTTCATGACTGTCAGCGAAGCGGTGTCCTTAGTGCTCCAAGCAGGCCTTTTGGCAAAGGGTGGAGAAATTTTCGTGCTGGACATGGGGCAACCTGTGAAAATTTACGATTTGGCAGTGAATTTGATCCGGCTCAAGGGTTATGTGCCGGATGAAGATATCAAGATTGAAATCGTAGGACTGCGGCCAGGGGAAAAGCTATACGAAGAGCTTTTGATGGCTGAGGAAGGGCTGGAAAGCACGCCAAATGATTTGATTTATATTGGCAAGCCTATTGACATGGATCATAAGGGATTCCTGCGGCAGTTAGAGCATTTGATCACTGTGGCGGAGACCAATGGGAAGAAGATCAAAGAGGAAATAGAGAAGGTTTGCGACACGTATCAGCCGCAGATTTGACCAGGAATTTTGGAGATAGATCAATGGAAGAAAAGATGAACATACCATTTTCACCGCCGGATATCACGGAAGAAGAAATCCAGCAGGTGGCAGAAGCTTTGCGGTCAGGCTGGATCACTACTGGCCCGAGGACAAAAGAATTTGAGAAAAATATCGCAGCGTATATTGGCACCAACAAAGCAGTATGCTTGAGTTCAGCGACTGCGGCGATGGAGATGACCCTACGGCTGCTGGACATTGGGCCTGGAGATGAAGTGATCGTGCCAGCCTATACCTATACGGCAACCTGCAGTCCTGTATGTCATGTGGGTGCAACACCGGTCATGGCGGATATTCAAAAGGATGTTCCAGAGATCGATTATGAGCAGCTAGGCGATTTGATCACGGAAAAAACAAAGGCCATCATCCCAGTGGATCTGGCTGGGATCATTTGTGATTATGACCAGCTATATGAAATCCTCGAGCAGCATAGCAGCAAATTCAGCCCCAGCGATAATAAAATCCAAAAACAGTTTGATCGTGTTGTGGTGATCGCCGATTCTTCTCATGGATTTGGTGCGCAGCGGCAGGGTAACAGCTCAGGGCAAATCGCTGATTTCACATGCTTCTCTTTTCATGCTGTAAAAAACCTGACAACAGCAGAGGGGGGAGCCGTGACTTGGAAGCAGATTCCGAGCATTGATGACCAGTGGATTTATACGCAGTACATGAATCTCTCCCTTCACGGACAGACAAAGGACGCGTTTAATAAGGTGAAGGTGGGCGCATGGGAATATGACATCGTGTCTCCGGCTTATAAATGCAACATGACGGACATACAAGCGGCCATTGGCCTGGTGCAGTTGGAGCGATACCCGGAAATGCTGAAAAAAAGGCAGCGGATCATAGGCAAATATAATGAAGCCTTTGTGCCATATGGGGTAAAGGTATTAGAGCATTCTGGCGAAGAGCATTGTTCCAGTGGGCATCTGTATTTTTTGAGAATCCCAGGAATTTCAGAAGAAGAGCGTAACCAGTTCATCATAAAATTGGCGGAGCAGGGAGTGGCTGCCAACGTGCATTATAAACCCCTTCCAATGATGACCGCATACAAGAATATGGGATTTGACATGGCAGACTACCCCAATGCTTATGATTTTTACAAGAATGAGATTACACTGCCTTTATACAGCAGGTTGACAAATGAGCAAATTAACTATATCATAGCAAGGGTCACAGATTTATTAAAGGAGCTGTGCGGCGAATGTTAGCGCAGTGGGACAAATTGCCGGAAGAGTTAAAAACAGATGTGATACGGCGTTATTATGATCTGCTGTTGAAACGAAAAGGCAGCCTTTTGATCAAGAGAGGATTTGACTTCATTGTTTCTCTGATTATGACCATATTGCTGTCGCCAGTGTTGTTGATCTTGGCTATCTTGATCAAAGCAGACTCCAAAGGACCGGTTTTTTACCGGCAAGTGAGAGTCACCACAGGCGGCAGGGATTTTCGGATTTTTAAGTTCCGTACCATGGTGCAGAACGCAGATCAAATCGGCGCTCTTGTGACCAGCGGCAATGATTCCAGGATCACAAAGATCGGGAGCAAAATCAGAAAATGCCGGTTGGATGAATTGCCCCAGCTGTTCAACGTGATCAAGGGAGAAATGAGCTTTGTTGGAACGCGGCCGGAAGTTCGTAAATATGTGGAAGCCTATGAGGATGAGATGAACGCCACATTGCTGCTGCCTGCGGGCATCACGTCCCTAGCCAGCATTCGCTTTAAAGACGAAGACGTGATCATGGACAAGTATACGGGGCAGGGCATGACTACGGATCATGCGTATGTGGAGCATGTGCTTCCAGAAAAAATGAAATATAATCTGGAGTATATGCGGGATTTCAATTTTTTAAGAGATATTGGATTGATGTGGAAGACGTTTATCAGCGTGTTGAAATAGAAAGGAGAACAGCGTGAATATTTTGATTTTGAATCACTATGCGGGTTCTCCTGAAATGGGCATGGAGTTTCGACCTTATTATTTCGCCAGAGAATGGATTAAAATGGGCCATCGAGTGGACATCATAGCCGCTGATTACTCCCATCTGCGCAGGGTAAACCCTGAGGTGGATCATGATTTCCAGGAGCAGGTGATCGATGGGATTCATTATCATTGGATCCAGACTGGTACTTATGAAGGAAATGGCGCAAAGAGGGCCATGACCATGTTTCGGTTTGTTTCCAAGCTCTGGCTGAACGCAAAGAAGATCATCAATGAGTTGTCGCCGGACGTGGTGATCGCCTCTTCGACCTATCCCCTGGATACCTATGTGGGGCAGCGGATTCGGAAGCTGTCGAAGAAGAAGGTGAAGCTGATTCATGAGGTGCATGATATGTGGCCGGCCACATTGATCGAGATCGGTGGCATGTCTAAAATGCACCCTTTTGTGGTTGCCATGCAGATTGGTGAGAATAGTGCCTATAAGCATTCTGACAATGTGGTATCCTTGCCACCATTGGCAAAAGACTATATGGTTCAGCATGGGCTGCGACCTGATAAATTTGTGGAAATACCAAACGGCGTTGTAGTAGAGGATTGGGAAAATCCATTGCCATTGCCAAAAGAGCATCAAGAGGCATTCACTAAATTAAAGAAAGATGGGAAATATATTGTAGGGTATTTTGGAGGGCATGCGTTATCTAATGCTTTAGAAGTGTTGATTGATTGTGCGGAGCAGATTAAGGATGATGCGGTTCATTTTGTACTAGTTGGTGATGGCGTGGAAAAAGCTGGATTAGTATCAATGGTTGGGAGAAAGGGCTTGAAAAATGTCACTTTTCTCAATCCTATAGATAAACTCGCGATTCCAACATTATGTGAGCAATTTGATGTAATCTATATGGGGGCGAAGCAGTCACTGTTGTACCGCTTTGGTTTGGCAATGAACAAAATGATCGACGGGATGATGGCTGGGGTTCCTATGGTGTGTGCGATTACGACTCCTGAGAGTCCAATATCCAAGTATAACTGCGGTATTATGGTTGATTCCATGGATGTATCAGGCATTACTGATGCGATTCTTACAATTAAAAATATGGACGCGGATGCAGTTGGCAGAATGAGAGAAAATGCCAAGAAAGCGGCCCTGAGCCAATACTCATATCATATATTGTCGAAAAGATTTGAATCAATATTTGTTTGATTTTAGCTAAGGAGAGAACACAGTGAAGAGGGTTTTATTAGAGAAAATAAACAATAAGGATATTATCGTTGGCGTTGTAGGTTTAGGCTATGTGGGATTGCCTTTAGCTGTAGAAAAAGCAAAGGCTGGTTTTAAAACCATTGGCTTTGATATCCAGAGTGAAAAAGTTAACATGGTCAATGAAGGACATAATTATATTGGAGATGTGGTAGATCAAGACTTGAAAGAGCTAGTTGCAAATGGAATGCTTTCAGCTACTACAGATTTTAGCTTTGTAAAAGATGTGGATTTTGTAGCGATTTGTGTGCCAACTCCATTGGACAGCCACCAGCAGCCAGATATTTCATATGTGAAAAGTTCTGCGGAAAAAATCAGTAAATATTTGACAAGAAATTCCATGGTGGTGTTAGAATCCACGACTTATCCAGGAACTACAGAGGAATTGATCAAACCTATTTTGGAAGAAGGTTCAGGTCTGAAATGCGGTGAAGACTTTTATCTTGGGTTTTCCCCAGAACGAGTGGATCCAGGAAATTTGATTTACAAAACAAAGAATACGCCGAAGGTGGTGGGTGCAATCGGAAAAGATGCGACAGAAGTAATCGCTGCCATGTATCGAGCAGTATTGGATGGCGATGTGTTTGAAGCATCTTCTCCAGCTATTGCTGAAATGGAAAAGATTTTGGAAAATACCTATCGCAACATTAATATTGGCTTGGCAAATGAAATGGCTATGCTATGTGATAAGATGAATATCAACTATTGGGAAGTGGTAGAAGCGGCAAGTACGAAACCTTATGGATTTCAGCCATTTTATCCTGGGCCAGGATTAGGTGGACACTGTATTCCGCTGGATCCATATTACTTGTCATGGAAAGCCAGGGAGTATGGTTTCCATACTTCTATGATTGAGAGCTCCATGATGATCAATGATAAAATGCCAGAATACTGTGTAGAAAGAGCGAGCCGCATTTTGAATGAACACAAAAAAACCCTAAATGGCGCAAAGGTGTTGGTATTGGGTGTGGCTTATAAGCAGGATATTGATGATTATCGGGAGTCTCCGGCTTTGGAAGTAATTGATATTTTAAAGGAAAAGAAAGCAAATGTAGACTATTATGATCCATTTATATTAGTTTATAGGCGTAATGGGGTACAAGAAAAAGGCCTTGGAAAACTGACTGCTGAAATAGTAGCGTCTTATGATTTAGTTATGATTACGACAGCCCATACAGTGCTTGACTATAATATGATCAGCCAGAACGCAAAAGTGATTTTTGATACGAAAAATGCGATGAAGCATATTGGAAAACGAGAGAATATAGAAGTTTTATAAATAAAGATTAGGGCAGATTTAAATGAAATCAGGTTGCGATGGAAGGATGAGAGGATGAATATAAGTATCGAGTTACAGAAGCTGGGAATTGCGCATCAATGTGTGGGAAACGGGAATTTCAATTTTGAAACTTTGGGTCTTATCCAATCAAATACGGGGAAAAGCATCTGTACATTTATTGATGATGAAAAATTTATTAAAGATATTCCGGATCATGCTTCAGTAATTTTAATAAAAGAAGAATTGAAAGAAGCTTTACAAGATAATAATTGTTGTATTGTTGAATCCCCAAGGATTGCCTTTTTTCAATTGCACAATAGTTTGTGTGCTAGTCAAATGTATATCAGGGAAACAACAAAAACAGAGATTGGTGCTAATTGCAAAATTAGCAAATTGGCTTGCATCGCTGACAGGAATGTTAAAATTGGAAACAATGTTAAGATTGAGGAATTTGTATCTATAAAAGAGAATGTTACGATAGGAGATAACTGTACCATACATGCGGGGACAGTTATTGGTGGGGAAGGTTTTGAGTTTAAACGGGATAAGGATGCCATCTTAAATGTGTTGCATGCAGGAGGGGTTTGTATCGGAGAAAATGTTGAAATACAATATAATGTTTGTATTGATAAGGCTGTATATCCCTGGGATGACACTGTGATAGAGAACTATGTAAAAATAGATAATTTAGTACATATCGCCCATGCTGTCAAGGTTGATGCGGGTACTATGATTGTGGCTAATAGTGGGATTGGAGGTAGAACTGTGATTGGAAAAAACTCTTGGATCGGGTTTAATGCAACAGTAAAGAATGGATTAAAGATTGGGAGCAATGCTCGAGTTAATATGGGTGCAGTAGTAACAAAAGACGTGCCAAATAATGGACATGTATCAGGAAATTTTGCAATACCGCATAATCAGTTTATCCAGCATATAAAAAATATTTCAGGGGGGGGGTTACTATAGAGTAACTCCTAGCGACCTTGGAAAGGAGGTCGCATGATGGGATATTTTGTGCATGAAACCAGCATAGCTGATGATAATGTGAAAATCGGTGATAACACAAAAATTTGGCATTTTTCGCATATCCAATCAGGTGTAATAATTGGCTGCAACTGTTCTTTTGGGCAGAATGTCAATATCGGGAGCAACGTGAAAATCGGGAATGGATGTAAAGTGCAAAATAATGTATCCATATATGAAGGTGTAGAGCTAGAAGATTATGTTTTCTGTGGTCCATCTATGGTTTTTACAAATGATTTGACGCCGCGCGCCAAATATCCAAAAGGCTCTCTAGCATACAAAAAGACCATTTTACGCACTGGTTCAACAGTTGGTGCGAATGCGACAGTGGTTTGTGGTCATGAAATCGGTAAGTGGGCCATGATTGCCGCAGGTGCGGTTGTGACAAAGAATGTTTTGAATCATGCACTGGTAGCGGGAGTTCCAGCGAAACAGATCGGTTGGGTCTGTGAATGTGGACAAAGATTAGATGATGAATTAAAATGTTCGTGTGGAAGAAACTATTATAGGACAGAAAAGGGATTAGAAGAGACCAGATAATATATAGTTTTGAAAAGAGAAGTATTACATGGAAAAGGAATGTATGATGAGTCATATAAGTAAACCATATAGGAAAAACATGCAATTTACATATCACGCCTATAAAGATTTGATCAAACGATTAAGAAGCAAAGAATATGAGTTAGTAGGATATACAGATTATAAAGGCAAGGACAAGTGTGCCATTTTGCGGCATGACGTGGACACTTCAATTGACAAAGCTTTACAATTGGCAACTTTGGAGTATCAAGAAGACGTAAAGTCCACCTATTTTTTCTTGCTGAATACAGATTTTTATAACATTGCGTCACAGAGTTCCATAGAAAAAATACAAAGGATTCATGATATGAATCATGAAATAGGACTGCATTTTGATGAAACAAAGTATACTGATTTTACCCTCGGGGGGGGGGACAGACCATATTATAGAAGAAGCAAATATTATGTGATTGATTCTGAAACTCCCTGTTCGTGTGGTCTCCATGCACCGCCCTACAAAAGCCACATTGGAAGCTAATTTGGAAATTGATGGATTGATTAATTCATATGGATATGAATTTTTTAAAGGCTTTAAATATGTGTCCGACAGCCGCAGAAGATGGCGTGAAAACGTGGAGGAAACCATTGATTGCGGAGAATATAAACGATTACATATTTTGACTCATCCTTTTTGGTATCATGAAAACGAAAGGAATCTTAAAGAAACGATTTGTGATTTTGTAAACAATGCCAATCGAGAAAGGTATGATGTATTAGAAAAAAATATTACAAACTTGAATGAGATCATGGATCCTGCGGAGATTGTGGAATGAAGATCAAAGATATTTTAGATTGGCTAGACGCAGAGGCAAGAGCGTATCGTTTTGAGGGTGATAAAAGCAAAGAAGTGACGGGTTTTTCTTCTTTAACAAATTACAAAGAAGGAACGGTTACATGGATCAAAAAGCGGGAAAACATACCTAAACATGCAGATATTCACGCTATTGCGTTGGCAGTTGTTCAGAAAAATCATGAGGTTGATTGTCCAAACCAAATTATCACAGAAGAATCCAAAGCGGTTTTCTTTGGGATTATAGAACATTTTTTCCATCAAGAATCAGTTCTGCCCGAAGTTGGACAAGGTACATATATATCACCAGAGGTTGTGATAGGAAAGAATGTTAAGATTGGATATAATTGTGTGTTGGATGGTAAAATTGTGATAGGTGATAATGCGCAGATTTATCATAATGTCACGATTATTAATAAAGTGACCTTGGGAAAGAATTGTGTGATTCAATCAGGTGTTGAAATTGGGCATGATGGGTTTGGGTATAGTGAGGATCGGGAATACAACAAATCCATGGTCAAACATTATGGTGGCGTCAATATCGGTAATGATGTCTGGATTGGCGCAAATACTACTGTGGCACGTGGTACTATTGATGACACAAATATTGGAGATGGCTGTAAAATAGATAACTTGTGTCAAATCGCCCATAACGTGCAGCTTTCAGATAAAACAGCAGTAATCACAGGTGCTATCATACTGGGTTCTGTCAAGACAGAGGAAAACGCATACATAGCCCCTTCAATCATTAGGAATCAAGCTCAGATTGGTGCTAATGCATTTGTTGGCATGGGAGCTGTGGTGACAAAAGATGTTCCAGAAAATGATGTAGTTGCTGGAGTTCCGGCAAAATCAATAAAAATATGAGGTGAAAAATGAAATACGCATTAATCGGATGTGGACGTATCGCTACAAATCATATGAAAGCTGCAATTAATAATGAATTAGAGATTGTAGCGATTTGTGATATTGTCCCAGGGAAAATGAAGACTTTGCTTGCGAAGCATAATTTGGAAACCTGCAAGAGTATAAAGCAATATACGGATTATAAAGAGATGATCGCAGCAGAAAAGCCGGAACTTGTGAGCATTGCAACTGAAAGTGGCATACATGCTGAAATCGCATTATATTGTATTGATCAGGGCGTGAACGTTATTATTGAAAAGCCAATGGCAATGAGCATTGCGGACGCAGACGAGATCATAAGACGCTCAGAAGAGAAAGGCGTTAAAGTTTCAGCTTGTCATCAAAACCGATTTAATGTGGCAGTGCAAGAGTTGCGGAAGGCCATAGAAGCTGGCCGCTTTGGAAAGCTATCACATGGCTCTATCCATGTTCGCTGGAATCGAGGACCACAATATTACGAACAAGCATCCTGGCGCGGAACTTGGGCGCAAGACGGTGGCGCGTTGATGAATCAATGCATCCATGGCATTGATTTACTGCGCTGGATGATGGGCGATGAGATTGAGGAAATTTACGGGGCTACCAGGCAGCAATTTCATGATTATTTGGAAGCAGAAGACGTAGGAATGGCTGTTGTAAAATTTAAAAATGGCGCAATTGGTACCATTGAAGGAACCACAAACGTATATCCTAAAAATCTTGAAGAGACTCTCTATATTTTTGGTGAAAAAGGCACAGTGAAAATTGGTGGCACTTCAACAAATAATATTGATGTCTGGGACTTTGCGGATGAAACTGGAGATGATGTGAAAAATAAGGGTTTAGAGGAAGCTACAAGTAATGTGTATGGAAATGGGCATACGAGCCTTTTTGCGGATGTGATGGATGCGATTCAAAATGATAGAAGACCGTATGTAGATGCATTAGCAGGAAGAAACGCATTAGAAGTCGTTCTGGCGATTTATAATAGTCAGAAGTCAGGTCAAGTTGTCAAGTTTCCATTAGCTGATTTTTCTAGTATTAACATGGAAGGTGAATTTTAACTATAAAACTACAAATGAAGAATTTAAAGTGTTTTTTAGATCAAAGAACATTTTTTTCATCAAAAATTTATTCTGTCAGAAGTTGGGCAGAGTACATATATCACTAGAAATTATGATTGGACACACAGGTCTTTTCGTGGTTGTAATAGATGCAGTTGAGAATGATAGAAAACAGTATGTAGATGCAATAGTGGGGAGAAATGCACTTGAGATTGTGTTTATAATTTATAAGAGCCAAAATCAAATAGAACCATTAATTTTCTATAGAAAGAGTTTTGTAATAGGAATGTGAGTATCAGATTTTAAATGGCAATAAGTACAGTGAGAATTTTCCAAAGGCGTAATTGTTCTGTATATGGATGAATAGGAGCCAGTATCAAAATGAAAAACTTATTAAATAAAGATATTTTATTACCTAATTGTTTTTTTAATAGCGCATTTGTAAGCATATTAATTGCGATGGTGCTGTTCCCTTTAGTTAAAGACCATGAAGGTATCCGTATTGGGCTTTCGGGTATAATCAATGCCCTTATTGTATTAGTGTTTTTCTTAGAGTTTATAAAAATATTTATGAATGCCAGGAAGAAAAACAAATTGTTTATTTCTATGGGTGCAGTGTGTTTTATGATAGTCGTGTATACTATTGTAGCATTTCGATATGGAATTTCGCTTAAGCTAGTAAGCTCTTTTTTAGCGGCAATGCTTTTTTCTTTACAATATTTTTTTGTGGCAATCTATATAGTAGAGCATAAGAAGGCAAAGACACTGATAGAAAATTTTGGAATATATAGGTTGGTTTTGATAGCCTTCTCAATTGTTTATATTGTTAGATTTTTTGTTTCCAAAGAGGCAGATTTAAATACTTTTTCGGGGATGTCATATATGTTGATTGCATATACCTATATGGTGATTTTAATTGCAATTATTTGGAAAATGCTCTATTTTGAAGAGAACAGCCGACTTCTTAACTGGGTAACTATTTTCCTATTCTGGATTACAATTGTTTATAGTGGCACAAGAGGACCTTTAGTTTGTACATTTGGATTTTTTATATTACTTATTATATATGAAATAATATATCAAAGGGTACAGCATATAAAAACGATTTTATTAGTGGGAAGCTGTTTCGTTATTATAGTATTATTTTCTATTCATGTTTGGTCACCAGCTACTTCGGGGAGCGCAGGAAGACTGCAAAATTTTGATTATGATGCAGAGATTTACAATGCGCAAAAAATGGACATTCTTCCTGAAAAAGAAATTAAAAGTGTTACAATTAGTAAAAAAGCAGATAAGCGAAATGAGAAGAATGTAGCATTATCTATACAGGATATATACGTACAATATATCCTTGAGAGTGATGATAATATTAAAGTTAGTTTAAAAGAGTTAAAGGATAATTGCGGGAAAGATGGAGAAAAAATTTTAGATACAGATAATAAGACCATTGAAGAAAATTTTAGAAAGTATTCATTATATCAAGGAAGGGACTTATTGCGCGAATTGGCGATTGATGAATTTAAAAAGTCGCCTGTTTGGGGAAATGGGGCAATGTATTTTATTAGTAAATATGATAACTATCCGCATAATATAGTTATCGAGATTCTATGTGATTTTGGAATTTTAGGTGTGGTTATATTTTTGATATTAATGATTACTTTATTGATCTTAAATCTAAAACATATTAAAAATGATAATAGTGTAGCATTTCTCATTATTTTGAGCATAACATGGGCTGCAAGCTTTTTATTGTCAGATACGATGTATAATGGGGGAATTTGGGTATTTATATACACTTTTGGTATATATAACTATCTTAAAAACAGGGGAAGTAAGCAATGCGAATAAAACAGTTTATCGGAGACTCCGTATTAAATTTGATAGTTAGTTTTATTCCTCTCATTGTATTGCAATTATTGATATATCCCATAATTTCAAAGAGTGTCACAAAAGTAGAATATGGTACAATGATAACGGTGTATTCGTTTTTATATTTGATTGGGGGCACTTTAGGAACAGAGTTAAATAAAGAGCGGTTAATTAAGGAAAAGGAATATACGCAGACAAAAGCCAAGGGTGATTTCAATGTAATTTTAGTAATCAACATGGTACTAGTAGCGGTGGCTTGTACTGCAATGGAATGCTATGTTTATAATGGAATAACAGGATTTCATATAATAACAGGAATTTGTACATGTCTTTTCATTATGCTAAATAGCTATTTGCAAGTAGCATTTCGTATAGAACTAAATTATAAAAAGATGGCTATCGCACAATTGATTTCGGTACTAGGGTATTTTTTAGGGCTTGGGATATTCTTCTTTACAAAGAAATGGATTTTTGTTTTTTTAGGAGGCGGAGTGGTAGTTTTTTGTTATATTTTAAAAACTACTGACTTGCTTAAAGAACCTTATAAAAAAACAGAATTTTTCCGAAAAACATTTTTTGATAATATGTATTTGATAATGGCAGGGTTATTTAGCAGAATTGTTTTATATGGAGATAAAATCCTACTATTCCCAATCGGTGGGGGCGATATGGTAGCGATATACTACATTGCTACACTTTTTGGAAAAATAATATCAATGAGTTTTGAACCTGTAAATACTGTGTTCTTAAGTTATTTGGCTAAGATGGATAAGATTAGAGCAAAAGACTTCAAGCTTATATTGGTTATTGCGACGGTTTTATGTATAGGTGGATATATTGCTTGTGTTGCTATTAGCAAACCAATACTTTTTTTTCTTTATCCACAATGGGCAGAAGAGGCTAGTTCTTTAATTTGGATTACAACTTTAGGTGTTTGTCTTTGTGCGATGTGTGACATTATTAATTCGTTTGTGCTAAAAGAATGCGATATTTATTGGCAGAGCTTAATAAATGGAGCTAGTGGGATTGTTTTCTTTATCAGTGGAATCGCATTACTGAACTTATATGGATTAATAGGTTATTGTGTCGGCGTTAGTGTTTCGTATCTTATAAAATTGATTTTAATAGTAAGCGTGTATATAAAGACAGGACAGAAAAGTACGTATAACGTATAATATGAGCAGAATGATTGGAGAATAATTATGCAATTCAGAGATCTAAAAAAACAATACCAGGTTCTAAAACCTGAAATCGACAAAGCGATGATTGAGGTTGCCACAAATTGTAATTTCATAAATGGACAGCAAGTGAAAGATCTTGAAAAAAAACTGGCGGAATATGTTGGTGTTAAGCACTGCGTTACCTGTGCAAATGGGACGGATGCATTATCCATGGCTATGATGGCTTGGAATATCGGTGAAGGTGACGCAATATTTGTACCTGATTTTACCTTCTTTTCATCAGGAGAGATCGTTTCTCATGCAGGGGCCACACCTGTTTTCGTGGATGTGGATAGAAATACATTTAATATTGATGCGCAGCATTTGGAGCAGCAGATTAAAAGTATATTGAAAGAAGGTAAATTAACACCAAAAGTAATTGTAGCGGTGGATTTATTTGGTCTGCCTGCTGATTTTAAGGCAATTAGAGGTATTGCGGAGAAATATAATTTGTTTGTTTTGGAAGATGGCGCACAGGGGTTTGGTGGAAACATAGAAGGCAAGATGGCTTGTAGTTTTGGAGATATCAGTACGACCTCATTTTTTCCAGCAAAACCTTTGGGCTGTTACGGTGATGGCGGAGCTGTTTTTACAAATGATGATAATACTGCCGAGATTCTTGATTCTATCAGGGTACATGGTAAGGGTGAAATGAAATATGACAATGTACGCATTGGTTTGAACTCTAGATTAGATACGATCCAAGCAGCAATACTCTCTATCAAGCTAAAGGCTTTCAAAGAGTATGAACTGCAAGATATTAATGCTGTGGCAAAGACGTATACAGAATATTTGTCTGAAATCGTGAAAACTCCTAATGTGCCTAAAGGCTTTTATTCTAGTTGGGCGCAGTATACGATTCAGTTAGAAAATAAATCTACTAGGGACAAGCTACAGGCTGCATTAAAGGCGGAAGGAATACCAAGTATGGTTTACTACCCAAAACCCATGCACAAGCAGGAAGCGTTTAAAGACCAAGTGTATACGGAGGGGGCGTTTCCAAACACCTTGCAGCTATGTGATACAGTGTTGTCTCTGCCAATGCATCCATATTTGCAAGATGCGGATATTAAAGATGTAGTTGCCATTATAAAATCATGCTGCGGATGACGATGTCTCGCAAAAAATGTGTAGAGGATAAAAATGAATGCAACAATACTATATTTAAAAGAGCATAAAAGGGACTTGTTTTGTATATTGATTTTAATTCTATTTAATGTTCTTACTTTTTATAGAAATCAATTTGGCTTTGACTGGTCAGATGAAACCTTTTATCCAACGGTGTCTTATCGTCTTTTGATTGGAGACCATTTGTTTGAAAACATGTGGAGCGTAAGTCAATTTGGTGCCGCGTTGCTAATGCCTTTAATGGCAGCATATAAATATATTTGTGGAGATATGGATGGAATCATATTTTTTTTTCGCGAAGTGCAACATCTATTTAGTCTCTTTTTAGCATTATATAGTTATTTTGTGTTTAGAAAGAAGGGTAACCGTTTATTTGTTGTTCTTGCTAGTGTTGCTATCATTGTTTTTACGCCTGGATGTATCGCCAGCTTGAGTTATAATACCCTAGGGTTGCAGTTTCTGTTATTATCATGGTTGTTGATTGCAAGGTACTTAGAAAATAAAAGAAATTTCAATTTAATGGGAAGCGGCATATGTTTTGGATTTGCGTGTCAGATGTACCCTGGAATTGTTCTTGCGATTCTGATTATTCCAATATACCTTTTTTATGGAAAGGAACGTTATGGAATTAACGATAAGTGGCATCAGCGTTTAAAATGGTGGGTGTTGGGAGGAACGCTGGTTATCTGTGTATTTTTAGTAGCCCTGCTATGGAATTCCTCGTTAGATTCCGCAGTAGAACATTTCCACCGTATATTCAATACGAATTTAGACGGCTATGAAAATCGAAGCGCAAATATTTTTACGATATGTTGTCAATACTTGTGCGAGATTAGAGATTTATTAGGATATAGTGCGTATATATTGACAGGCTTTACCGTTCTGTGCTTTTTGTATCCGATATTTACAGATAGCGATGTAAAGACTTTTAAAACAGTATTAAGCATATTGTGGGCTCTGATAACCGTATGGATTTGGGCACAGACATTTGATTTGGATAATATCAATTATATAAACTTGCCACTAGCATTAACAGGCCCGGCATTATGGGGCATTTGCGGACGAAAGAATAATATTTGTACGCTTTTATATATCTTGGGAATCTTCGAATCTTTATCCGTACAGATTGGATCGAATAACAGACTGGCTGGTTCATCATATGGTTTATTCCTCTGTTCGATTGCGGTGATTCTATATATTGCGCTTGACCTTCATAAAGCTGGGGGAGATTTTTTTGATAAAGAAACTGTCAGTCTTGCATCGTGGGGAAGAGGGCATATCTTAAATGACAATAGGATAAGAGCCTTGCTGATAGGATGTATATGTTGCGTGATTGTGGGCTCTCTTGCGTATTATCGTATGACATGGGTATATAGAGATGCTCCATTATCTACGCTGACTGCACGATTAGAGTCTGGACCGGGTAAGGGAATTTATACAGCGCCGATGCAGAAAGAACGATATGAAGTGATTTGCAAAGAAATCAAAGAAAATTTACCTAAAGAAGGGACTGTTTTATTTTCCAAATTACTTCCATTTGGGTATTTGCTTAGTGATTTGAGACCAGCATCTATGACAACATTCAGAGCGGAGATTGCGTCAGAGGAATTAAGGGAATACTACAAGGTGCACGCTAATTTGGTTCCAGACAGGGTGTTTGTTATGGACGAAGATGTGGGCATTTCTAATGAGGACAATCCAATTGAGGGATATTTAGGAAGCTTATTACTGAGTGAGATGTATCAACAAAGAGAGTTAACATATATGACAGTTTATATTAAACAATGAGGTGCAAAAAAATGATCCCATTTAACAGACCACCATACATGGGAAACGAAATCCGCTATATCCAAGATGCGATCAACAACAAAAAGATTTGCGGCGATGGAGCATTTACACAAAAATGTCATCAATGGATGGAAGATAAGACGAACGCAGCAAAGGCATTCCTTACTACTTCTTGCACACAAGCTTTAGAAATGGCTGCCCTGCTGGCAGGTATAAAAGCGGGTGATGAAATCATCATGCCATCCTATACCTTTGTGTCCACGGCGAATGCTTTTGTATTGCGAGGAGCAAAGATTATTTTTGTGGACATCCGGCCGGATACCATGAATATTGATGAAGCTTTGATCGAACCTGCTATTACGAAAAAAACAAAAGCAATTGTTCCTGTTCATTATGCTGGAGTGAGTTGTGAAATGGATACGATCATGGAGCTTGCTGCGCAATATGATCTTTTCGTGATCGAGGATGCTGCACAGGGTGTCATGGCTGCATACAAAGGGCAGGATTTGGGAAGTATCGGCGATTTTGGTTGCTACAGCTTTCACGAGACGAAGAATTACAGCATGGGCGAGGGTGGCGCAATATTGCTTAGAGGTGATCAATATGTGGAGCAGGCTGAAATCGTTCGGGAAAAAGGCACCAATCGAAGCAATTTTTTAAGAGGACAAGTGGATAAATATACTTGGGTAAGCCAGGGATCATCTTACCTTCCAAGTGATATTAACGCAGCATATCTTTGGCCGCAGTTAGAGCAGGCAGACGAAATCAATTGCGATCGCCTGAAAAGTTGGACTCATTATCATGAGGCGTTAAAACCACTTGAAGATGCTGGAAAACTAGAGTTGCCAGTCATTCCAGCAGAGTGCGAACATAATGCGCATATGTTTTACATCAAGGTCAAGGATATAGATGTTAGAGGTCGGCTTATCAATTTTTTAAAGGAAAATGAAATCGCGGCTGTGTTTCATTATGTCCCACTGCATACTTCACCAGCAGGCAAGAAGTTTGGCGCTTTTTCTGGAGAAGATCAATATACAACGAAAGAGAGTGAACGTCTGCTGAGACTTCCGATGTATTATGGCTTGCAGAATTGGGAGATAGATGAAGTCTGTGCAAGGATTTACGATTTTTTTGGATAAATTAAATGAAGGTTTGGTTGTCTATGATAGAGTTATGATGCTAATATCTGCATAGATAAACCTAAGGAGGGAGCTATTGATGAAGAAGCACGATATTGGCTGCTATTTAGAAGATTTTTATCAGGGGATGGTTATTGAGCATGCTGCGTCAAAAACAATTTTTGAAAGTGACAATAACTTATTTTCATTATTGACTATGAACCATCATCCGGTGCATACAAACATGGACTATGCAGGAAAACAACAGCATGGACAAATACTAGTTGTAGGGACACTAGTGTTTAGCTTAGTAGTTGGTATGACTGTGAACGATATTAGTGGGAAAGCAATTGCCAATTTAGAGTATGAAAAAGTGGAACATTTGAAGCCCACCTTTTTAAATGATACATTATATGCGAGATCTAAAATTATAGATGTTAGACCATCAAAAAATAAACTCGATAGAGGAATTGTCTATGTAGAGACTATAGGGTATAATCAAAGACATGAAGATGTGCTAAGATTTAAACGGAAAGTACTAGTAAAACGAAGGGAGGGCGAGAAGTGAAAAACGTAGTGATATTAGGAGGCCATGGAAGCGGAATGATTGCGGCGAGTGTAATTGATCGCTGCAAATTAGCGAATCTTATAGGATTTCTAAATGATGTTGATGAAGTAGGAAGTTCGATTGGTTTAAATAAAAAAATTCCTGTGATAGGTAAGACAAATGATGTAAAACGGTTAGTTGCGGAAGATGAAAACCTCTATGTAATCACAGGCTGGGGAGGTTTTAAAAAGGCAAAGGAAACGATAGACAAAATTGAAAGTTTAGGAGTTCCATTAAACCGCTATTTTAATGCGTTTGATCATACGGCTCAAATTCCATATGATTATTGTAAATTCGGAAAAGGGAATTTGATTGCGCCACTTGTGCAATTTAGCCCAAATGTTTCTGTAGGCAATTATTGCAGTTTTTTTGGTAATTGTTTTGTAGGGCATGATACAGAAATAGGAGATTTTTGCCATATAGCAACAAATGCGGCAGTAGGCGCACGGATAAAGGTTGGAAAAGGTGTTCATATTGGGATTAATTCCTGCATTCGTGAAGACATTACGATAGGTGATTATAGTATTATTGGAATGGGAGCGGTAGTCGTTAAAGATGTTCCACCTAACACGATTGTAGTGGGGAATCCAGCGCAAGAGATACATTATTAATGTATTATTTATTGGGGGTGAGGTTGGAAATGTTACTTAGAAGTATGATGTTTGTCCCTGCTCATAATAAGAGAATCATTGAAAAGGGTATCAACAGCAATGCGGATGCGATTATTATTGACCTTGAAGATTCCGTTCCAGAGAGCGATAAGAAGACTGCACGAAAAAATGCTGCTGAATATATAATGAAAGGCACAAATGGAAAGAAGGTGTTCATTAGAACGAATCCTTTAGAATCGCCGATGCTTTTGGAAGATATTAACGCATGTGCAAATAAGTGCATCACAGGGTTTATGCCTCCTAAAATATCCTCAGAAGAGGATATGTTGTATTTGGATAAGTTGTTGAGCCAGAAAGAAAAAGAATTAGATATTGAAAATGGATATTTTAAATTGGCACCATTGGTGGAGACTGCGGCAGCTGTTTTAAATTTAGCTAGTATTGTACGGCACTCAGATAGAACTGTAGCTATATGTTTTGGTGGTGAGGACTATTTAAATGATATCTGGGGAACTCATGGATGCCCTCCAAAAGCATTTGATACACCAAAAGCATTGATTGCAATGGCAGCGCGAAGCGTAGGAATTGTACCAATTGATACACCATTTTTAGATTTGCAAGATCAAGAAGGTTTTATAAGAGAAAAACAAGAGGCTTTTGAGTTGGGATTTGGCGGATCATTGCTGATAAATCCAAGGCAAATAGAAGATGCGAATCGCTGTTTTACTCCGAGTAAAGAAGATGTTAGGATTTCAAAAGAGATTATCAGAGCTATTGAAAAATCAAATAGGGAGGGAGCTGGGTGCGTTATGTTAGGTGACGTTATGGTGGGCCCTCCAATGCAAAGGCGGGCAGAGAGAATTGTACGATTTATGGAATTAGTGGAACGTGAGAAATAGATAATATGAGGGATTGTTTCTGGAGCGATTTAGTGTTGATAAAAAGCAATGGTAGCGTGCGGTCTTAATAAAATTGTTAGAAAGGAAAACACATAATGTTAATATCATTTGTAATTCCATGCTATAAATCTGAAAAAAACTTGAACTCTGTTGTGAGTGAAATATTTAACGTAATGGAATCAACAAATTATCAATACGAAATTATATTGGTCGATGATTGTTCGCCAGATGAAACTGCGAAGGAAATCAAAGTTCTTTCGCAAAATCATCCAGCGATTACGGGGATATTACTTGCAAAAAATATGGGACAGCATGCGGCTCTTATGGCAGGATTAGGCCGTACACAGGGAGATCTGGTTATTTGTGCGGACGATGATGGACAAACGCCAATTATAAACGCAATTGATCTTATAGACAAAATTAAAAAGGGATACGATGTGGTTTATGCAGACTATCATGAGCGGAGTGAGAGATCCATAGGACGAAGAGTGGGTACGATTGTGAACAGATATATGGCTAATTGGTTAATTGGAAAGCCTAAAGAGATTGGAACATCTTCCTTTGTAGCCATGAAACGATATGTAGTAGACGAGATTTTAAAGTATAAAAATCCATATCCCTATATTGCGGGATTGATTTTTCGTACTACAAATAATATAACATCTGTCAAAGTTGCACAGAGACAGCGATTGTCAGGACAATCGGGATATTCCTTTAAGAAGTTGTTAGCGCTATGGATCAATGGTTTTACGGCGTTTTCAATAAAGCCTCTAAGAGTATCTATTATTTTAGGGATGATAGTAGCATGCATGGGGTTTATGATTGGTGTATATACAGTTATACATAAACTAGTTAATCCTAATATTGTAATAGGATACAGTTCGCTTATGGCAGCCATGTTATTTCTTGGAGGGATGATCATGTTACTATTAGGGATGATTGGAGAATATATAGGGAGAATTTATATCAGTATCAATGAGAGCCCGCAATATGTGATCAAGGAGATCATAAAAGATGGAAGACATACGTAATAATTCGATTAAGCCATATGTTCTGATGCACCTTGTCCTACTTTTGTTTTCCGTGAGTGGCATTTTATCAAAACTCGCAGCAAATAGTTATTGGTTTTCTGTACGATGGTTCTGCTTATATGGGAGCGTGTTGCTGATTCTTGCGATATATGCTTTTTTTTGGCAACAAATTTTAAAGCACGTACCATTGACAATAGCCTTTTGTAATAAAGCGGTTACTATATTATGGAGTATGGCTTGGGGCCATGTAGTATTTGAGGAGCAAATCACATGGAATAAAGTTTTTGGTGGGATGATTGTATTCATTGGAATTTGTGTTGTGGTTTTCGATGATAAAGAGCGCATGCGAAGCAGAAACGGATGAGAGAATGTTTTTTTATGTGAGTATTCTATTGACTGGTGTGTTGGTTTCATCTATATCGCAGATTTTACTAAAAAAGTCTGCGATGAGAAAGTATGATAGCCTTATCAAAGATTATTTAAATATCAGAGTTGTTTTTTCTTACATTATTTTTATCTTTGCGACCTTCTGCACAATGTATGCATACAAAGGCGTTCCATTATCATTGGGACCCGTTTTCGCTAGTTCTGAATATATTTTTGTTGCTGTTATGAGTTGCGCTTTCTTAAAAGAGCAACTATCAAAACAGAAATTGATAGGATTAGGATTGATTGTGATAGGAATCGTTGTTTGTACACTGTAACCAGGCATAAAAGAAATATGAGAGGAACCGAATATGAGAGGAATCGTACTTGCGGGAGGGAAGGGGACGCGCCTTTATCCCATGACAAAAGCCATATCCAAACAACTGCTGCCGATTTATGATAAGCCTTTAATCTATTATCCGATTTCAGTGCTATTATTGGCAGGGATTCGTGAAATTTTAATTATATCTACACCAGAAGATATTGATGATTATGAGTGCCTTCTTGGAGATGGCAGCAAGCTGGGCGTTAAATTTCAATATGGAGTGCAGGAAAAGCCAAGAGGATTAGCGGAGGCATTTATCATCGGAGAAAAGTTTATAGGAACTGATAAGGTTTGCCTGGTATTAGGGGACAATGTTTTTTTTGGACAAGATTTAACAAAAGTGTTGTTAAATGCACAGAAACAGGAGCATGGAGCGACTATTTTTGGCTATCCAGTAAAAGATGCTTCGGCATTTGGTGTGGTAGAGTTCGATGAGAATAATAATGTACTCTCTATTGAGGAAAAACCAAAGAAACCAAAATCAAACTTTGCGGTTCCCGGATTATATTTTTATGATAACGATGTCATCAAAATTGCCCAAAATGTTGAACCTTCTACACGAGGAGAACTGGAAATCACATCAGTGAATAATGCATATTTGGAACGCGGTGACTTGAAAGTGGCGCTGATGGGGCGTGGAATGGCATGGTTAGATACAGGGACTCCGGAAGGAATGCTGAAAGCAGCAGAATTTGTTGAGGCAGTTCAGTCACGGCAAGGGTTTTATATTGCGTGCTTAGAAGAAATTGCATGGAGGAGAGGGTTTATAGATAATGAACAGCTCCAATCAATTGGGAATGGCTTAAAAATGACTGCGTATGGAAAGTATGTATTGTCCTTATTAGATGAGGTGAGAGCATGAAACTATTAATTACAGGAGCAGCAGGTTTTATAGGAAGCAACTTTGTGTTTTACTCATTGGACAAGCATCCAGACTACAAAATCGTAGGGTATGATGCGTTAACCTATGCGGGTAATTTGGAAACCTTAAAACCAGCAATGGAAAACAGCAATTTCAAATTTGTGAAAGGTGATATTTCGGATAGGGAAAGCGTATTTGATTTATTCGAGAAAGAGCAATTTGATCTCGTCATTAACTTTGCTGCTGAGTCCCATGTGGATCGTTCCATTGAGGACCCAGGAGTTTTTCTGCAAACGAATGTAATAGGGACTCAGGTTTTGATGGATGCTTTCCGGAAGTTTGGAGGAATTCGATATCATCAGGTAAGTACGGACGAAGTCTATGGCGATTTGCCACTAGATAATCCGCATGCTTTTTTTACTGAGACTACACCGATCACAGCTTCCAGCCCGTATTCAGCCTCTAAAGCAGCAGCGGATTTGTTGGTAATGGCGTATCATAGAACATACCAGATTCCAGTGACAATTTCCAGATGTTCTAATAATTATGGGCCATACCAATTTCCGGAGAAACTGATTCCATTAATGATTGCCAGGGCGTTAGAGGATAAGAGCCTTCCTGTTTATGGAACGGGAGAAAACGTGAGGGATTGGCTCTATGTGGAAGATCATTGCCGGGCGATTGATCAAATCATACATAATGGAGAAGTAGGAGAAATATTCAATATTGGAGGTCACAATGAACGAACGAACTTAGAAGTTGTGAAGACTCTTTTAAATTTATTGAACAAGCCACAATCCCTCATTCATTTTGTTGCGGATCGAAAAGGCCATGATCTTCGGTATGCCATAGATCCTTCTAAAATCCATAGTGAACTTGGGTGGCTGCCTACAACTAACTTTGAAGAAGGGATGAAGAAAACAATTAACTGGTATTTAGAAAACAGGGAATGGTGGGAGAAGATCATTTCAGGCGAGTATCAGGAATATTATAAAAAAATGTATGGGGGGGGGTATGCTGATTTATGAGAAGAGGAAATTTCCTAAGAGAATCTATGCAAAACATTCAAGAACATGCAATCTCATAACAGACAGGAAGGCAATGAGAACTGCGTGAGCGATAAAATGCTTTATCATGCGTACTAAGATCTCCGTTGGAAACTTTCGGATCTGATTTCAGAAAAGTTTCTAAAGCCTGGCATCCATGGTGTGATGTCAGGCTTTCTGATATTCTGACTATTCCTCTTTTTCAAGCTTTGATTCGTCCAACTTTTTGTCAGCCTCCAGGAAAGTCAGCAAAAGCAACAGCGCACGTTCCAAGTCTTCCTTTTTCCGTTCTGAAAGCTGGGAAACGCAGGACCGCATCTTGGATCCCGGATCCGTCAGCAGGGACTGGGGCGGAACGCCTAGATTCATGGATATGTCCTCTATGATGCATAGCGTAGGATTGCTCTTTTCTTTCAGGTAAGCCTGCAGCTGGGAACGGGAAACGCCCAGCTCCTGAGCGAAACCCACCAGAGAGCTTTGGCGGGCGGTGCGGCACATGGACAAGTTCATCGCCAGCCGTTTTTTCAAAGGGTTCGATTGTTGTTTCATGATTTACACCTCCTGACGTGTTTGTTTCTTTCTATCGATAAAATGATTTGACAAAAAACGACAGCATGACATGCCGACATTTTGCGCTGACATATCGGTATGGTGTTCGCATGGTTGGGAGTATCAGGGCAAAACATTGCCATTTTGACGATGGTACGATTGGGATTTATGGCATGCAATTCATTGCGTACGTTGCGTTCAAAACATGAGAAAGCTCGCAATGAAGTCAAGGTCGCCGTCTTCCCCAAAAGTGAGGGTGCTTTGGATGACTCCTTGCGAAAAGAGCGCCGCATTCTACCGTTCTGTGGTATAATGAACGCAATCAATTGATATGGCGTTGCTGCGGGGAAGCGTTCATTGAATCATGAATTCCAGTTGTATTTTCAGAGGAAATTCATGGTATAATAAGGGATAACAGGCGCTAGCGAGGCAAAACTAAAAAAGAGACACAGGGGAGACAGGAGGAAAAGACATGGCGAGAACGGTCAGCATCGGGCGGCAGGATTATGAAAAGCTGCGGATGAAAGACAACTTTTACGTGGACAAAACTTATTTCATCAAAGAATGGTGGGAAGCGGACGATGAAGTGACGCTGATCACCCGTCCCCGGCGATTCGGAAAGACGTTGAACATGAGCATGGTAGAGAAGTTTTTTTCCACGGATTATGCGGCAAGGGGAGAATTGTTCGAGGGACTCTCCATCTGGGAAGACGAAACATACAGGGAGCTGCAGGGGACGTACCCAGTGATCTTTTTCAGCTTTGCGGATCTGGAAGCCCGTTCTTTCGAGGAGGCCAGAGAGACCATTTGTCTGACCATCGAGGAACTATACAACAAGTTCGATTTTTTGTTGGAAACCGGTCTGCTAAACGAAAAGGAAAAAGAAACTTTTCAGAACGTGTCGGCGGACATGTCGGACGTCAGAGCTGCGTCATCCATCAGGGCGCTGTCTGACTACTTGTGCCGTTTCCACAAAAAAAGGGTCATCATTTTGCTGGACGAATACGACACGCCCATGCAGCAGGCTTACGTGAACGGGTATTGGGAGGAATTGTCCGTTTTTATGCGCAGGCTGTTCAAGTCCAGTTTTAAAGCCAACCCATATCTGGAGCGAGACCTCATGACGGGGATCACCAGGGTGAGCAAGGAATCCATCTTTTCAGGCCTGAACAATTTGAAAGTGGTGACCACCACTTCTAGGGAATACGCAGATTGTTTCGGATTCACGGAAGAAGAAGTCTTTGCGGCTTTGGACGAACAGGGGCTGCCGGAGCGGAAAGAAGAAGTGAAGGCTTGGTATGACGGTTTCACCTTCGGAGACAAGACCGACATTTACAATCCCTGGTCCATCATCAATTACTTGGACACCAGGGAACTGGGCCTGTATTGGGCTAATTCCAGTTCCAACGACTTGGCGGGGAAGCTGATTCGTGAAGGCGGAAAAGAGTTAAAGTTGGATTTCCAGCGGTTGCTAGAGGGGAAAAACATTGTGACGAAACTGGACGAACAAGTGGTGTACAGCGTATTAGATGAGGACGAGATGGCCATCTGGAGCCTACTTTTGGCTAGCGGATACTTGAAAGTGGCCAGTCGGGAGGATGGTTTGGATGGACCTCAATACGAATTGGCACTGACCAACAGGGAAACGCAGCACATGTTTCGTTCCCTGGTGCGAGGATGGTTCCGAAAAGGTTCCGCCAGTTACAATGATTTTATAAAAGTTTTGCTGTCAAGCGATCTGGAAGCCATGAACGCATACATGAACAAAGTGGCGTTAGCGACCTTTAGCTATTTTGATGCGGGGAAGCGGCCTTCCGGCTCTGATCATGAACGCTTTCACGCTGTGGAAGCGATCACTAAGAATTTTGACGAGCAAAATTCAAGTGCCTGCTTCTACCATGGCTTCGTTCTGGGCTTAATGGTGGAACTATCCGGAAGGTATGCGTTGACATCCAATCGGGAAAGCGGATTCGGCAGATACGACGTGATGCTGGAGCCGCTGAACACGGAAGACGATGCCATGATTCTGGAATTCAAAGTGTTTCAGCCCAAGAAAGAGAAAGCCCTGGAAGACACAGCGCGGGCGGCTCTGGCCCAGATCGAAGAAAAGCGATACGCCGCAGCGCTGGAAGCTAGAGGCGTTCCGGCGGAAAAAATACGCAAGTACGCCTTCGCTTTTGAGGGGAAGAACGTGCTGATACAGGCTGGTTGATCTGCGCTCTGATAAACAAAAAACGCCAAAAGCTCCCCAACAAGCGGGGGAGCTTTTGCCTTGCGATGACACATAGAAAGCTGTCTGGCTCAGTCGCTTTGATCGTCAGCCTTCATCATTGAAAGCATTTCCAGAAACAAAGAAGCGAACTTTTCTTTTTCTTCATCTGAAAATCTGGAAAAGAAGTCGAGAGCCTGCAGCAGCGAGACTGCGACGTTCAGCTGCTGTTCCGACAAAGCGCCTGACAACAGCATAGCAGGGTCAAGACGCAGGCGGGAGGCCACTTGCTCCACAGTATCCATTCGAGGATTTCCAGTGCCCTTCAACAAGGACTGCATGGAGGAGCGGGAAATCCCCGCTTCCTCCGAAAATGCGGTGATGGACAAGCCACGACTCCTTCGCAGAGCGTTCATGGTATCCGTCAGGTTCTTTCGTAATAACATAACAATCACTCCTTTCTGTCATAACAAGTACAAACACTTTTGAGCCAATGGGCACGCCTTGTAAAAAGCGCACATAATGATAGATACAAAAAAGAGCAAAAAAGCCGCATAAAAACAGAAAAAGTTTAAAAAAATTTTTGTTGGCCAAAAATCTAGTGAAAAATGAAGTGTGCCCTACTCAATGATTTTGCAGTGTAATCACAAGCAGTGAGCTGGATTGCTCACGAAAAGGCATTGAAAGAATCGGCCGTGGAACTACTTGGAAAAACAAGGGCAATATGTTATACTAGAACAATAAGGTTTAAAAGAACCTTGTTGGATTCAGGAGGATTAGAGTGGAATTACTGCAGTTTTTATATATAACACCACTAAATTTAGCATATAAAGTTACGGGAAAGATTCCTGGGACAGTCAGGCACGGTATTATTGGCGTGTCATTTTTCTTGATTATTGCATTCTTTCTGTTCTGCTATTCGTCTGTCCAAACTGGAATCCTGATCGATTATGATCAGAGAGGGTGGCTCAATATGATTCCCTTGACACTCATTATTTTAATGAGTGTGGACAGGCCCATGAAGGCGATCAAATGGAATCCGTTTTTAAGTATCACGTGGGTGATATGCGGGATGACCCTATTTGGGGTTTGCCTTTTTTTTGATATAGGATTGGGCTTTTTTCCCTTTGCTGTTTGTGTACTTTTTTTGTTTCCATGCTTGTACTTTGTCTGGAACAACAGGCAAGATTATGACGTTTTATTTAGTTTGGTCGCAAAAGCAATGGTTGTGAATGTGTTGCTGTTTTTCTTGATCTGCGTGCTTTTTTGTCCAATCAGCGAAGAAACCATGGTTTCTGGAAGATATATGGCGACCACAGGAAACGCAAACACTTTGGGAACCATTGCAGCCGCCGCTACAACCTGCGGTCTATATTTGGTGCTGCAAAAGCGAAAAGCAATTGTAGTGTATATGCTTGCCTGTGAAATAGCCATAAGCCTGTTGATCCTTTCTGGCTCCAGAACATCCTTGATTTCTGTATCTCTCCAACTGGGCGTGTTTATGATTTTTTACATCCGTTATTATATGAGTGAACATGACCGGTTGAAAGCGATGATCCGATTATGTGTTCTGCTATTGCTGATTCTTTCTTGTCTGCCTATTAATACAGCGCTGTTATCAAGAAATGCTGATACAGCCGCATATGCGGTGTCAGATGGCAGGCAAACGGATCAGAAGCAAGCAAAGGATCATAAAAATACTGATAAAGCGGATCAAAGAGAGAAAAAGCCAGCTAAAAATGGACAACAAGAGACAGAATTGCCTTCAGAGCCAGTACAGGAGATTACAATTCTTGATCGACTACATACACAAGGAGGCGATTGGAATCAACTATCTTCTGGAAGAGTAGAGATTTGGCTTGCGTATCTTCAAAACATTAGCTGGAAAGGGCATACGGAGGATCAGTTTGTTGAAGTCGCTGTAGAAAGTACTCAAAATCGGGTTTGGGCGCATAATGTGTTCCTTGAACTTGCATGGCGCTTCGGGATTGGCTTGGCCTTGGTATATTTATTGATAACGATTTATACTGGCATATATATGTTAAAATGCGTAGGTTCAAAGAAATTCTACAATATGCATCCATATTGCGTTTTTTCTGTATTTTCAATTATATCCTTTTGTGTGATATCCATGCTGGAGATGGTTATTTTCCCCTTAGAACGCGATTTCATTTTCCTGTATTTCATAGGGATTGCGCCATTGTTTCAGTATAATAAAAAATCACCATGGCATGCATGGAAAAAGAGAGGCATAGAAAAAATAACTGCGAAGAGATTAAGAAATAGGAATTAAGATAAAAAGAGTGTATTAAATTAAGGAGAGAAAGATGAATCCAATAATATCAATCGTTGTTCCCGTTTATAACGTGGAAAACTATCTTGAGCGAATGTTAAATAGTCTTAAAGCGCAGACGTTGTGCGATTTTGAAGTGATTCTTGTGAACGATGGATCAACTGATGGTTCCATGAAAATGATCGAGCGCTTTTGTGCGGGAGATCCTCGATTTCAGTATTATACACAGAATAATCAAGGTGTCGCCACAGCAAGAAATACAGGTTTAGAGCATATAAGGGGGAAATATGTGATATTCTATGATCCGGACGACCAAGTGCCGGAGAATGCGTTAAAAGCACTGTATGATACGGCAGAAAAAGAAAACGCGGATTTGACTGTAGGCATCTATGAAATCATCGAAGGTTTTAGGGTACGCCTTAATCGGCCATCCAGGCGAATGGCGCTAAAAAAAGATATTCCTAAATATAGTTATGACTGGGCATGGAGTTTTAGCTTGTGCAACAAACTATATCGAAGAAGCGTGATCGAAGAAAACCAATTGAGATTCGATCCTTTTACCTTTTCCGAAGATGCTGTTTTTGTATTCAAATATCTAATGTGCTGCAAGAAAATTACAGGATGTAATGAGGTTGTTTATCGGTATTATTTGCGGGCTTTTTGGGACAATTCTTCACTCACGCAGACAATCAGCCGAAAATCCTTATCAGATGCCATGAATGCGTATCGGGAATTGATGAAAGTCGTGAAACGGGAAATAAGGAAAGATGAAACGCAATTATTAGTGGAATGTTCGGATAACGCTTTAATTGAAAAAGAAAGATTGCGCCAACAGACTTTTATGCAGCGAGTGCTTCGTCGGATCGTACACTTTAATCTAATTGGAGGGTTTTATAGAAAAATATGGCAAGGCGAAGCTATTTGGGAACTTGTCGCAGAGGGATTGGATGAACTGAAACTGGATATGACAGAGCAGACTTGGCAGAGTATCGTCAGGCAGAACAATGATTTGCGCCTAGAGCCTCTTCCTATGACAAAAGAAGAATTAGCGGCAGCACCTGTCATTTCTTTTATTCTGTCTGATCAATTAAAGCCGGATCAGATACTGCTGTTGATCGCAGGAATCTATAATCAATCGGTTCCTGCTTTTGAAGTGCTGGCGCCAGAGACACTTGCTGAGGCGATCCCTCCTATCTATAGAAATCAGATAAATTTGCGAGTTCTACCGGCGCATGATGGAGCATTCATGAAAAAAGCCGCAGATGTGGCAAAAGGGACATATTTGAATATGATTGCAGAAGATGTATTCATGACTGCTAATAATATGCGTGCCATGTGTAAGATTTTGGATGAAGATTTGGCCGTGGACTTTGCGACAATTTCGATAAAGCATATTTCCAAAGATGCAAATGAGGTGACATCGATACCTTCTATGGAGCTCGCCTTTTCACAGGAAGCAGAAAACCAACGATATGTTGTGAATTACGATAAACTCAACTGGTGTCTGAGCAACAAATTGTTTAGAAAAGCATCTTTGCGAAAGCACAATATTTCTCTGGCCGAGAGTCAGGATAGCATAGTAAAAACAGTATATGAGCTGCTGTGTTATAAAAAAGACCATGAGGAATTCATGCTTTCCTACAGCTTGCGGGACGCTGATTTTTTAGAAAAAGCAGGTGAGCTTCATGGTGCGATGAAGCAGGATCAAAAGGTCTTACATGGCAAATGGAAAAGAAAATTCTTTGATGATGTGGTATATCCATATCTATACAAAAAATATAACCGCAAGCCAATCAAAGAACATGTAGCTATTCTTTTGGAAGGGAAGAACGAAGAACTGTCCGGCGGCTTGAAACTACAAAAAGACAAGCTGGAACAAACGGGATCGTTACAAGTCAAAGTTTTCTATTTGAGGCGTGACGAGTACAAAACTTTTCGTCTAAAACAGTTTTGCCGAGAAGCAGCTGCGGCTAAATATATTTTTACAAATCAGCCAGAGTTTTTTGATGGGATAAAGCTTCGACCAGAAACCAAGCTGACTTCTATAGGTATAGAAGAGGATTTACAGGTGTTTTCAGACAAATCGCTTTTTTTGAAAAAACAAAAAGAACTTTATCTGCAATCACCTCAAACGCAAGGGAAAAAATTATTATTATATGCTGGCTCGTTTGTGCTCTCACCAGCAGAGTTACAGGAGCTGAAATTTAGGCTGCCAACAAAATGGCTTTTAATGATATGGAATCGATCGGGGGTAAAGAACCAATACGACTATATGAAAGAGTATGACCAGCAAGCTGTGGATGTGACAAAGCTGCTCAGTCTCGATGAGGCAATATATTTAAGCGATTTTTTGCTATCAGATAGAGAAGATGATCATAAAAAGGCTAGCGCGTTGCAGCATCCTGCCATGATAGTAAAACATACGGAAGAAATAATCAATCAGGCATACCCAAAACTATTGACAAATTAGTTGATATTACACGAACTGGATTTGCTTTTCCGCATAGTAGATGGTACAATAACAACTAGTATACCATTAAATTTGTATAGTTTGTGCGAGGAATATAAAAGTATGAAAAAAGTAATAACATATGGAACTTTTGATCTATTTCACCAAGGACATTACAACATTTTGAAGAGAGCAAAAGAATACGGAGACTATTTGATCGTAGGCGTGACAGGGGAAAGTTACGATATAGAGCGAGGCAAATTGTCAGTTCAGGACAGCTTGCTGACGCGTATTGAGAATGTAAAGAAAACAGGATTGGTAGATGAAGTTATCGTTGAAGAATATTTGGGACAGAAGACACAGGACATTATCAATTACAATATCGATACATTTGTGATCGGCTCGGACTGGATGGGAAAATTTGATCATTTACGGCAATATTGCAATGTTGTATATTTGGAAAGAACAAAGAATATATCCAGCACGCAGCTGCGCCAACAGACAGGAAAGATTTATAGGGTTGGAATCGTGACAGACACCGACAGTGACGGCACAATCATGGAAGAAGCCAAAAATGTAAGCGGCGTTCATGTGGAAAGTGTTTTTTGTGAGGATATTAAAGTTGCAGAAAAAGTGAGAGATGAATATCTGTTGGACCTTGCATACGATAATTACGAGCAATTTTTAGACAGTGTGGATATTGTATTTATCATCACTAAACTTGAAGCAAGATATGAGATGATTCGCAAGGCGCTTGAACGAGAGAAGCACGTAATAGCGGACACGCCGTTTTCTTTGGACAAATCTGAATCTGCGAGATTGATGGAAATCGCAGAGCAAAACAAAGTCGCACTTTTGGAAAACATGGTACTCGTGTATCTGCGCGCATTTAATCAATTATTATGGATGGCGCAGGGAAACTTGATCGGACGTCTCCTAAATGTGAAAGCATCTATTTCAGCGGATAGCTTTGAAAATAGTTCTGGATTTTTAGATTTGGCAAAATTACCGATCTGTGCGATGATCAAATTGTTGGGAACAGACTATGAAACCATGGACAAGCGCTTGTTCCGCAACGCAGAGGGGAACCTGACATATTGTTTGTTGAATGTTGAGTATGCGCATACATCAGCTTGGCTTGAAATCGGAACAGAGGCGGAATTTGAAAATCAGCTCATTATCATCGGAGATAAAGGATCGATCATTGTAAAGGATGATTGGTGGAATACAGGCTATTTTGAATTGAAAAATAATGGGAAGAAACATGTAAAAAAATATAGCTTTAACTTTGAAGGCAGTGGGATCCGTTATTTGCTTCAGGAATTATTAATCATGTTGAAAGACAATCGGACACAATCGACAAGATTATTTCCTGCGGAAGCGGAGGTGATGACATCTATTTTAGAGCAAATTACGGAAACTGAAAAAGTGTGAATGTGTGTAAACAATGGAGAAATGAAGAAGGAGAATATTTAAAATGAGTAAGAGCAAGAGATTAATCGCTATGGTAATGTTTTTAGCAGCAATTCTGGTGTTTTCGGATTTGAATTTGGCTGAGACATACGCTGCCAAGGCTCCCAAGAGCAAAGCACCTGTAATTTCTAAAATCGTGGCGACAAAAAGTAATGTGACGCTGTACTGGACGAAAACACAGGGCGTTTCCAAATACTATGTATATAGGAAGACTGGAAGCGGAAAATACAAGAGAATCGCTAGTTTAAGCAAAAAAGCAAAATCTTACAAGGATAAGAAGATCAAAGTAGGGAAAAAATATGTCTATAAAATAACCGGTGTAAAGAAGGCGAAGAAATATCCTAGTAAGGGCCGGCAGGTTACTCCGGCGAAAATCAAGGCACCAGTGTTGACGAGTTTGGAGCAGTTTTCTTCTGGAAAAAAAGAGTGTGCGACGATTGAGTGGAAATCCAGTAAAGGATACTCTTATGAGATCTACAGAAAAACGGGACAAGCCTCCTTTTCCAAGGTGGCGACAATAAAAGGAAAGGCTGGCACCAGTTCTTACAAAGACAAGACATTGAAAAAAGGTAAAAAATACACTTATACAGTGAAACCTGTAAGGCAAATAGGGAAAATCCTTTACAAAATAGGAAATTATGACACAAAAGGGATTTCCACGTTACCAGGCAAACCAGAAGTCGATGTTGACCGTACAAATTTGCATGCGCTGATCTCTTGGACTGGGGTAGAGGGAGCCAGCGGGTATGAAGTTTACAGGAAACAGGGCATTGGAGGAAAGTATAAGACGATTGCCACAGTAAAGGCGGATGGTAGAGACACATATACGTATGAGGATATTTATGAGAAAAGCTTGCAGACAGAAAGCGAGAAAAAGTTGTTAATCGCAACCAATTTTGTCGATCCATCTACAAACAGTTTAGTATATGCTGTCAGGGCTTATTCCGACAGCAGCAAAGGCAAACGCACTTATAGCAACTATGACAAAGATGGCGAATTTGAACTTGCTGTGCCTGCGATTGTCAGTGTTACAAAAAACACACCCCAAGAAGCTGTGATCGAATGGGCCACGGTCAAGAACGCTAAGAACTATTACCTCTATACAGGCTATAATGATAGTAATGGAAATCGCCATTGGACACGGGTGACCACGGTTAAACATCAATCGGCGACAAGACAAACCGCAACCATCACAGTGGACCCATCGCATCCATATTATACCGTCAAGGCAGCATCGGTAAAAGGTGGAAAAAATATATATAGCGATTATGATAAAGGTTTTTCAATAAGCGACAGGATGCACGGCAATAAGAATATTTTGTATATAGGTGACAGCATTACATTTGGTTCACCATACAAAGGAGCAACAACGAAAGAAGTGTTTTCCTATCCTTGGCGCATCAATCAATTGACCGATGTACAATACTACAATCCATCGATACCAGGGGCTACTTATTCTTACAAGCCTTATCACGGCACAGGCTATCATAGATATCGGCTGATCACAGATGTTGCGGAAAAGATTAAAGATGGTACTACGCCAGAGCAGGCTCTGCATCCAAACTCACAGACTTATGAAGACTTTGATGTGGTAGTAATGGCTGCAGGAACAAATGATTATTTAGATGATGCTGAGTTGGGCGATTTGGACAGCCTGAAAAAAGAAGAATTTAATGGTGCGATCAATACTATCATGGGATATATCGAAGAGGGCAGCAAAGTCAGAGTAGAGAAAGGAAAAGCACCGATCAAAGTGGTCTTTGTTGACTTGTTTTACAGTGACAGGACCTTGGATTATTCTCAGCTGACAAATCGATTCACGACGCGAAATAAGCTGGGGCTTACCCTTCAGGATTATCAAAATGATATTGATACATTGATAAAGCAATATAAAGCGCAGGGAATGGATGTTTATCAGTTCCACACAGGTGACCTTGTTACACAAGACAACTGTCCATATGCGACTTCAGATAATCTACATATGACAAGATTCACCTATACGCAGATAGGGAACAAGCTGACCAAATTTTTGATTGATAACGCAATTCTATAAGACGATAATTTTATGGAGGGATCAGATGTTAAAATGTACAGAGCGCAATAAGCAGCAGATTTTGGATTATATTGGTGATGATTATGGAAAGTGTCTCTATCTGTATATAGATTTAAAAAAATATGGATTGAGTAATGAGAATGTTTCTATGTGGTGGCAGCTCGATGAACAAGGAGCCATTCGAGCGATCGCCTTAAAGTACTACACAGGTATGCATTTATATTCTCGAGATAATGATTTTGACGCAAAAGACGCAGCCGATCTTATCATGCGGGAATTGCCAAGCATGGTCTGCGCAATGAAAGAAACTACCGATAAAGTCGCAGAACACATGGACGGGTACAGCCAGGAGGTGGGCATCGTACTAAGGTTAGAGCATTATGAGAATATTTTTAGCCCCGATGTATATGCGGCTTCTTATGATGAATTGCGGGAAATCGCTGATGTGTTATCGGAGGACGAAGCGTTGGGGAAACCATATGAAAATGATCTGCTGTATCAACAATTAGCAGAGCGATATAAGGAGAAATTTGGCAGGAATTATCTTTTGCGCGATGGTGAGAATAAAATTATCTCCCATGTTGCCACTTATGCGGAGTTGGACAACCTTGCTATTGTATCAGGGGGATTTGTTTCCCCTGCATATCGAGGACAGGGACAATATGGAAAAATATTGGGTTCAATGTGCAGATATTTGCTAGAAGAAGGAAAAGATATATATTCTTATCACTATGATGCTGGCCAGAGCGCACATAAGAGCGTTGGATTTGAAAAGCTGGGTGATTGGGCAAAATTAGTAAGACAGTAACTGTTGAAGGAGGACCATCGTTTGGAAAAATTACATGCGCACCTGCTGGGATTGCTGCGTGAAATAGACGCAATCTGTAGGAAGTATGAAATCACTTATTATGCTGCGGGAGGCACCACAATAGGCGCTGTACGGCACCAAGGCTTTATTCCGTGGGATGATGACGCTGATTTATACATGACAAGGGAGAACTTTTACCGTTTTCGAGAAGCGTTCCATAAAGAAGCTCCACGAGATCGTGTTTTAGAATGCCTGGATGACAATCGGGAATGTCCGGCGACCATTCCTAGATACATAGAAGAAACCACTACTACCCTTTGCAGGTTCCATTGTATGAATACATGCTCAGGTGGATTGATTATTGATATCTTTATTTTAGATCCAATTCCAGCTGACAAAGAGATTCAGGAAGCGCATTTAGCAAAATTCAATGTATACAATGACATTGTAGTGCCATATTATGTTTATTCACAGAGAAATGAAACGAAATACTATGGCTTGTATGACACTTATCAGAAAAAGTTAAAGCAACAAGGACGGGAGGCGGTTCTTCAGGAGTTGGAAGCAGAGTTGTTCCAATATCCAGAAGAAGAATGTGATTGCTACGTTTTGCGTTGGGGGACATTACCAAGCATTTTTCCTAAAGAAATGATGGGAGAGCCTGTTTATTTGCCTTTTGAAGACATGCAGCTGCCTCTGCCTAACCGGTGGTGGGACTATTTATATCAATTATATGGTGCGGACTGGATGTATATTCCAGGGCACGAAGAGGCGACCCAACATGTATCGGTTGTTAATATGGATGTGCCTTATACGGTTTATACTGCTGAGTTAGATCAGCAAATTGACAAAAAGGAGGCGGCAGAAAACTATCAACTAAGAAAGGATCTCACAATCAAGAGAAATGAATTAAAACGTGAGTGGGAACAAAACCTTTTGCAGGTGAACATACAGTATGTAAAATATATACAGAACAAAATGATTTCAGAGAACGGCTATGATGTTCTGAAGCTTTTGGCCGAAAAAAAATTCTCAGAAATTGTGGATATATTTGATTATTATTTGAAGAACCAGTGCACACCGGAATTTTTAGGAAAGATGAGGCATAGCTACTGGCATCGCTATCGCAAGCCAGTATTCATCGATATTGATGATGATTGGTTGTATGCGTTACTGTATGCCTTGACAGCAAAAGGCCAAATCAAAAAAGCAGAAAGCCTTCTTCGAGCAAGAAAGGGCACAGGTAAAGCGTTATCGCCTTTACTTGAAAAAATAGATAAGCTGTTTAGCGACATTAAATTCCTTAGTGGGGCCTATTATTCCAGTCGAACTGCTGATGCGAAAGAAGCTTTAAAGCGTCTTTCCCCAGAGGACCGAACAAATATTGTCTCCATAAAACGATTAGAATTGCTGGTATTGATAGAAAATGCGCCAGAAGAAGAGCTGCCATCGCTAGTGTCTGTGGCGCAGCAGGCATTAGACCAATATCCGGCTGATGCAGAAATTGAAAAAGCATACGGAGACTTGCTTTTTAGGCAGGAAAAAAAGGATGATGCAAAACAAATATATCAGAAAATATTAGGGCGCACAAGCAATGGCATGCTGCTGCTGGACATAAAGCGCAAATTTCCAGAGTTAGTGGCCGACATTGATGCGAATATTACTGAGTCAGGCGCAGAGCATGTCGCGCTTACATCCTTTCAGCAGGTGCAGTTCAGGCTTTTATGTGAAATCAATGAAATTTGTGAAAAGCACGGGATTGAATATTTTCTATATGGAGATACTGCGATATACGCATATTATGAGCATGCTTTTAAAAAGGACTATGGACTCAACACAGTGGTAATGACTGCGGAAAACGCAATGAAATTTATGGATGCCGTAACCGCAGAGGGGCGGGCTGACCGCCGCATAGACTCAATGTTGACAAATGCGGATCATTTTGCGTATGATTTATATTATGCGGACCAAACTACTGTGTACTTTCCAATAGAGCTAAATGCTAATGAGAGATATACGGATTTAGGGATTTTTATACGCATTAAAATTGTCAAAAAGAAAAACAGTAAAATCAAGGCCACGATAATAAGGGGCCTGGAAATCGCACATGAATCTTATTTAACGTATTTGCCAGAGACAGCTGGAAACAAAGCGCAGTATGCGCACAGATTTGGAAACGCAATCATGAAATTGTGTGGAAAGCAAGGAAGAAAAAAGATTGCCAAAACCATCTTCAGATGGCATACACAGGCAGCGCTCAATTCTAGAAAAGAGGAGTGTTTTGTTACAAGAAAGAATAAGAATTTAAAGCATAAAAATTGGTACTTCTCAGAGAAAGTGCTTGAAAGCAAAGAAAATGTGTCTTTATACGATCAGAAATTTCCTGTTTTGACATTGCAGGTACAAGATAAAACCACAGAAGGTAAGGAGATCGGGCAGGAAAAACGAAAATTATCGTTGCTGGCAGACGCATATCTGACTTTTTCAGAATTAAAGAAAAATGTAGATTTGGATTTGCTGACAGGCGAGGCGTTAAGTCGGTATAAGCGCTCACTAAAATATCGTGAGCTTCTCGTGCCGCTTAATAAAACCATCCAACGATATTGGGCCATTATTTGCCGCATTGATGACAAATTTAAAATGCAAGGCCGTTTTTCCAGCCAAAAAAAACAGATCCTGGATTTGTATAATTGTCAAAAATATGATAAGGTAATGGGGGTATTAGAAGAGTATGATGAATTGGTCCGTTACTATCAATCACACAAGCTTGCGTTTTCATTTGATGAAGAAATCTTTGAGATTTACTGCAGATGCTTAGAAGCGCTCGGTGATGAAAGAAGGGCCGAAAGAGTGCGGGAACTAAAACATAGAGAATTGCGGTTCGGTTAGGAGGACATCATGTATTATATCAATCCCAATATTAAAGATTTATTCCGGATTTATGATCAGAATTCCAGAGAGGGATATTTACGCTTGGATTTAAATGAGAATCCTGGGGGATTGCCTGATGCGTTTATCAAATCTGTTCTAAAGGATGTGGATTCAGAATTCGTGGCAAAATATCCCGAAACCTTGGAATTTACAGAAAAATTGGCGGATTTCATAAAAGTAAAACCAAATGAAATCTGTTTGACAAATGGTTCAGCTGAAGCTATCAGACATATCATTGAAATTTTTACAAAACCTGGCGGAAAGATTGTTTCCGTGGCACCATCGTATGCTATGTATAGTGTATATGCAAAGATGTATGGGCGTGTACATGTTCCGGTTCCGTATAATGAAAATATGACAGTAACAGCGGAGGATATCATTGCTAAAATTGATGATGATGTAGATTTAGTGGTAATCTTAAACCCCAACAATCCAATCGGTGATGTACATAGTACAGAAGATATGGAGAAGATTTTAGCTGCCGCTAAAAAACATTTTGCAACAGTGCTGATTGATGAAGCGTATTTCTATTTTTATCCAAATTCATTTATTGAATTCGCAAAGAATAACGAGCATGTTTTCCTAACAAGAACGTTTTCAAAACTATTTTCATTAGCAGGATGTCGATTAGGATACGTTACTGGTCAAGCCGATGGTATCGCTTTGATCCAAAAAGCTTGTACTCCGCATAATGTCAATGGATTTGGCATAAAGTTCGCTCAGGCTATCATTGAAAGCGGAATGATTGAGAATATGGTAGCGGAACAATTGGAGGGTAAGAAATATTTAGCGGATTCTCTCATGGAAAAAGGGTATGAAGTCAATATGAGAGAAGGAAACTTTCTGTTCATAAAACCAAAGACAGAGGCAAAAGCATTAACAGAGCGTTTGAAAGAAAACAAGATTCTCGTAAAATATTATAATAATGAAATGTTAGGCGGATTTATTAGAGTGACAACTGGTACGAAAGAAATCATGCAGCAGTTTATTGATATTTTATTGAAATTAGATTGCTAGGCTTTTGGCGCAATAGGGTACTATGGGAATAGAGCCATGCTTTAAATTAACACATTGATAAGTCAAGTAGATATGACGAAGCATGAAAGAGGAAACGCGTGAGTACAATAAGTAAAATCATTAAAGAACATTACGAATGGCGCAGTCAAGTTTTTAAGTTAGCCAAAGCGGATATTGTGAAAACATATAGTGGTTCTGCCTTGGGTTGGGCTTGGGCCATAGTGAAACCAACCATAACGATTCTTGTCTTTTGGTTTGCGTTTTCTGTAGGCCTGAGACTGAAAAGTGATATAGAAGGCTATCCATTTATTTTATGGCTAATAGCAGGATTGGTGCCTTGGTTTTTCATGAGCGAAATCATTGTCCAGGGAGCCAGATCCATACGGAAATATAAGTATCTTGTGACAAAGATGAAATTTCCGGTGTCTACCATACCGACATTTGTGTCATTATCCAAACTGACTGTGCATTTATGTCTCATGGTGATTGTGATTATTGTGTTTGCGATTTTTGGGCGTTTGCCAGACATTTATATGCTGCAGCTGCCTTTTTACATGCTATGCATGTTGTTGTTCTTTGTTGAATGGAGTTTGTTTTCTGCGATGCTTTCTTCCATGAGCAAAGACTTCTTAAATTTGGTAAAGTCAGTGACTACTGCCTTGTTCTGGTTGTCAGGTATCATGTGGGATGTCAACAAAATTGACATTGAATGGCTGAAAAATATATTGCTTTTCAATCCGATTACCTATGTGTCATCTGGATATCGTAATGTGTTCATCTATAAAATCTGGTTTTTTGAACAGCCGACCCATTTGCTTTGTTATGCTGTTACCCTAGTAACCATGACTATTTTGGCCATTTGGAGCTATAAAAAGCTGATCAAAGAAATCCCGGATGTACTATAGATAAGGAGCAAAGAATGAAAAATACCGTGATTGACTTTCAAGATGTTTCAAAGGTCTACAAATTATATAAAAACGATAAACAGCGATTATTGTCCGTGTTTTCTAAAAAAGTCAGTTACAAGAAAAAAAGGGCGGTAGATCATGTGTCGTTTACTATACAAAAAGGAGAAACTGTGGCTATTTTCGGGAAGAATGGAGCTGGAAAGTCTACGGTTTTGAAAATGATCACAGGCGTTGCGTTTCCTACAGAGGGAAACATAAAGGTAGAAGGGCGAGTGAGCGCGCTATTGGAATTAACTTCTGGATTTGACCCGGAATTTACAGGGCGAGAAAATATTTATTTAAAAGGCAGACTATCGGGATTGAAAGAACAGGAAATCCAAGAATTGGAAGAGGAAATCGTGGAGTTTGCTGAAATTGGAGAGTATATCGATCAGCCGGTGCGGACCTATTCTAGTGGGATGAAGGCTAGATTGGGCTTTGCTATCAATGTGAATATCCGGCCGGAGATCCTGATCGTCGATGAAGCGCTAAGCGTTGGAGATGTGGCGTTCAAAGATAAATGCCTGCAAAAGGTCAATAAAATTGTGAACCAAGATGGAGTGACGTTGCTATTTGTGACACATACTACAAGTATCGCTCGGCAGTTCTGCAAGAGAGGCATTGTTATGAAAAACGGAAAAGTTATTTGCGATGATGACATCGATATTGCTATCGATGTATATGGAAAAAGCACGAGGAAAAAATAAATGAAGTTCCTGATTATGATCGGAAGGCTTCTGCTGAACGGGATCTATGGGCTTCACAAGTTGTGCCCTGTGAAAGAACAAGTAGTGATCATCAGCAGGCAAAGCAACAAACCCAGCCTGGATATCCGGTTATTAGTTGAGGAACTGGAGCGCAGGCAGGACGTTCAAGTGAAGGTCCTGTGCAAGACATTGGGCAGCGGACTTCTTGCCAAAATAAATTACGTCTTCCATATGATTGGTGTTCAGATGCATGCCATGGCATCCTCGAAGGTTGTGGTACTGGATAGCTACTGTATCGCAGCCAGTATCCTGCGCCATCGACAGGGACTGCCCATCATCCAGATGTGGCATGCTATGGGCGGATTCAAAAAATTTGGCTACAGCATTCTTGACAAAGGGGAAGGCTCCCAAGCCTGGCTGGCACAAGCCATGCGGATGCACAAGAATTATACTTATATTCTGGCCAGCAGCGAAGAAAGTGCTGAATTTTTTGGAGAAGCTTTTGGATATGACAGAGATGCTTTTAAAATTCTGCCACTGCCTAGAACAGACTTGCTTCGCGATCCGAGATACATGGAAAAAAAAGCGCAGGAAATCAAAGACGCCATTCCTAAACTAGCAGAAAAGAAAAACATTTTGTACGCCCCTACCTTCCGAAAATCTCAGCAAGGAAGGAAAGGTATTTCGGAGTTGATCGATGCAGTGGATTATGAGGCATACAATCTGGTAGCGGCGTTTCATCCTTTGATGGCTGACGATCAGCTGCCAGAGCAAGTCATTTCCGCAAAAGGTTTCTCCACATTAGAATTGCTGTCTGTCTGTGACTATTTCATTACAGATTACTCAGCCATGATCTATGAAGCGGCATTGGCGAAAAGGCCGATTTTTCTATATGCGTATGATTTAGAGGAATATATAGGAAGGCGGGGATTTTATTTGGATTATGAAAAGGATCTTCCAGGAAAGCCATATTTTCATGCTGCTGAGTTGATAAATGCCATTGAAACGGACACATGGGATATGGAAGAGAGCCGCACCTTTGCCAAACGGTATGTGGCCTCTGACACACAATGTACGAAAAAGCTGGCAGACCTCATTTATGGGCAGATGAGAAGCGATTAGACAAAGGGGCTGTTTTTTTATCCAAGTTATGGTAGAATAAATGGGAACATACGCAAAAGAAGAAAAGGAGATTCAGATATGATATTTGGAGCCATTCTAGCGGGCGGAATCGGTACCCGCATGGGAAATGTGGAAAAACCAAAGCAGTACCTGATGGTAGGTGGAAAGCCTATCATCATTCATACCATAGAAGCCTTTACTGCCTGTGAAAAGTTGGACAAGGTCATCGTTCTTTGTCCGGAGGACTGGCTGGATTATACCCAGGAATTGTTCGATCAGTATGGCGTGTCTTCAAAGCAGATTGCGATTATCCCAGGGGGAGCGATGCGAAACGACACCATTATGAACGCCATATCCTATGTTGAAAAAAACTATGGATTAGAGGATGATACCATCCTTTTAACCCATGATGCGGTGCGGCCGCTGGTCACAAAACGGATCATTGAGGACAATATTGCGGCTGTGCGGGAAAAAGGTGCCTGTGACACTGTGGTGCCAGCCACGGATACCATTGTGGAAAGCCTGGATGGCCACGTCATTTCTCATGTCCCGGACAGAGCGCACTTATATCAGGGTCAAACACCTCAATCCTTTAAAGCCAAAGAATTTAGGGAGCTTTATCTGAGCTTGACAGATCATGAAAAGGAGACCCTCACGGATGCGGCAAAAGTTTTTGTCATCAAAGGCAGGGAAGTCGCACTGGTAAAGGGGGAAACCTATAACGTGAAAATCACGTATCCATCCGATCTACAGCTTGCGGAATCCCTATTAGGAGGGAAGGAATGATCAAAAATAGAATTTATAGTCTGGTAAAACCAGGAGTTTTTGTAGAAAAAACAACGGAAATCAATGAGAATACGGATGCAGTGCTAGTGCGCCCTCGATTCTTATCCATTTGTCATGCGGATCAGAGGTATTATCAAGGGCAGAGAGCGCCTGAAGTTCTAGCTAAAAAACTGCCCATGGCGTTGATTCATGAAGGTATTGGAGAAGTGCTTCACGATCCAAAAGAGGAATTTCCCGAGGGCATGCTGGTGGCTATGGTGCCTAATACGCCGGTGGAAGAAGACGAGATCATTGCGGAAAACTATTTGCGCAGCAGCAAATTTCGGGCCAGTGGATTCGATGGCTTTATGCAGGATGTGATAGATATGCAGCGAAGCCGTTTGGTTCCTTTGCCGGAAGGCATGGACACCACGGTGGCGGCCTTTACGGAGTTGGCTGCGGTCAGTTACCATACCATCAATCGATTCGATCGCTTTTCCCATGCCAGGAGAAACAGGATCGGCATATGGGGAGACGGAAATCTGGCTTATATCACGTCTCTGCTATTGAAATCCAGATTTCCGCAGTATGAAGTTTGCGTCTTTGGTATTGATGAGACGAAGATGAGAGAGTTTACCTTTGCTGACGGTGTTTACAACTGTAGTTGCATCCCAGAAGACCTGCGTGTCGATCATGCTTTTGAATGTGTTGGTTCAGCAGCGTCCGGAATTGCTATCAACCAGATCATCGATTTCATCCACCCGGAAGGGACCATCGCTATCATGGGCGTTTCAGAAGAACTGGTCCCGATTCATACGAGGATGGTATTGGAAAAAGGGCTGCGCATCTTTGGCAGCAGCAGATGTGGTGTAAAAGATTTCCGAGATTTATTGGAATTCTACCGTAGAAATCCAGATGTGGTGCAAAAGATGAAAAAAATCGTAGGTGAGGTCTTGACGATTCACAGTCTGGAAGATATGAACGCCGCATTTGAAGCGGATGCCGCAATGCCAGGTGGAAAGACCGTTATGATTTGGGAGAAAGAAGCAAAATGAAACGAGTTTTAATGCGAGCGGGTATGTTGCCCCTGGATAATTTCGATACTTTTCAAATTTTGACAAAAGATAAATTTGGCACAAACGCAGGAAATATGTTCTTTCCATATAGTTTATGCAGAACCTTGATGACCGATGAAACTGATCGGATTAGTTCGATCATAAACATGCGGGATAGTTCTTCGCAGAGGATGCAAAAGTTAAACGAGCAATATGATTGTTTCCTGATTCCATTGGCTAATGCTTTCCGCAAATCCTTCAGCAATGAATTGGAGAGAATGACAGAATTCATTAAAAAGCTGAAAATACCATGTATCGTGGTAGGTATCGGGTTGCAGGATACGGTAGACGCAAAAGGCAACACAACGCACCAATTTGACGAACAGGCGAAAAATTTTGTGAAGGCGGTTTTGGACAAGTCTGCCATTATGGGGGTGCGGGGCGAAATTACGGCAAACTACCTGAAACATTTGGGATTTCGGGAAGAAACGGACTATACGGTCATCGGATGCCCGTCCATGTTCACCTTTGGCACCAAGCTGCCTCAGGTAAAACGCAGGGAACTGTCTTCTAATTCCATGGTCTGTATCAATCGAAAGGTAAAGCTGCCTCAAATACTTCACGGATTTTTGGAAAAATGTCAAAAAGAATTTCCCAACCATTATTTCATCCCGCAAAACACATTTGATTTTAGACTGCTGTATGCAGGGTTGCCTCTAGATGCTGGAAAAGCGGATAACAAAAAAGTACCAGGCAACTATCCAAAGCACTATTTGGATGCGTGTTTTCAGGAAGATAAAGTACGGGGATTTGTCAATGTGCCTACGTGGTTGGACTTTCTCAGCAAGGCCACGCTCAACTTTGGCAGCCGGATTCACGGCAATATCGCAGGGGTCTTAGCTGGCACGCCCAGTTACATCTTTGCTTCAGATTCCAGGATCTTAGAGTTGGCGGAATATCACCATATCCCACACATGCTGGCTAAGGATATCAAGGAAACCACGAGCCTTTCTGATATCTATGATGCCACTGACTTCGACATGATCCATCAAGGGCATGAAGAACGGTTCGACCATTATCTGGATTTCCTTCATAAAAATGGACTGGAAACCGTGTATGATGGGGGGGTCGTGCCGGAAAAAACACCTTTTGATAGAAAACTGGAAGCTTTGGAACTGAAACCACCGGTCACACCGCTGATCCTTGAAGATCCAGAGGAACAGATGCGGCGAAGGGAAGACTATTTCAGATATTTAGTAGATCGCAACGCACAGCTGCGATGGGAACTCAGTGATGAAAGAAGGAAAGTGTCAAAACGAATCATAAAAAGACTCAGGAGATTTCTATGAAACAGCAAATCAAAGTCGTTCATTTTGGCATTTGTGAAATGATTATGTTTGTGGCAGTGGAAGGGACGGTATATGACTGCGACAGCCAGATCAAACCAAGGATACTCCTTTGGTTTGATAATGGAAAGGAAGATCGCAGTTTTACCCTCCGCTTCACAGATGTGCAGTATGACTCCCAGGGAAGATGTAAATTCCGAGGAGGATTTTATTGTTTTTTGGACCATATTTTTTGGAGTACTAGGGAAGCGAACCTCCCTTTCACGCTTCACATGGATATGATCTGCGGCGGAGAGCGGCAGGAACAGGTGGAATTTCATCTGGATCATCGCAATATCATCCAGCGATGGAATCAATATGAAGTCAAGGTGACTGGAAGAAACGGTTTTGCTTTCAAGCCTGTACATATGGAAGAGCCCATATGGGAGCGTCTGAAAAAAAGACTGAAAAAAACCGGCTTTCATGCATTGTTGATTGTAGGAGGGATCATCGGTCTTCCGTGGGGGATAGTGGAGTTATTTGCTTCCTTTTTCGGTGTTGTTCTCTTTGAAGAAAAGCGGAGGAAGGTTTACGAAAAAAAAGCGGGCAGGCGGAAACTGACATTTTCAGACAGACTATTTGATAAGTACAATCGAATTCTCAGAAGGGTAAAAAAAGCTATGCTGAGGATGGGCTACTATGGGTTATGCAAGCTCCCGAGAAAAGAAAAATCCGTGGCTTTTGTTTCACAGAGAAATACCAGCTTGGAGGGTAATTTTAAATTTGTTTACGATAAACTGAAAGCAAATCATCCAGACGTAAAGTGCCGTCTGTTCCTCAATACCAAAACAGTGGAACGGATGACGTATCGGGATATTGCGGATTTCTGCAAAGCCTGCGCCTTCAGCCAGGTGGTTCTAGTAGACGAATATGTTCCGTCTATGTATACCATCAAGTTGAAAAAATCCACAAAACTGATTCAGCTCTGGCACGCCTGCGGAGCCTTCAAGACCTTTGGCTTTTCCCGCATCGGCAAGCCGGGAGCGCCGACTCAGAATTCCAGAGTGCATAGGAATTATGATTACGTAGCTGTCAGCTCCAGCAATGTGCGGATCTGGTACGCTCAGGGCTTTGGTCTGCCAATGAAAGCCATAAAAGCCACTGGTGTGCCCAGGACAGACGTGTTTTCTGACCCGGATTATGCGGCGCAGGTAAGAAAAGAGTTTTATGAACAGTATCCGCATCTTATGAATAAAAAAATTCTTCTTTTTGCGCCTACCTTTCGCGGAGTTGGAAAGGAGGTCGCACACTACCCAATGGACAAATTCCAGCCACAAAAGGTTTATGAAGAATTAGGCGGTGAGTATGCGATCCTTATCAAACATCATCCCTTTGTACGGGAGAAAATGGTGATCCCGAAAGCATACAAGGATTTTATACTGGACATGTCCAATTTTCCGGAAATCAACGATCTGCTCTTTGTATCAGATTTGGTGATTACCGATTATTCCTCTTTGATCTTTGAGGCGTCGCTGTTGGATCTGCCAATGCTGTTTTATGTCTATGATTTGGAGGAATATACCAGGGATCGAGATTTTTATTTTGATTTTGGGCCGACTGTACCTGGGAAAAAAGTGTTTACCCAGGATGAATTGATCCAGGCTATCAAAACGGAAGATTTTGAGCAGGAAAAGGTAAAGCCTTTCGCAGAGACATATTTCGATCATTTGGATGGAAAATCTACAGAGCGAGTGGTGGATCTAATTATGGAGCAGCTATAGGGAGAAACGTTTATGGGATTGATGCGGAAAATCAGAACAGGCAGCAGGATCGTACCCTTTATGATCGCAAACCGGATCTGCGCCGCTGTGGCTAAAGTAAAGCCTAACCGAGTGCTTTTTGCCTCAGACGTGCGAGCAGAGCTAGGTGGAAATTTGAAATTCGTTTATGATTACCTGCCCCAAAAATTCGACAAAGTGGTGGATCTAAAGGAAGACAGACGCTATCGAAGGAGTTTGGCCGCCTATTTCAAGCTGGCCTATTACCTGGCCACTGCCAAATACATTTTGCTGGAAGATTTCCTCGATTATACCGCCTTTATGAAGCTTCGGGAGGGGCAGCAGATTTGTCAGCTGTGGCACGGAGCGGGCGCTTACAAAAAGTTCGCTTTCAGCAGGCAGGCCAACATGGGGGAACAGATTAAGATCCATACTGGCTACAAGCGGTACGCAAAAGCCATCGTAAGCGCAGAACCCATACGTTCCTGCTATGCGGAGGCCTTTTCCATCCCTTTAGAGCGGGTAAAGGCCACAGGGATCCCTCGCACTGATATTTTTTTTCAAAGGGATTACATAGATGCGAAACGCAGGGAACTGCGGCAGCGGTATCCCATCCTGCAGGGAAAAAAGGTGATCCTTTTCGCACCTACTTATCGGGGGACTCAGATCAGAGATGCGGCTTATGATTTTAAAAAGCTGGATCTGGCTTATCTCTATCAGCAGCTTCACCAGGAATACGTGTTTCTGTTCAAGTGGCACCCTGCTGCGTACAACAACCTGAAAGCCCAGGAGATAGCAGCTTACGATTTGTCAGTGTACCCGGATTTTTATCTGGATGTGTCCGAGTGTCGAGACATCAATGACTTGTTGCTGATCACAGATACGCTGATCACGGATTACTCTTCGGTGATTTTTGAATACCTGCTGACAAACAAGCCCATCATCTATTATGTCCATGATCTCGATGAGTACGAAGGTGGAAGAGGACTCTACTTTCCCTTCTCTGATTATGTGTATGGCGATGTAGTGAAGACACTGCCAGAGTTAGTGGATTCCATACGCAGGGAGAACTTGGCCCCGGAGCAGAGGACTGCCTTTTGTGAACGGTTTATGAAGGAATGTGACGGAAAATCCACAGAAAAAACATGCGATTGGCTGTTCGGCTTTGTTGACTCCAAATTGAAAAAATGATAAAATACGGTTGTGTGTGGCACTAGTAGAAGGTAAGTTAAATCGCTTTCGCTAGTGCTTATTTTTTTATGGCTAAAAGCAACTATCTAATAGCATTTATTGACTGAAAAGAGGTATGAAATCATGAAAGAAACAGTATTGGAAATTTTAAAAGGCGTGCGCAGTGACGTGGATTTTGCGGGAACGGATAAAAAATTAATTGATGACAATGTGCTGGAATCTCTGGATATCGTAGCCATTGTAGGCGAATTCAACGATGAATTCGACATAGAGATTTCCGTAGAGGATCTGACTCCGGAAAACTTTAATTCCGTAGACGCTATGGTGGAACTGATCAAAAACGCACAGGCATAAAGAGAGAGGAGAGACATGGCACTAACTTCCTTTTATTTCTTGCTATTTGCCTTGGCAGTGACAGTTGTCTACTTTGTCCTGCCGAAAAAGATACGCTGGGTCGCCCTTTTGGCGGCCAGCTATGCTTTTTATCTCATCTCCAGCCCAAAGACCCTGGTGTTCATGGTCTTTACGACTATCGTTACTTTTCTCGGTGGTCTGTATATTGGAAAGAAAAACAAAAAGCACAAGGCGTATCTGGCAAAGCACGGACAGGAGCTGAGCCGAGACCAAAAGAAAGCGCTCAAGGCTTCTGTGCAGAAAAAGAAAAGGCGGATGGTCTTCCTGGTCCTGCTTCTCAATTTTGGCGTGCTGGCCATGGTCAAGTACTTCCGCTATTATATCGAAGCGCTGGGCTTTGCGGACTTGAGCTTTGACTTAGGAGTTCTGATTCCTTTGGGGATTTCCTTTTATACGTTCCAGTCCGTGGCCTATATCATTGACCTTTATCGGAATAAATTTGACGCAGATCGGAATATTTTTAAATTTGCGCTGTTTTTATCTTTTTTCCCACTGCTGATACAAGGACCCATCAGCAGGTACGATCAGCTGGCAGGGCAGCTTTACGAAGGTCATTCCTTCAGTTATCGGAATCTGACCTTTGGTGCGCAGCTGATCTTATGGGGTTTTTTCAAAAAGCTGGTGATCGCCGACCGGGCGGGTATCTTCGTCAGTGCGGTCTTTGACAATTATACGGAATACGAAGGGCTTTATATTATCATTGCCTTGCTGCTGTACAGCGTCCAGATCTATGGAGATTTCTCCGGGGGCATTGACATCAGCCGCGGCGTGGCACAGATCCTGGGCATCGAGCTGACCAACAACTTTGAACGGCCTTATTTTTCCGATAGCATCTCCGAATTTTGGCGGAGATGGCACATTACCTTGGGAAACTGGTGCCGGGATTACATTTTCTACCCCATCTCTCTTTCCAAGGGATTTGGAAAAGTGGGAAAAGCTCTGCGTAAAGTCTTGGGAGACAGGCTGGGAAAACTGTTTCCTGTTATCGTGGCGCAGCTGGCCACCTTCCTGGTGATCGGTATTTGGCACGGAGCGGAATTCAAATACGTGGCTTATGGGCTATACAATGGAGGCATCATCATTTTAGGAATGATTTTTGCGCCACTGCTGGATTGGCTGGTGAAGATCCTGCGGATCAATACCAAGGCTTTCAGTTGGAGGCTGTTTCAGATTGGGCGGACGTTTTTTTTAATCGTGATAGGAAGAATTTTCCCTAAGGCCGCATCTTTTGGTGTTGCGATAACCATGCTCAAATCAATGGCAGCATTTAATCCGGGTATTATTACCGAGGGTGGCATTTTTACCCACGGGCTCTCCATTTATGATTTTGCCATTCTCGGTTTATGCTGTGTGATCTGGTTTTGTGTCAGCCTGATGCAGGAAAATGGATGGCGGATCAGAGAAGCGTTGGAAAGACAGAACATGCTTTTCCGTTGGGGAATTTTTCTCATGGCTTTTGCAGCTATACTGGTGTTTGGCATCTACGGGCCGGGGTACGATGCGGCGGCCTTTATCTATCGAGGCTTTTAAAGGTGGTGAAAAAGAAACATCATGACAATTAAAGAATTTTTTCGAGGGCTTATTTTTCTGATTATTGGGTTTTTCTTGCTGGTGTATCTCAATAACGTCTTCACTTTGGCGGATTCCAATGAAAGCAGGCAGATTTTTAATGGCTTTTACGCAGAGAAGGAGGACACTTTAGACGGGGTGTATATAGGGGCAAGTTCCGCAAATCGCTTTTTTGCTTCCCCTTACGCTTTTGAAAAATCCGGAGCGGCCATATATACGCTCGCTGTTCCCAGCGAACCCTTTGTCTATAATCAGTTTCTCATGGAGGAAACCATGAAAACACAGGATCCAAAACTTTTTCTCATTGAGATGAGGTGGTTCAAGCGAACAGAGGATTATGTGGGAGAAGCTCATGTTCGTAATGTATGTGATAGCATGCGATTTCTTTCCTTGAATCGCATTAAAGGGATCAATGCTGTTCTGGGCTATTATGCGAAAGGCGAAAATGATTTGGATTACGAAAAGCTCAACTACTATTTTCCAGTGGTAAAATATCATGGCAGATGGCAGGCGGATGATTTTTACAAGGAAGACCTGCTTCTGACCAGGACACCACAGAAAACAAAAGGGTTCTGTATGAGCGGCACTAATACCTTCAAGCAGGTGGACACTGCGTTGTTCCCTGCGTATACGCAAGAGTTGGAACCTCTAACAGACGTGACTGAAGAATGTTTGGATGATTTCCTGGACTACTGCGATTCGATCACTGCTAATGTAGTATTTGTTTTATCACCGTTCCCTGTTATGGAGGAAGACCTGAAACCTTTGAATCAAGCCATGAAGATCGTGACTGACCGAGGCTATCAGGTGATCAACTGCTGTACGGAAGAAGCAGAGAAGGCCATGGACATACATTGGAAATACGATTTTTACGATGAAAAGCATGTTAACATCCAAGGAGCAGAGAAGTTTACCGATTATGTAATGCTGCATTTGCAAGAATCTTACGATATGGTAGATCATAGAGGTGATCCGGCCTACAAGAGCTGGGAAGAGGCCTATGATGCTTATGTTGATTTTTCTGCGGAAGACCGCAAGAAAATGGAGCACGATTAAAAAAGATGATCAAAAGACCTGTGGCTATTTGGGCCTACAGGTCTTTTTCGTTATAGCAGAGGACCTTTTGGGCACCGCTTTGGTGCCTTTTACAGGGGAATAAACTTTTCCATAAATCCGTTTTCCAGAAGCTTTAGTAAAGGGGCGTATTTTATAGTAGTAAGTTTTTCCTGCTGTGAGTCCTGCTGCGTCAGTATAGGCTGTTTTCGTTTTTCCAACTAGTGTTTTTAGCAGTTTATATGATCCCTTTTTTGAGTCTGAACGAAAGATCTGATATCCTCGTGCGCCGACCACTCGTTTCCATTTTAGATGAATGCTGCGATAAGATTGTGCGGACACTGTGAAGCCAGTAATACCTGTAAGGTGCGGTATGCCTCTCGCAACAGCAGAATAGGTGCTATGCGATTTTTTATTGTCCACTGTTCCAAAACTTTTTATCTTGTAAAAGTATTTTTTCCCAATTCTAAGGCTAGAGTCCGTAAAAGTAGTCCTCCTGCCATTATGTAGGGTTTTGACAAGGTTATAGCGTCCATTGGCAGAACTAGCGCGATAAATATTGTACCCTTGTGCGGTGCTCACTTTGTTCCAGGTAAGACGAACCTTATTGTAGCCGGAGGATACGGCTTTGAGCTTGGGTGGGGATAATCGCACCGGAGCAGTAGAAATTGTTTTGCCGGCGGCTTTGGCAACGGCGGCATAGGCGTTCACGTTTCCACAGCGCGTATAAAGGTCATCTCCTTTTGCATAAAGGTCAGTGGCAGTGCTTTTCAAAATGTCTTTAATCTGTGAGGAAGTGATCCCATATGTGCTGAGCAGAGGTGTTGATTGGGCTGTGGTTTCTTTTTCAGGGGCATCTGGGTTCACGTAGTAAAGCATAGCTGCCACTGCGGATACGACCGGAGCAGCAAAGGATGTTCCAGAAGCATCAGCTTTATAGCCGCCATTTTTGGTTGGGACCATGACATGATATCCGGGAGCGGAGATATCTTTCAGTTTTCCGTAGTTGGAGGTCGGTGCCTTACACTGCTTAAACACATTTGAGTAATTAACGGTAGAGATGACACTGATAGAATCCGTAAAATCGGATGGATACCACAATTCTGTATTATTTTTGTTTCCAGCTGAGCAGACCACAGTCACTTGTTTTTCTCTGGCAACCTCTCCGATTTTTGCGGCTAAGGCATAGTCTTTTGTTGATCTTGGTCCTTTGGGACGATGACCCAGGCTCATATTGATCACTTTGGCGTTCACTTCGGGCCTTACTGCGTAGTCAATACCTTTGATCAAATCAGAAGATCGGGCTAATTTATCATAGCGTCCATAATAATGGTCGTATACATCAATGACAGCTAGCTCTACGATCTGGTTGTTATTTCCTGCGGCCACTCCAGCAGAACCCTTGTGATTGCCTGATGTAGCCCCAATGATCCCGGCTACTTTCGTGCCGTGTCCGCCCTGATCTCCTGTTAGGAGGGGATAAGTTTGACCAGGATACAAAGGGATAGGCTGTCCTTCTACTTTCACGCACTTTTGTGGATTCAGGGCTTCCTGGAGGTCTTCGTGTTCCAAGTCTACACCAGTGTCTAGGACAGCGACAGTGACTCGTTTCAAATCTTCCTTTCCAGCTTGTCTTCTCTCGGCTTCGATTTCATCGATCAGGTCCCAGGCCTTTTGCGTATCGATCTTTTTCAGGTTCCAGCGATCGGTGTCATTTTTTGTAGCAGCGGCTGTGCGGGCAATAGGCGTTTCATTGTCGTCCACGGCATCATCATAGGAATATAAATAGTTAGGCTGGACATAGGCAACGCTGGGGTTGCGTTGGTATTTCTTCAGGGCATGCTTCACGGATTCGCCCTGAGGAAGGGTGACAACGCAGGGTGAAGCTTTTGCGGAGCTGGAAGTGGTGGGGTTGATTGGCTCCACGCTTTCCGCACCAAGAGCTTTCCCAATTTGATGCGTCTTGGCGGCTCTTGTGCCAGCCTCAAACATAACAATGATTTCATCCTTTGCATAAGCTTCATTCACAGGAGACTGCTGCTTTGCAGCAGCAACGGGAACCGCACTAGCAGAAAGGGCCGTAGTGATAATAAGTGCGCATAAAAGCGCAAGTGGGATCATTCGTTTCATCTTATTCTTATTCCTCCAAATGTTATGGTCACACACAATTGAATCTTGATTCATGTTTGCATTCGCCGCAGGGCTTATGGTTTGATTTTTTTCACTGCAGAGTAGCCGCCGTACAGCAATTTGCCGTTGACTTTCTTGTAAGCCCTGATCTTGTAATAATATGTCTTGTTTTTCTTCACGCTCTTGTCAATAAAGGAACGAGTCGCTTTATAGGACGGCGATTTGATCCGTTTGAACCCTTTACTGGCCGAAGTGGAGCGGCTGATCCGATAACCGGTGACCTCGGAAACCTTGCTCCATTTTACCTTTACTTTCCGCTTTACTTTTCCCGCAGAGTACTTGCTCACTGTCAGAGATGGAGTAGCGGGTTTCGTCTTAGCGCTTTTTACTGCGGAATAAGTCTTTCCATAGACCTTTTTCCCGGAAATGTTGATATACGGACGCATCTTGTAGTAATACGTCTTTCCCGCTGCGAGCCCGGCCTTGTTAATGTGGCTGGTAGTGCTGCCGCTGGTCAGGGTCTTAAAGGCTTTGTACGTTCCATTTTTGGACGTGGAGCGGAACAGCTGGTAGCCGCTAGCGCCCGTCACTTTACTCCAGCTCAGTTTGATACTGCGGTAGGAGTTGGAGGCTGCTTTAAAACCGGTGACACCCGAGAGGAGCGGCGTTCCTGCCACAGGTTCTGACTGTGCGCTGTAGGAACGCTTGTCATCCACTGTGCCAAAGCAGCGGATTTTGTAGTAATACGCAGTGTTGGTTTTCAATTCTGTATCATCGAATGTCGTACTGCCACCATTATAGAGGGTTTTGATTTTTGTGTAAGAACCGTTTTTTGAGGCAGAACGATAAATCTGGTAGCCTTGTGCGTCAGCTGGTTTATTCCAAGCCAGACGCACTTTATCATAGGCTGCGGATGTTGCCTTTAACGTAGGGGCGGTCAGAGGGGATGGTTCTGTTTTTACTTTTTTTCCTGAGGCTTTGGCAACGGAGGCGTAGGCGTTGACGTTTCCACATCTGGTGTAGATGTCATCGCCTGCAGTGTACAGATCAGTAGCTGTGGTTTTCATGATTTCTTCTACCTTTGCCGCAGTAATCCCATATTTCTCCACTTCGTATTCCTTTTTCGACGGCTGGGAAGGAGGATCATCAAGATTAGATGCCTCTCCGGAAGAAATGGCAGGTTCTGTAGGAGATGGTGTCGGTGTCACTTCTTTCAGCGTATCGGGATTTACATAATAGATCATGGCCGCCACTGCCGCCACGGTTGGAGCAGCGAAGGACGTTCCTGAAGAATTAGTATAATAACCACCGCTCTTGTTCAGGGTCATGACCCGATAGCCGGGAGCCGAAATATCCTTATTTTTCCCATAACTAGAAGTGGGCGCTTTGCACTGTTCAAATACGTTGGTGTAATTGATGGTGGAGATGACACTGATGGTATCTGCAAAGTCCGAAGGATACCATGTGACGGTATTATTTTTGTTTCCGGCGGAGCAGACCACGGTGACGTTTTTTTCCTGAACCACCTCTCGGATCTTCGCTTCCAAGGCAGGATCCGCTTCCGCACCTGTGGCCTTGTCGTAGTGGCCGAGACTCATGTTGATGACCTTTGCTCCAATATGTTTCCCTGCAGCATAGTCGATGCCTTTGATCAGATCAGAGGACCTAGCCAATCTGTCACTGCCACTGATATAGCGCTCATACACATCAAGAACAGCAAGTTCTACGATCTGGTTGTCGTTCCCAGCGGCCACGCCTGCAGAGCCTTTATGGTTGCCTGAAGTGGCGCCAATGATTCCAGCCACCTTGGTTCCATGACCGCCATCATCTCCCTTTGTGCCGTTCGCTGTTGTCAACTGCGGATATGTGCCATCAGCGTTCGTAGATTCTCGTTCGATCTTCACGCATTTTTTAGGATTCAGGTTTTTCTGCAGATCCTCATGCTCCAGATTCACGCCCGTGTCCAGCACAGCCACGGTAACTTTTTCCAAGTCATCCTTTCCTGATTTTTTCCGTTCTGCCTCAATGTCATCAATCAGATCCCAAGATTCCTGGGTATCGATCTTTTTCAGATTCCACTGATCCGTGTCATCGCTGGTGACAGCTGCTGCCCGGGCAATGGGTTCTTCATTTTTGTCTGCGTCCTTTTCGCAAGTGTACAGATAATTGGGCTGCGCATAGGCCACTTTAGAATTTTTTTCATATTCTTTAATTGCGTCTTCCACATCTTCTCCTTTTGGCAGCGTCACTAGGCAGGGCGTCTCTTCACCGTCAGGAGAACTGTCTGTGTCCAAAGGTTCAATGTCTTTTGCGTCTAATTTTTCTGCGACCCTTTCGGTCTCAGCTGGTTTCACGTCATCTTCAAAGACAACTAGGAGTTCGTCCTCCACATAAGTCCCGTCAACAAGGGCCGGTGTTTCCGAAGCCGCTGCCGCAGGAACCGCGTCCATGTAAAAGCACATGGTAGCGATCATGGTGCATACGAGCACAAGAGAAATGATCCGTTTCATAAGTTCCTCCAATTTTTGTGATTATTATGTTCTGTCATTGTTCTATCAATTTGTTCCGCTGGATCTTGCCATTGAAAGTGCGGGGGATCTCATCGATCAGCTGGATGAATTTTGGCTGTTTGTTGGCATCCAGGTTTTTCGCCAGAAAATCCTTCATGGCTTTCTGATCATAGGCATCCGTGTCCTTTAACACCAGGAACAGCTTTGGGGCCTGCCCTGTCAGAGGATCTTTTACCGGAACGCAGGCGCAGTCTGTCACATCAGGATGTTTCCCAACAATGCTTTCGATTTCTTCTGGAGAAATTTTGATGCCGCCATAGTTGATCACATCGTCTTTTCGTCCCAGCATATAAATGAAACCTTCTTCATCAATGTAACCCAGATCCTTGGTATAGATGTACCCGTTTTCCATGGTCTCAACCGTCAGCTCCGGCTCTTTCCAGTAACCTTTCATATTGATGGAGCCAGCACTGGCCAGGAATCCCATGTGTTCTTTTGAAGAAGCGATCACCTTGCGGTTTTCGTCCACCACAATGAACACGGCGTTTTTTGCGGGCTTTCCAATGCAGCCGGGCTTTCCTGACATGGAATTGAAATCCAGCAGACAGGAGCAGCCTGCTTCCGTGCTGCCATAAAAATTGTACAGTCGGGTGTGAGGCAGAATCCGTGAAAGGTGGAGCTTGTCCTCTTCCGGCAGAGGCGCGGAGCCAAGCTGAATATAATCCATCTGATCCGCATAATCTCCCAGCCTGTCTTTCGATAGCTTGAATATGATGGAAAGCATGCTCGGAGACAAGTCCATGGCAGTGACATGGTACTGATCCATGAGACCAAACACTTTCTTCAACAATGTGACGCCTTCCACGAAAACAGCGGTGCTGCCGTTGACTAGATTTCCATAAGTGCGCCGCAGGCCGTGGGAGTGACTGAGGGGCATGGGAATCAGTTCCACGTTGTCAGGCTTCATCCTCACGCCGCAGATGACGTTTTCCGCAAGCGCGGTGTCATTGCGGTGGGAAAGCTCGATACCCTTGGATTTTCCTGTGGTCCCAGTGGAAAAGAGGATCTCTGCGGTGTCGCCCTCCTTGGGGAACTGAATCACTGCAGGATCGACAGGCTCCTGATCGGGAAAATGGCCGGCTTCCTGGATTGGGAAAAAAGGAAGCTCTGGCAGGAACGGAGCCTTTCCAATATAGAGTTTCGCGGACACGCTGCGGATGATCTCTGACACTCGGTCAGCTGCCGCATTTCGTTCCAACGGGACAAAAACGCCGCCTAAAAGCTGTATGGCGAATTCACATGTCATATAATCCACGCTCTGGTTGCATTCCACCACAACGCAGTCGCCTTTCCCAGCGCCCAGGCGGGAAAGCTCTTTGGACAGCCCGTGGACCCGTTTCCATAGCTGGCCGTATGTAACGGCCTGGGTGCTGTCAGCAAGACACAGCTGCTGTGGTCTGTCGCAGGCATGGGCAGCGATCTGTTCGATAATAGATTGGCACATAAATTTCAAAACTCCTTTAAAAAATAGTGTGTGTCATGTGTTTTCAATATGAAAACTGCCTATATTATAGCCGGAATTTCCAACTATTTCAGCAACCTTCACGAATTCTTCACAGTAAACATGTATAATCATCAAACCATAAAGAAAAAATTATGAGAACATAAATAAAAAACTATGCAAGAGGCTTGCCATGCAAAACCAAAACTTGAATTATATATTGGAGATCCACAAGGCCAGCAGCATTTCCAAGGCTGCTGAACGTCTGAGCATTTCTCAGCCAGCCCTCAGCGCCCATATCAAGAAAGTGGAGGAACAATTGGGCAGCCAGATTTTCGATCGATCGGTCAAGCCCCTTCAGCTGACTGAAGCAGGGGAGATTTACATCACGCATATGAAAAAGCAGATGGAACTAGACAAGGAGCTGGAGGAACAGCTGTCTGATCTGGCTTGCCTCAAAAGAGGGGCGCTTTCCATTGGCGGCGCGACGTTTTTCAATGTGAGTTACCTGCCAAACGCAATCGGGCGTTTTGTGAAAAAATACCCAGGGATTGACATTTCCATCATCGATGGCAGCATGCCGGAGATCGTAGGAAAGGCTCTGGACAATGAGGTGGACTTGTTCATTGCTCCGTCCTGGAATCTAGATCGCAGATGCAGCTATGAAAAGATCTTGCGCGAACGGATCTTCGTCTGTGTGCCGCCTAAGTGGGAGATCAACCACAGGCTGGAAGAATGGAGGATCCCGCCAGAGGTGATTTTGTCAGGCGGCTTGGACACGTGGCTGAGTCAGAGAAAGCAGCCTTACGTGGATTTTTCCAATTTCCAGAAGGATCCTTTCATCTTATTACGGGAAGATCAGCACATCGGCAATATCATGTCCATGCTCTTTGAACGTCACGGTTTTGAACCTGGATACCATATCACAGCGGAACAGACCTTGACCAGCTATGCGCTGACCCTTGCGGGAGCAGGGATCTCCCTAGTGACGGAAGGGACGCTGGCAAATGGGAACCTAGGGGAGTTTCCAGCTTTTTACCTGACAGACCTGGACATTTGCACAAGGGATATCTTTGTCGCATATCCCAAGCAAAAATATTTATCGCGCGCCAGCAGGGAGTTCATTTCCATCTTGAAAGACTCCTTGGGAGCGTTTAGCTGATAAAAGAATTACAAAAAGGAGAGAAAAAATGAAACATTTGAAAAGGTTATTAGCAATCGTTATGACAGTCGTTTTGCTGGGCAGCCTGGCTGCCTGCGGAGGCGGTTCCTCTTCGTCAGATTCAGCAGAAGGCGAAAAGGGTGAAAAAGAAAAGCTGACCGTGGCCTTCCAGTACGGCATGGCTTATGCGCCGCTCCAGGTGATGCAAGAGCAAAAGCTCATCGAAAAGCATTACGAAAACGTAGAAGTGGAATGGGCGACACTGAACTCCGGTTCTGCCATCAATGAAGGATTCGCTTCCGGAAGCATTGATGTGGGCGCCATGGGTCTGGGACCTGCCATCACAGGCGTTACCAGCGGCGTTCCATACAAAATCTTCGCCAATATGTCCGCGCAGCCTCACAGGATCATGACCAACAAGGCGAACATCAAGAGCCTGAAGGATATTAAAAAAGAAAAGATCGCTTTGGTCAACATCGGAAGCTTCCAGCACATCCTGCTGGCCATGGCAGCCAAAGAGCAGCTGGGTGATGCGCACGCGCTGGACAACAACATCGTAGCCATGGCGCATCCTGATGGAATGGCGGCTCTCATCGCGGGAAGCGTGGACTGCCAGCTGACCACGTCCCCTTATGTGTTCAAAGAAGAAAAGGAAGACGGAATTTCAGAAGTAGAGGCACTGGAATCCGTATGGCCAAGCGGAAACTCCTTTATCGTGGGCGTGGCTTCCACAGAGTTGAAGGAAAAGAATCCAGAACTGTATGACGCGGTAGTAGCGGCAATGGAAGACGCGATCAAGTATCTCAATGAAAACAAAGAGGAAGCAGCGGAAATGCTTTGTGGAAATGAAGATGTGGACGCGGCTACCATGCTCCAGTGGCTCAACGATGAGTCCTGCGTATACACCACGGAAGCCAAGGGCATCATGGATTTCGCCAACTTCATGGCAGAAAACGGCTTCCTGGAAAACGACGGTCCGAAAGCGCTGAGCGATCTGGCCTTTGACAATGTAAAAGGAAACTAAGCGGGAAACCAGATCACAGAGAAAGAGAAACCGTAACATGAAAGAGATTAGAACGCAAATCATATTTATTATCTGTTTCCTGGCAGCATGGCAGGCGGTATACCAGATGCAGGTGTTCCCGCAGCTCATGTTTCCGTCCCTTGCGGAGATCGGGGAAAGTTTTGTCGATGGATTCAAGGATGACAGCTTGCTGGCGTACACCTTGTATTCCATGAGCCTGATCATAAAAGGGCTGGCCATTGGAATCGTCCTGGCTTTTATCTTTTCCAGCATCGCAGTCGTGAGCAAGACCTTTCATGCCATCTACAATCTGGTGGTGTCGGTCTGCGACCTTTTGCCGGGCGTGGCTTTGCTGCCCCTGGCCATCCTTTGGATCGGCATTGGAGAGGGGACCATTATTTTCATCGTGGTCCATTCCATCCTGTGGCCTATGTCCAGGAGCATCATGGACGGATTCAAATCCGTGTCCAGCATTTACATTGAGAGCGGGAAGAACATGGGGCTGAAAGGCCTTAGTCTGGTGACAGGCGTTTATCTGCCCGCGGCTTTTACCCATGTGCTGTCCGGCATGCGGGTAGGCTGGGCCAGGGCCTGGAGAGGCCTGATCAGCGTGGAAATGATATTCGGCACCACCGGCTCCGGCGCGGGGATCGGCTGGTTTATCTTCATGAAGCGCACCAATGTTGACATTGCCGGCGTGTTCGCGGCTTTGATCGTGATCATTATTATCGGCATCATCGTGGAATACGGCGTGTTCCATACGATCGAAAAGCGGACTGTGAAGAAATGGGGGATGGTGAGATGAGCAAGCTGTTAGAAGTAAAAGGCATGACCAAAAATTATCACGACTCCCCAGGATCGCCTGATATCCTAAAGGATCTGAATCTGACTGTGGAACAGGGAGATTTTCTCTGTATACTAGGACCTTCTGGCTGCGGGAAAACCACATTGATCCGCTGCATCGCGGGGTTTGAAGATTACGAAGGCGAAATCCTAGTAGAAGGAAACAAAGTGGACAAGCCGGGGATCGACCGGATCATGGTGTTCCAGGATTTCAATCAGCTGTTTCCATGGAAAACCGTGAAAAAGAACATTCAGTATCCGCTGAAGATCAATGGGATCAAAGACAAGGCCCAGCTAGATCGCATTGCGGAGGAACACTTGGAATTAGTAGGGCTGAAAGGGTACGGAGATTTTTATCCCCATCAGCTCAGCGGCGGCATGAAGCAGAGAGTAGCCATTGCCAAAGGACTGGCGCTGAATCCTAAGATCATACTCATGGACGAGCCTTTTGCCAGCCTGGACGCTATGACAAGAAACAAGCTGCAGGCAGAGCTTTGGAAAATCAAGGAAAAAGAAAACGCCACAGTGATTTTTATCACCCATAATATTCAGGAAGCACTGGTGCTGGGGACGCGCATCGCGCTTTTCTCAAAGCAGGGCAAGATCAAAATTGACACGGAAAACCCGATTCCAAAACCAGTGACCCCAGCTTCCGAAGGATACGGCGAGTTGTGGAAAATGTTCAATGAAGCGTTGTGGGAAGAGGATCAATCCAACGCATAACACACAAAATCAAAAGCATCAAAGGCAAGAGGGTCGAGGAAAGCGATCCTCTTGTGCTTTTCTTAAAGTTCTTAAATTTTTCTTATTTGTACGCCCTCTTTCTGCGGCCTTCCTTGCCTTTTTCCCTATTTACTGCTATAATAAACAACGCTATACAAGTAAGGAGAAAAAGCTCTATGAGATCAGACAAATACAATGGGATGCAGGGGGAACGCAGGCGAGACACGCTTCCTGGCGATAGATGGGAGGAAACGAATCAGATCTTTCAAAATCGCGACCAGCAGCGCAGCAGGCAGAAGGAACAGCAGAGACGGCAGCAGCAGCAAGATGAAGCGTATCAGGAATACCTTTCCATGCGGCAGCGGCCTGATGCCAATTATTCGCCTGACGGCAGCATGAAACCATCCCCAAAGAAAAAATCCAAGCCGATTTTTGCCAATGACCAGGAAGAGCCAAAACTCACGAGGAAAGAAAGAAAGGCCTTGGAAAAACAAGACCACTACGACAAAAAAGGCAGAAAAAAACAGAAGAAAAAGAAAAAAGGATGGGCCTGGAAAATCATATTGATCATTATTTTGCTGCTGATCATAGCAGGCGCGGCCGGAGTCCTTTTTGTCATGGGAATGATGGAAAAGGTAGGAGACCTGGAAATCAATCAATCCAATCTAGGAATCTCACCGCAAGTGGAACAAGACCTAAAGGATTACCAAAACATCGCTCTTCTCGGGGTGGATTCCAGAGACATGGACGATTATAAATCATCTAGGACCGATGCTATCATCATTTTGAGCATTGACAAGACAAAGGAAAAGATCAGGCAGATTTCCGTGTACAGGGACACGTACCTGCATGTGAATGAAAAATACGGATACGACAAGATCACCAACGTCCATGCTTACGCGGGGACCACAGCAACGCTTCACAGTCTCAATGAAAATATGGATCTGAACATCAAAGAGGCGGTCATCGTCAACTGGAAAGCAGTGGCTGACGCCATTGACGGATTAGGCGGCATTGAGGTGGATATTCAGGAATCAGAAATCAAGGAGATGAATAAGTATATCAAGGACACCCAGAAAAACATCGGTGGACCGAAGAAAAAAATCAAGAAGCCAGGAAAGCAGATTCTCAACGGCAACCAGGCTGTCACTTATGCAAGGATCCGAAAGGACTCGGCTGAGGGAGATTACCGGCGCAACGAACGCATGAAAATCGTAGTAGCGGCAGCCGTGGACAAAGCCAAGAAGACGAATCCTATGAAGCTCAACGAAATCGCGGAGAACGTGCTGCCGCAGATCAAGACCAACATGGAAACCAACACCATGCTGAAAGTCATGATAGATTTTCTCCGCTACGATATGAGCGGAAGCACAGGCTGGCCCTTTGACACCAGAGGCTGGACCAATTACAATGGCGCATGGTGCGGACCGCCTGTCACCTTGGAAAGCAACGTGAAAAAACTCCACAAGAAATATTTTGGACAAAAAGGCTATAAACCAACGGGCACTGTACAGGAAATCAGCGGGGAAATTTCCAGACGCACAGGATACTATTGATGGAAAAGTTGCAATTTTTGTTCAGCGTTGGTATAATTAAAAATTATTTGTGGAAATAAACGCGGCAAAAACTGAAACAGTCATTTGATGCAGCAGGGGGATACGGAAAGGAGAACTCCGAATGGGCTCTGAGAAATTTGAGAACACCAAGCAAATTGACGAAATCGAGCAGGCCCTGAGAAGTTTGCTGGACAAAGGAGATCAAAGCACCGAAGAAAAACAGGAAGCAAAAGAAACAGCCAATGGACTGGATTTGGAATCCTTTTGGAAACCTGCGGGAGCGGTGCGCGCACCAAAGCAGGAATCATTTTGGGAATCAGAGAAAACACCACAGTGGACACCAGAAGAGCCGGAGCAAGAATTGGAAGAAGAAAATCCTTGGGAGGAAGATGCATCCTGGGAACCGGCGGTGGAACCAAAGAGAAGCAGGAAAGCACGGGCAAAGCAAAAGACACCAAAGAAAAAAAAGAAGAACACGAAACTCATCGTGATCACCAGCATCGTGCTGGCAGCAGTCCTTGCGCTGGGTGGCGTGATCGGGACTGGACTGACAGTGGTTCATTCCAAATTGGATATGGTAGGCCAGGTGAAAGTCAACAGAAAGGCGCTGGGCATTGACAGCAGAGTGGCCAAGGAACTAACCAATTACCGGAACATCGCCCTTTTGGGGATCGATGCCAGGGACATGAACGATGATAAACAGACGCGAAGCGATGCCATGATCATCGCCAGCGTGGACAAACGAACCAATGAAGTCAGGCTGGTGTCCCTGTACCGCGATACTTATGTGAACATCGGGGACAACTATGGGCTGGATAAAATGACCCACGCCTATTTTTACGGAGGCGCGACCCAGACGCTGCAAACCATCAACCGCAACTTGGATTTGAACTGTGAAGAGGTGGTGGTGGTCAACTGGAAATCTGTGGCTGACACCGTAGACGCATTGGGCGGCCTTGATATTGAGATCAAAGAATCTGAGATCAAGGAAATGAACAAATATATCAAGGATACACAGAAAAACATTGGCGGATCCAAAAAGAAAATCAAAAAAGCCGGAAAGCAAACGCTCAACGGGATCCAGGCCGTGACCTACGCCAGGATCCGAAAGGATTCCGCGCAAGGGGATCACAGGCGGAACGAACGAATGAAGATCGTTCTTGCTGCGGCTTTCAATAAGGCAAAGACATTGAGTCTGAATCAGCTCAATGAGATCGCCAATGAGATCCTGCCGGACATCAAGACAAATATGACAACCAATCAGATGATGGAGATCCTTTTGGAACTAGCGTCCTATAGCATCACAGAGAGCAAAAGCTGGCCATATCACTGGACGGATTGGACTTACAACGGCATTTGGTACGGACCGCCAGTGACTTTAGAACGGAACGTGGTCCAACTCCACGAAGAATTCTTTGAACAAAAGGATTACCAGCCGACAGACAAGGTAAAGAGCATCAGCGACAGCATTTCCAGCATAACCGGAAAATGGTAGATTTCCAGAGAAGGGATGGTAGCATGAAGCAGAAACTGCTGCTCCTCTTTGGAGGAGCATCTTCAGAACACGAGGTTTCCCGCATGTCAGCGGCCTCGGTGCTGAAACATCTGGACAAAGAGAAATATGAAGTATACAAAATGGGCATCACAAAAGAGGGGAACTGGTTTTTGACAGATTCCCCTGTTTCCCATATAGAGGATGGGAGCTGGCAGGAAGATCCGGCCAACCGCAGGGCTATCTTGTCGCCGGACACATCGGATCACGGTTTGATCGTGTTTGAAAGTGACGACAGATTCCAGCGGCTCCCCATTGACGCGGCTTTCGCAGTGCTCCATGGAAAGCACGGTGAGGACGGGACGCTGCAGGGACTTTTCGACTTGGCAGGGATTCCCTATGTGGGTGCGGGAACCACGGCTTCCGCGGCCTGCATGGACAAAGCGATCACCAAGCAGATCATTGCGGGCACTGGCGTGAGGCAGGCGGACTTTTACTTGACAGACCGCTATGCCTTTGCGTCCGATCCACAGGGCATCCTAAAAGAAGCGGAGGAGCATTTCAAGAGAACGTATCCGCTCTTTGTGAAGCCGGCAAACGCAGGGTCCTCTGTTGGGATCTCTAAGGCAAAGAACAGCAGAGAACTGTTTGATGCCATACGGATCGCAGCACAAGAAGATCATAAGATCCTGGTGGAAGAGGCCATCGTGGGCAGAGAGATCGAAGTCGCGGTTCTGGGAAACCGCCACCCAAGAGCATCTCTTGTGGGAGAAATCCTAGCGGCAGGCGAATTTTATGATTATGAGGCCAAATACATCAGTCAAGGCTCTAAAACCAGAGTCATGGATGACATTTCCCAGGAAAAGCAGGAAGAAATTCAGCAGGCGGCGCTGGACGTTTACAGCGCCATGGGCTGCAGAGGCCTGTCACGGGTAGATTTTTTCCTGGACAAAGAAGAACGCGTCATATTTAATGAAATCAATACTATGCCGGGATTCACGAAAATCAGCATGTATCCAAAGTTATGGGAGGCGAGCGGCATTCCCTACAAAGACATGCTCACCATGCTGATCGACTTGGCAACAGATAAAATGGAATGAACAGGAGGATAAAAACATGGCAAAAGCAAAAATTAATTTTGAAGATGAACAGGTGCGGCTCTGTTACAGGCACACCACGTCCCATATCCTGGCCCAGGCAGTGAAAATGCTGTGGCCCGAAGCAAAGCTGGCCATCGGACCGGCCATTGAAAACGGATTTTATTATGACTTTGATCTGGAACACAAATTCACGGATCAGGATCTGCTCAAGATCCAGAAAGAAATGAAAAAAATCATCCAGGCCAACTATCCGCTGGAACGTTTTGAGCTGCCTAGGGACGAAGCCATTGCCAAGATGAAAGAATTAGATGAAGATTATAAAGTGGAATTGATCGAAGACTTGCCGGAAGACGAAGTGATCTCCTTTTATCAGCAGGGCGATTTCGTGGACCTCTGCGCTGGCCCTCATATGGAAAAGACCGGACAGATCAAAGCCGTCAAGCTGCAGAGCGTGGCAGGCGCCTACTGGAGAGGCGATGAAAAACGCAAGATGCTCCAGCGGATCTATGGCACCTGCTTCCCATCCCAGGCAGAGCTGGACGAATACCTAAAAAAACTGGAAGAGGCCAAGCTGCGGGATCACCGCAAAATTGGCAAAGAAATGGATCTCTTCGCCCTTTACGAAGAAGGCCCGGGGTTCCCGTTCTTCATGCCAAACGGCATGGTCATCCGCAATGAACTGGAAAATTTCTGGAGGCAGGAGCACAGAAAGAGAGGCTACCAGGAAATCAAAACGCCCCTCATCCTCAATGAAGCCCTGTGGCACACTTCCGGCCACTGGGATCATTACAAAGACAACATGTACTTCACAAAGATCGATGAGGGGGATTATGCCATCAAGCCCATGAACTGTCCTGGTTCCATGCTGGCCTACAAGCGAAAAATGTACTCTTATCGGGATTTTCCGATCCGCATGGGAGAATTGGGGCAGGTTCACAGACACGAACTGTCCGGCGCGCTCCACGGTTTGATGCGGGTGCGGACCTTTACCCAGGATGACGCGCATATTTTCATGCTGCCAGAACAGATCACAGAGGAAATCATGGGTGTCATTGATTTCATCGATCATGTGTACAGCATGTTTGGATTCAAATATCATGTGGAACTTTCCACAAAGCCGGAAGATTCCATGGGTTCAGAGGAAGATTGGGAAAGAGCCACTAGCGCCCTGCGGGAGGCCATGGAAAAGAAGGGCATGGACTATGTGGTCAATGAAGGTGATGGCGCGTTCTACGGACCAAAGCTGGATTTTCATTTGGAGGACTGCCTGGGCAGAACATGGCAGTGCGGGACCATCCAGCTGGATTTCCAGATGCCCCAGCGTTTTGATCTGACATACGTGGGTCCGGACGGAGAAAAGCACAGACCGATCATGATCCACAGGGTCATCTTTGGATCCATCGAACGGTTCATCGGCATTTTGACCGAGCATTTTGCCGGAAAATTCCCGCTGTGGCTGGCGCCAGTCCAGGTAAAGCTGCTGACTGTGACAGAGAAATTCACCGACTACGCCCAGGAAGTGGGCCGCAGGTTTGAAGAAGCAGGACTGCGGACCGCAGTGGATGTGAGGAACGAAAAGATCGGCTACAAGATCAGGGAAGCCCGCAACGAAAGAACGCCGTACATTTGCATCATCGGAGAACGAGAAGCAGAAGCAGGCATCCTGACAGTACGCTCCAGCAAAGCCGGAGAACTGGGTGAAATGAAGGTCGAAGCTCTGCAGGAAAAACTGCTGAAGGAAATTGAGGATAAGGATGTTTAGTAACTACGACAAGAAAGAGCCTTGGCGGGGCGGTGTCTACCTATGCACGGCAGACAGCAGCTTTCAGGCGGATCTGCTGGAGTCCAAGCTGAAAAGCGAGGGCATCCCTTGCGTGAAAAAATACCAGGCGGCCAGCAATTTCATTGAGATCGCCATGGGAAACAATAACGCCTATCCCATTGATCTTTATGTGCCGGAAGAGACCTTGGAAGATGCGAAAAACATCATCGTGCCCGTTCCTTTGGAAGATGATTTCGATGTGTTTGGCGAGTGAGGTTCAATCATGATTGATGAAAAAACCGCTGATTTGGCAGCAAAATGCCAGGCAGCGGTTTTTATCATGCATGAACCCATCAGACGGCAGCTTTCGCACAATAGGAACGCGCCTGTTTCAGCGGCAAAGCTGTCGCCATCCGGTCCATCAGCAGTCATGGATGAACGTCAGAGACTGTCTTCACAGACTGTTCCCGCCGCCAGCGCAGCGCATCTAGCGCTGGAAAAGGCGAACTGCAGATTGTAGCCGCCTGTGTCTCCGTCCACGTCAAGAGCCTCTCCGATCACAAAGAGTCCCGGATATTTTTTGCAGGCAAAGGTTTTCAGATCCATCTCATCCAGGCTGACCCCGCCGCTAGTGGCCATGGCCGAGGAAAAGCCAGAAGTGCCGCTGATGGAAAAGGTATCCCGGGTCAAAAGCCGGAGGATGCGGCTTTGCTCTTTGCCGGAAAGGGAGGCGGCCTTTTTTCCGGGCTCTATGCTAGACCGTTTGAGGAGGACTTCCACGAATCGTTTTGGCAGCTCCAGCCTTTCTGCTAAAAATACAGCAGCGCTTTGCCGGCTGCCGTAAGTTTCCGGAAACGCTGTAAGCTCCGGAACATAGCTGATCTCCAGCAGGCCGCCTGGCCGCGCGTATCGGGACAGGTCCAAAACAGCTGGTCCGGAAAAACTGCTGTGGGTCAGGAGCAGGGGGCCTGTTAAAAGCTGTCCGTCAATTCTGACCTGGGCGTTAGGAAAGGAAATTCCCGCAAGCTCTTGGTAAGGATAATCCTGGACCGTGACAGGCACCAGGGCAGGACGAGGCGGGGTGATTTCTAACCCTAGTCCCGCTAAAATAGGAAACATGCTGCCGTCCGAGCCAGTGACAGGGTAAGAGCAGCCTCCTGCGGCAACGATCACCTGTCGGGTCTTTAGCTCACCATTGACCAGGAACGTCCCATCTGGCTGGACTGCCAGGGAAGTGACAGGATCATTGGTTTTCAGCTGCCAGCCGTTTGCTTTGCTCAGACGCAGCAGCAGAGCCAGGACTTGCCGGGAGTCCAAGCAGCTAGGAAAGATTTTTCCGTCAGGCCGCTCCAAAAGTTCCATTCCCTGATTCATGAAAAAACGCATCAGAGCCTGATTATTGTGTTTATACAGGGCAGAGCGGATCCGTTTGCCAGCAGATCCATAATGGCTGATGAATGCTTTGATGCTGCCGCCATGGGTCAGATTGCACTGGCCGCTTCCAGCCAGCAGCAGCTTTTGGCCGGGCGCACCGGTCTTTTCCAAGATCAGACTGTTGCCCGAAGGACAGGCGGCCGCAAAGTAAAGACCAGCCGCGCCGCTGCCAATGATGATGTTCTGATACTTCATGGTCCTTGCCTTTCTAAGATAATTGGATTCTCTTAAGGTTACTATCCCTTAGGGTGCGCTGTCAATCAAAACCTTTACGGACTGGGAAAAAAGTGATAAAATACAGGATAAAAAGTAAGAGAAAAGGGGGATCTCCATGGACGATCAAACGAGAGACAACAGCATGGATCAAAGAACAGAGCAGGACACAGAAGGAAAGAAGAAAGGCATCATCAGCGAACCCGATGAAAATGGCGTGCGCTACTATACCATCGACCGGCCGCTGGCAAGCCAGGCCGCATATACTGGCGATCCGAGAGAACAATACCAGCATGAGGAAGCTTCCCAAGGCTCCGCGGCTGCTCCCGAGGGCCAGCAGGAACCGAACCAGACAGAAATCCCAGGGCCAGAGACAAATCGCGCCTCTGGCAGCTTCGATGCCCAGGGCAGCATGGGCACGGAGCCTTGGGGCGGCTCAAGAGGTCCAGGTGGTCCAGGAGGGCAGGGAATGCCGCCGGGAGCCGCTGCCGCGGGGCCAATGGGGACGATGGGAAGAAAACGATCCCTGAAAAAGCCGCTGATCATATTCGGCTGCGTTCTGCTGGCCATGATCCTTTTGGGCGTGGCCTGCAGCAGCCTGACCACAGACAAGGATGAAAAATTCGCGGACATCAGCGAGGAACATATCAGCGTCCTTTATATCGATGGGACCATTGGCGCGGCGGACGAATCCGCTTACAATACCAGCACCTATGATCACAAGTGGACTTTGGCCCGGCTGGATGACGCCATCCAAAACCCCAACAACAAAGGTCTGATCCTGTTTCTCAACACGCCAGGAGGCAGCGTTTATGAAACAGATGAGATCTATTTGAAGCTGCTGGAATACAAAGCCACGGGCAGGCCTCTTTATTCAGCCATGGGTTCCATGGCAGCTTCTGGCGGATATTATATTTCAGCGCCCGCGGACAAGATCATCGCCAATCGCAACTGCTGGACCGGTTCCATTGGCGTGACCATGGGCACGGTCTTTGACGTGTCTGAACTGCTGGAGCGCCATGGCATTAAAACCGTCACCATCACTTCCGGAAAGAACAAGGCCATGGGAGGCATGACCGATCCCCTGACAAAAGAGCAGCAAGAGATCTTCCAATCCCTGGTGGATGAGGCCTACGAGCAGTTTGTGGGCATTGTGGCAGATGGCAGGCACATGGACGTTTCTCAAGTGAAAAAACTGGCAGACGGCAGGATCTACACGGCAAAGCAGGCCCAGGAAAACGGACTCATTGATCAGATCGGCACCTTACAGGAAGCAGTGGCTGACATGCGAGCCCAGTACAACCTGGAAACCTGCGGCGTTTACGACATGAAATACGAAAGCTCCAATCTGTTTTCAGCTCTGTTCAGCAAGCTGGCCCGAGAAGCAGGCGGCGGAGCGAAGGGCGATGTGGCGGCGCTGCTGGAACTCATGGAGCAGCAGGGAAACATGCCCATCAGCTATATGGCGCAGATAGGAAACTAAGATGGCGCGGCTCTTACTCATAGAAGATGATCGGGCTCTCAGGGAAGGGATCGTCATGACCCTGGAGAGCCCGGAGATGGAAATCATCCAGGCAGAAACCATCGGGCAGGGAAGAGAGATTGTAGGCAAGACACAGCTGGATCTGATCTTGCTGGACGTGAACCTGCCGGATGGCGATGGTTTTGAATTTTGCGGAGAACTCAGGCAAAGCTCCGATGTGCCGGTGATCTTCCTTACTGCCAAAGACATGGAGCTGGACATTGTGCGGGGCCTGGAAATGGGCGGCGATGATTATGTCACGAAACCTTTCAGCCTTATGGTGCTGCGGGCCAGAGTACGGACCGTGCTGCGCCGCAAAGGGGCCATGGGTCAAGGGAAAAGCAGCGTGTTTTACAGCGATGACCTAAAGCTGGACTTTGATTCCATGGTTTTCACAAAAGGCAGGGAGGACGTGACCCTCAGCAGGATCGAACAAAAGCTGCTAAAACTTTTGGTGATGAATCAGGGGCGGACCCTTTCCCGAGAAACCCTCTTGGACAAAGTATGGGGAACAGAGTTCGTGGACGATCATGTCCTTCCAGTGACCATCAAACGTCTGCGGGACAAGCTGGGCACAAAGCAGATCAAAAGCATTTACGGCATTGGATATGTATGGGAAAAGAAAACGGAGGAAGCGTGATGGGAGAAGACAGGTGGATCAGCGATCAGTGGTTTTATAGGCAGTATGGAATCTTTGGAGGCATGTTTCTCCTGCTCTGCGCAGGTGCGGCCTATGTCTGTTTTAGCGATTTCCACACAAAGCTACTAGTACCAGCAGCATTGGCAGCCATTGCCCTGCTGCTGATTTTTTTTGTTCATCAAATCAAAAAAGGGGTCCTGGAGATTTTTCGGGAATGCGACTGGCTGCTGGATCAGGCCATTTCCGGGCACATGCCAAAGCCTCAGGATGAAGACACGGAACTGGCGCTGCTCCAGACAAAGCTTTCCCGTTTTGTCAGCATCAAAGAGAAAGCCGCGGGAGACGCCAGGCAGCAGAAAGGACAGGTGGAAACACTGCTGGCAGATATTTCTCATCAGACAAAAACGCCCATCGCCAATATCCTGTTGTACAGCCAACTGCTGGGAGAAAAAACGCAGGCGCACAGGGACATTATCGCCAGACTCATGGAGCAGACAAAGAAATTGAAATTTCTCATCGAGACCCTGGTGGACATGGCCAGGCTGGAAAACGGCATCATACGATGCGTGACCAGCAGACAAAAGCTCAAGCCCCTGCTTGTACAGGTAATAGGCGATGTTTACCAGGAGGCTGAGGAAAAAAACATGGAAATGAAGCTGGACTGTGAGGCGGAGGCAGAAGCGGTCTTTGACTTCAAATGGGCAAGAGAAGCCATAGGAAACCTGGTTCACAACGCAGTGAAATACAGTCCTGGGGGAAGCGCAGTCAGCCTGCGGGCCATTTCCTATGAAATGTACGTGGAGATCCAGGTGATCGACACTGGCATGGGAATCCAGGAGGAAGAGCTGCCAAAGATTTTCGGCCGGTTCTACAGGAGCCGGGACGCTGCCGGAGAAGAGGGGCTGGGGCTTGGCCTGTATCTTGCCAGGAACATGATCACTGCCCAGAAGGGATATGTCAAGGTCTTTTCCGAGAAAGGGAAGGGCTCTCGGTTTTCCGTATTTTTGCCAGCTGAAAAGCGGCGCGCGTAGAAAAACGCCTGTGCTCCAAAACAAAACGCAGGCATCATCTGCGCTGCGTTCTAGCTATTTCTCCTGTCTACTTGACAAGGGGCAATCGGATCAGGCGGCATTTTCACAAAACTGTTACTTTTCAGAGAGATTATAGTGATTTTTCTGTGTTAAGCTGAGGACATGACAATAAAAGGAGGACAGAAAACATGTCAGTACTCAAAACCATGGATCTAAAAAAATATTATGGAAAAGGCGAGAGCATGGTAAAAGCCTTGGATGGCGTTGACCTGGAAGTGGAGCGGGGTGAATTCGTAGCCGTAGTAGGCACATCAGGCAGCGGAAAGAGCACGCTGCTCCATATGATGGGCGGGCTGGACAGGCCCACGGAAGGAAGTGTCATCATCGATGGGAAGGAGCTGGGCTCCATGGAGGATGACGCTTTGACGATTTTCAGGCGGCGAAACATTGGGTTCATTTTCCAGAATTATAATCTGGTGCCCATTTTGAACGTGTATGAAAACATCATCCTGACCATGGAGTTGGATGGCCGTCATGGGGAGAAAGGATGGGTGGACCATATTATCCGGATTTTGGGCCTTTCCAAGAAAAAGCATCACATGCCAAACCAGCTTTCCGGCGGGCAGCAGCAGCGAGTAGCCATTGCCAGAGCCCTGGCGTCCAAGCCGGCCATTGTCTTGGCGGATGAGCCCACAGGGAATTTGGACAGCGTCACCAGTCAGGATGTCATCAGTCTGATGAAAACCACCAGCCAGGAATTCCAGCAGACTATGATCATGATCACTCACAATGAAGAGATCGCCCAGACCGCTGACCGGATCATACGCATTGAAGACGGCAAAATCGTCAGAAGGTAGGTGGCGGTCATGTATGAAACACAGAATAAAAAAATCATTAGCTATCTGGCAAAATCAGATTTAAAATCAAAAAAACTAGGAAACGGTTTCATTATGGTCACGATCACGATCGCAGCCTGTCTGATCATGTTCATGGGCCTGATGCCCGGCACCGTAAAGCTGGACATGCAGCGGCAGCTCGCACAGGCTCAGGATGTGATTTATCACGATGTGACCAAAGAGCAGATTGCTGCTTTGAAGCAGGATGACCGGATCTCCTTTCTGACCCTGGACAAACAGGGAGAGCAGATGGAGGTCGATGACTATGTGATCTGGCAGGTGTATTACGATGGCAGCGCAGAGGTCATCAAGGCCGTGGACCTGGTAGAAGGCAGGCTGCCGGAGCAGGAAAACGAAGTGCTGGTTTCCAAGGCCTATATGGAAAAAATCGGACAGGAGGCTCGTGTGGGGGCAAAGATCACGGTGCCGTTTTTGTCCGGAGAAAAAGAGTCGTGTATTGTTTCAGGATTCACAAGAGATATAAAAAACAGCCAGCTTTATCCCATCATCCATTCCAAGAAATACGCGGAAACGGGAAAAGGCCTGAAAGACGTGAATTATGACGCGCTTGTGAAGATCCAGGGCAGTAAAGATTTGAGCCAGGACGAATTCCTCAGCGTTGCCCGAAACGTGGGAGAAAAGGTCGGCGTGCCCCGCAGTCAGATCAATGAAAACAACCACTATCTGGGTACCCTTTCCCCGGGAAAAATCACTGGCGACACCATTACCATCGCAGTGATCGGCGCAGTGATTTTAATCGCGGGGGTCATGGTGATTTACAGCGTCTTTTACATTTCAGTCACCGGAAAGATCAGAGAATACGGACAGCTGCGAACTTTGGGAATGACGAGAAAACAAGTGCGCCGTCTGGTGCGAAAACAAGGCGTGATCTTGGCTTTGCGGGCAGCGCCCGCGGGAGCTGCGCTGGGAGCTGGCATTTCCGCTATCGCCAGGCCAGGAGGGTTTTCCTTTGTCAATGCTTTGATCATGGCAGTCATCGTAGTAGCGGCTATTTTGCTCACCGTGCTTTTATCCATCATGAAGCCGGCAAAAATGGCGGCCTCCGTGTCACCCATAGAAGCTGCCAGATATTCAGCTTATGCGGGCGATGAAGCAGTCAAAGCATCGAGCAAGCTGCAGAGAAAGATCACGCCCCTTTCCATGGCAAGGATGAACAGCGCACGGAACCGGAAAAAGACTTTCATGACCATGCTTTCTCTAGGGATGGGAGGGGTCCTCTTCATGGGAGCCGTGACCTTCGCGGTATCGGCGGACGGAGAAAAATACGCGCAAGTCGGAGAATTTCAGATGGGCCAGTTCCAGCTGTGTTTTTCCGGAAACGCTGTGGAAACAGCAGAGCATGGAGATGCGGAGCTGCAGCTTTCCAATCCGTTTACTGATGATTTCCGCAGGGAGCTCCAGTCTCTGCCAGGGGTGCAAAAAGTCTATGCCCTGGAACATACCAGCGTCACCTATGATTATAAGGAGCAGGTGGGCAATGAGGATTCCATCATGCCTTTCACAAAGGAGGAAGTGCCAGCCATAAAGGAAGCGGTCCAGGAAGGCAGTCTGGATTACGACCAGCTGCTGCGGGGAGATCAGATCATTGTTTGTGGAAACGATCTGGCCGAGAAAATATATGGATACCGGTTCCAGGTTGGTGATCAAGTGACGCTCCATTATTACGATGGCCAGGAAAAAGAAAAAACCTATGAAATCGCGGCAGCTATCGATGATTACAAAGCGGGCCTGGTGGAGGGCTGGTTCCTGCTGCCCGAGGAAGTGCTGAAAAAAGAAGTGCCCGGCGTGAATTTGCGGGACGAGTTCGTGGTAAAAGCAGAGCCTGAGATGACAAACCAGGTGGAAGCGTCTCTTAATGCGGTTTTAGATGAGCAGCCTAGGCTCACCATGGTGACACTGCGTCAGGTCCAGGCTGAAGGTGAGGAGCTTGTCAATCAGATGCTTTTGTTGATCATGGTCCTGGTGCTGTTTGTCACTTTGTTCAGCCTGATCAACCTGATCAACACGCTGATCACCAACTTCCTGTCCCAAAAAACGGAATTAGCCATGCTCCAGTCCATTGGCATGGCTGGCTCGCAGATCAACAAAATGATCATGGGAGAAGGATTGATTTTAGCTGTGGGGAACGTGCTGATCTCCCTGATCTTCGGCTCCCTGTTAGGCTATGGGGTCTGCCAATTCATACGCGGTCAGGGGACCGCCCACTATGTGGAGTACCAGTTCCCGCTACTGTACAGTCTGCTTTACGTGGCTGTCGTCGTGCTGATCCCGTGCGTCATTGGATATTTCCTGATCCGCAATTTCCGAGGACAGAGTTTGGTGGAGCGTCTCAAACAATAGAGAAAAAATTTCTAAAAAATTATGGCAGAAAGAAAAATTTAGGTGTACATTTGGTCCATTTTTGTGTATAATAGTCTACAGTCGCAGTGAAAAAAGCTTTGACACTGCCGTAAAAATGGATCTGCTCCCGTAGCTCAGGGGATAGAGCGTCGGTTTCCGAAGCCGTGCGTCGCACGTTCGATTCGTGTCGGGAGCACCACGGGAAAACCCGCTGAAACGCTGGATTTAAAGGGTTTGGCGGGTTTTTGCTTTTTCTCGAAAACAAAAGAACCAGGCTCCCATTTCAAACCGCAGTGAAATGGGAGCCTGATTGCGTTACTGGGGCACGCGGATCTCCATGCCGATTCGCAGATTGTACGGATCAATGTCAGGATTGGCCCGCATCAGCGCTTCCAGCGTGATTTTGTGTTGTTTCGCGATCATATAAAGGGTATCGCCTTCTTTCACCACATGGATCGCGGCGGGATCCATAGGCATATCCGCTCCATCCTGGGGCGCGTCAGGCTCCACGTCCGGCAGCGGCTCTGCGGGACCAGGGACGCAAAGCCGGGTGCCGATCCGCAGGTTATACGGATTCGAGATACGGTTCACCCTCATCAGCAGCCCCACATCCACGTTATATCGCTGGGAAACAGCGTACAGCGTATCACCAGCCTGGACCGTATAGACATCCGTACACACATATTTCTTTGCCATAGAATTGATTTCCTCCTCTCGGCCAGATCAAAGGCCCATGTCTTTCTCATTTAGCATATTTCAAAACAGAGCAAAGTGTGATAGAATATAAAATACTTTATGTAAAAGATGGGCCGCAGCTTGGCAATGGGCCAGGCGCCACGCCTGTCGAAACATTGCGGTAGAAAGGATGAAGGATTTGAGAAAACGAATTGACCCCATATTTTTGATATTTCTTGTATTGATGCTGTTCTCCTCCATACGGAGGTACTCTAGCCCCATGGAATGGTTCATGGAAACCATCCTCATTATCCCAGGAGTGGTGATCGGGCTGGCGTTTCACGAATTCGCCCACGGCTGGACCGCTTACAAGCTAGGCGATCCCACACCGAAATTTCAAGGCAGAGTCACCATCAATCCAAAGGCCCATATCGATCCCATCGGTTTTGTGGCCCTGCTCTTGGCAGGGTTTGGCTGGGGGATGCCAGTAGAGATCAATCCCAATAATTTCAAAAATCGCAGACGGGACGAACTGATCGTGTCCCTGGCAGGCGTTGTCATGAACTTGATCGTGGCCATCGTGTTCGCGTTCATCATGAAAGCCGTGGTCCTCATCGGCGGTCCGACCTTTATCATGGGCGGACTTGGCGGCGCGCTGTGGCAGATTCTGCTGTATGTGATCCAGATCAACCTGGTGCTGATGATCTTCAACCTGATCCCAGTGCCGCCGCTGGACGGCTTTTCCGTGGTCACGGAAATCTTCAACATCAAACATACCCAGCTATACTACACCATCTACAACAACGGGTTTTTTATCCTCATGGCGTTGATCCTCTTTGACATCACGGATATGATTTTAACGCCAGGCGTACAGTTTTTCCTGAACTTGATCGCGAATTACATTATCTTTTAGCGGAGGAAAAGGATGAAGGAACTATATGACTTAAATCCGCAGCAAAGAGAGGCGGCTCTGCACACAGAGGGGCCTCTCCTGATTTTAGCGGGCGCGGGAAGCGGAAAAACCAGCACCATGACTCACAGAATCGCTTACTTGATCACAGAAAAGGGCGTCAGTCCATACAATATCCTGGCTGTCACCTTTACCAACAAAGCAGCGGGAGAAATGCGGGATCGGGTGGAATCCCTGATTGGCAGCGGCGTGGGAATGTGGATCCTCACCTTTCATGCCGCCTGCCTGCGGGTGCTGCGGAAACACGCGGGGCTCCTGGGCTATGAAAAGGATTTTGTGGTCTACGACCCCACAGACCAGAAAGCGGCCATGAAGAACATTGTCAAAGAAATGAACCTGGACGACAAGCGGTACACTCCTGCTTATTTTCTCAGCGTGATCAGCGACTGCAAAGAAAAAGCCTTGGACCCCAAACAGTACCTGGAGACTTACGGGGAAGACCACAAAACCAAAATCGTCTATCAGGCCTACGCCGCATACGAGAAGCTGCTGAAAAAGAACAATGCCATGGACTTTGACGACCTGCTCCTCAACGCAGTGAAGGTCTTTGAAAAGGACGAAGCCGCTCTCTTGGAATACCAGGATCGTTTTCATTACATCATGGTGGACGAATACCAGGACACCAACCATATTCAGTACACTTTTGTGAAAATGCTGGCAGAACGGCACAACAACATCTGCGTGGTGGGCGACGACGACCAGTGCATTTATCAGTGGCGAGGCGCGGACATCCGCAACATCCTGGAATTTGAAAAGGACTTCAAAGACGCGAAGGTGGTGAAACTGGAGCAAAACTACCGCTCCACGGCCAATATTTTAGCCGCGGCCCATTCAGTCATTGAAAACAACCGAAGCAGGAAAGGCAAAAAACTGTGGACTTCCAAAGAAAGCGGCAGCAAGATCGCTTATTATCGGGCTGATAACGAAAGGGACGAAGCTCGTTATGTGGCCCAGGAGATCGACCGCCTCAAGACCACGGACCGGCTTTACAGTGAGTTTGCCATTTTGTACCGGACAAACGCGCAGTCCAGAACCTTTGAAGAGGCCCTGTCCGCCAGGGAGATCCCCTATCGGGTATTGGGCGGCCTGCGGTATTACGACCGGAAAGAGGTCAAAGACATCATCAGCTATATGCGGCTGGTGCAGAATCCCGCGGACGATCTGGCTCTAGTACGGATCATCAACGAACCGAAACGGGGCATTGGCGCCAAGACCTTGGAAAAACTCCAGACCCTTGCGGAAGTGCGGGGCATCAGTCTCTTTGAGACTCTCATGGACGATGAAGTGGTTTCCAGCCTGTCAGCCAAAGCATCCAAAGGCATCCGCCAGATGGTGGAAACCATTCAGGAATACACGAGAGAGCAGGAAAACTTAAAAGTATCAGACATTTATGAAGGGATCCTGGACAAAACAGGATATCGAAAAGCCCTGGAAGAACAGAACACTCTGGAAGCAGAGGGAAGATTGGAAAACCTCATGGAATTCAAGTCCGTGATCTATGATTATGAAAAGGGAGACATGGACCTGTCCCTGCCTGACTTCATGGAGCGGATCGCGCTGCTGGCCGAAGTGGACAATCACGATGAAAGTGAAAACGCCGTGGTGCTCATGACCATGCACAGCGCCAAAGGACTGGAATTCCCATTCGTCTTCCTGCCGGGCATGGAGGATGGTCTGTTCCCAGGCTGGAGGGCCTTTGATCGGGAAGAAGGGCTGGAGGAAGAGCGGAGATTGTGCTACGTGGGCATGACTCGGGCAAAGGAGCGTCTATGGCTCACCAGCGCCAATGTGCGGACTTTGTTTGGAAAAACAGAGCTGACCCGGGAATCCCAGTTTCTCAGAGAAGTGGATAAACATCTGGTGGATGGAGATGCTATCATAGAGAAAAAGCGGGAGGCCAGGTCAACCCCTTCCCTGGACGGATACGCTGGGGAAAAACCGTTCAATCCTTTTGACAGCTTAAAATACGTGAAAGAACAGGTCAACGATCTGCTGGACAGGAACATTCCCATGGAAGACTTTGAACCAGGAGATCATGTAAAGCATCCAAAGTTCGGCATCGGCATGGTGGTCAAGGTCAGCGAACAGATCATCGAAGTCGCCTTTCGGGACGGATCTTATAAAAAGCTGGCAATTGGAATCGCGCCTCTGACCAGGTACATCATAAAGCGAAAGGAATAAGGACAGCATGGAAGACAAGGCAAAAGAAATACGGGAAAAAACAGAGCTGCTGAATCGGGCGGCAAAAGCCTATTACCAGGAGAGCAGGGAGATTATGAGCAATCTGGAGTACGACAGGCTTTATGATGAATTGGAACAGCTAGAGCGTGAAACAGGCATCGTGCTGGCCGCGAGCCCCACAGTCAATGTGGGTTATGAAGTCCTCAGCGACCTGCCAAAAGAGCGGCACCCGTCAGCCATGCTGTCCCTGGACAAGACAAAGGACACGGCGCAGATGGCTGCCTGGCTGGGAGATCAGAAGGGCCTTCTTTCCTGGAAGATCGATGGACTGACCATTGTTCTCACTTATAGGGACGGGCAGCTGTTCAAAGCGGTCACCAGGGGAAACGGCGAGATCGGTGAGGTCATCACGTCAAATGCCAAGGTGTTCGCCAACATCCCCTTGCGGATCCCGTTCAAAGGCGAATTGATCTTGCGGGGAGAAGCCTGCATCCATTATTCGGATTTTGAGAAGATCAACGCTGCCATTGATGATGTGGACGCCAGGTACAAGAATCCCCGCAACCTGTGCAGCGGCAGCGTCAGACAGCTTAACAGCAAGATCACTGCCAAGCGGAACGTCCACTTTTACGCCTTTGCCCTGGTCAGCGCGGAAGGCCTGGAAATGGCAACCAGACAGCAGCAGTTCCAATGGCTGGAGAGCCAGGGCTTCCAGGTGGTGGAACACAAAATGACAAATCAGGCGGACCTGGAAGCCAACGTGCAGTGGTTCGCGGACCATGTGGAAAAAAACGACCTGCCTTCTGACGGCCTGGTATTGATTTTCAATGACATCGCTTACGGCAGATCCTTGGGAGCCACATCGAAATTTCCCAGAGACTCCATTGCTTTCAAATGGAAGGACGAGATCAGAGAAACCACGCTCAAAGAAATGGAATGGAGCGCTTCTAGGACAGGCCTGCTCAACCCAGTGGCCATCTTCGAGCCAGTGGAATTAGAAGGAACCACGGTCAGCAGAGCTTCGGTCCACAATGTGAGCATTTTAAAGGAGCTTTGTCTGGGAATCGGTGACAAGCTCCAAGTGTACAAGGCAAACATGATCATCCCGCAGATTGCGGAAAACCTGACAAAGAGCGGCGGCCTGGATATTCCGAAAACTTGTCCTGTGTGCGGGCAGGAAACAAAACTGAAAAAAGAAAATGACGTGGAAGTCCTGTACTGCGCCAACCCCCAGTGCCTGGCAAAGCAGATCAAATCCCTGACCCATTTTGTCAGCCGCAATGCCATGAACATAGATGGCCTGTCAGAAGCCAGCCTGGAGAAATTCGTGGCCAGAGGCTACATCCACCATTTGGGAGATCTGTTCCGTCTAAAACAATATAGAAACGAGATCACCACCATGGAAGGTTTTGGGCAGAAGTCCTTTGAAAATTTGATGAACGCGCTGGAAACAGCGAAACATACCACTCCGGACAGACTGCTTTACAGCTTAGGGATTCCAGGGATCGGCGCAGCCAATGCCAAGCTCATTGCCAAAGCATGCAAGAACAACTGGGCCAGGATGCAGGCGATCACAGAAGAAGAGCTGGCAGAAGTCCATGGCATCGGCGATGTCATGGCAGCGGCTTACGCGGAGTTCTTTGGAAAAGAAGAAAATCGAGAAATCGTGGAAGACCTGCTTTCCCAGCTGGATCTGGACGAAAGCTTTGAAGAAACAGAAGGCCAGATCTTTGAGGGCAAGACCTTTGTCATCACCGGCAGCCTGAACCATTATGACAATCGGGACGCGCTAAAGGCGGTCATCGAGCAGATGGGCGGAAAAGCCGCTGGTTCAGTGAGCAAAAAGACCGACTATCTGATCAACAATGACATTGCTTCTAGCTCTTCCAAAAACAAAAAGGCAAAAGAACTGGGCATTCCCATTATCACAGAAGAAGATTTTTTAGAATTGTTAAAGTCAGGAGATGAAACAGATGCTTAAAACTGGAAAATTGGATAGTGAATTGCTGGAAAAAATCGTATTCAACAATATCACCTTTAAGCGGCCGGAGGTTCTTACTAGGCCGGGGATCGGAGAGGACTGCGCTGTGGTGGATTTTGGCTCATATGAATGTATCATGTCCACAGATCCCATCACAGCGGCCATCAGCGACATTGGCAGGCTTTCCATCCATATTTCCTGTAATGATATCGCCTCAAACGGGGTTCAGCCCTTGGGCATCATGCTGGCGGTCATGCTGCCGGAAGGAACCACGGAAGAACAGATCGAAGAAATGATGCGCCAGGCAGGAGAAGCCTCCGAAGCCCTGGGAGTAGAAATCATCGGCGGCCACACGGAAATCACCCCTGCGGTCACAAAGCCGGTCATCGTTTCCACAGCCATTGGCAGAGGGGAAAAATGGGCGTCCCAGAACACAGAAAACATGAAACCAGGAGACTACATCATGATCACAAAATCCGCGGGACTGGAAGGCTCGGGGATCATTGCCTGTGACTTTGAACAGCAGCTGGAAACTGTGCTGACCAAAGAAGAAATCCAGGAGGCCAAGGAACTGCTGAACCATGTGAGCGTTGTGACAGAAGGCGTGGCTGCGGGGAAAATCGGCACTCACGGCATGCACGACGTGACAGAAGGCGGCGTGCTAGGCGCGGTGTGGGAGATGTGTCAGATCGCCGGCACCGGAGCAGAGGTCTGGGTGGACAAAGTGCCAGTAAAACCAGTGACAAGAAAGATCTGCGACTACTTTGACATCGACTATCTGCGCCTCATTTCCAGCGGCTGCATGGTGATCATGGTAGCGCCAGAGAAAAAGGAGCTCATGGCCAGGACCATGGCAGAAGCAGGCGTGGAGGCCTCTTACATAGGCGTGATCAAAGAGGCGGACAAAGGCATCTGCATGGATGTGGGTGGAGAATTGATCGAAATCGCCCCTCCTGCCAGCGATGAGCTTTACAAAGTAGTGGGAAATGAAATGTAAAAGAAAAGGCTTTTGCGGCGTTTCTGCCTTTTTAACTTTGTTTTAATCTTGCTCCATTAAAATGAGAACATCAAAATCAAGAGAAAAACAGGAAGGAGACTGTTATGGAAAAGAAAATGACCTTACTAAGAGCACCTATCGCCTGTTTGGTGGCATTGGCAATGGTACTGGGGCTAGCCGCCTCGCCTGTGTTTGCTTCCGCGCCTGCTAAGGAAAAAGTAAAATATTTGGGAAGCGGGAAAGTGGAAGTGGATTTCTGGGATGACGTGGAATACCGAAACGTCAAAGTCACAGTAAAAGACACATCCGGAAAAAAATACAAAGCCTCTATCTATGATCTGGATGATGATGAAATCAAATTCAGGATCAAAAAGTACAAGACTGGGAAAACTTATAAATTCACCATTAGCGGCGTGCGGGCCGAATACACTTCCAAATTTAGCAAGGTAAAAGGCACGGTCAAGATCAAAAAAGCCGCTAAAACAAAGAGCATCAGCGCCAGCAAAGCCAAATCCATTGCTTTGGACGACGCGGCGAAACGTTTTGGCGTGTCCAAATCCCAGGTTTACAACCTGCATGCGAAAAAAGACAGGGATGACGGGGTCACGGTTTACGAAGTGGAATTTCGGACCAGGACTCACGAGTACGAATACGAAATTTCCATGTCCGGAAAGATTCTAAAGCGGGACAGGGATTTTGACGATGACTATTATGACTATAACTAGGGACATGACCTGAAAGATGACAGAGAGCTGCCGATATAAGGTGGCTCTTTTTTGTTAAAAATTCACGTTACGATTTCCAATCTGGCACTTGACGGGAGGAAAGAAAACGCATATAATGGACAAAGTTGGCTTCGCCAATTTTTCAGAGGCCCGCTTTGTTGATATTCCGGCAATGTCACAAGCAATATGGCCTGCATAAATAAAAATATGGAATTGCCTTTTGAACGCTCCGTCCGGTATGGTCTGGGTCCTGCGCAATAAGACTCCGTGAACCTTGTCAGGTCCGGAAGGAAGCAGC
>CAJTYS010000009.1 GCA_910583765.1 uncultured Eubacteriales bacterium | reverse complement strand
ACATGCCACATGGAGGATTTCAGGGAATCGATTGGGAATCCAATATCGATTACGCGAGAATGAAACGGGAACGCCTTGCAAGAGCTAAGGCAAGCATGAAGGAAAAGGGCCTGTCTGCATTGATTTGTTATGACTTTGACAACATCAGATACATCACAGGCACACACATTGGTGAGTGGAATAGGGACAAGATGAACCGCTATTGCATCTTGATCGATGGCGTTGAGCAGCCTTTCCTCTTTGATGGAGCATGCCCATCCAAGAGAAAGAGAGTGGACTGGCTGGCTCCAGATCACATTATGCCGGCAGTAGGCTCCATGAGAGGCGCCATTCCGAAAGAAGCTGGAATGGTAGAAAAGGTCATTAAGGAAGTCGTTGGCTACCTGAGAGAATACGGAGCTGACAAGGGTAAGGTTGGTATGGACATTACCGATATTCCTCTGATCCGCGGATTTGAAGCAGAAGGCATTGAAATCGTAGACGGACAGGAAGCAATGGTAGACGCCCGTATCATCAAGACAGAGGATGAGATCCAGCTGCTCAAGCAGAGCGCGGCAATGGTAGACGCTGTATACTATGATGTCGCGAAAGCGATTCGTCCAGGCGTGCTGGAAAACGAGCTGGTAGCTTTAGCGAACCAGAAGCTGTTTAACTGGGGAGCAGAACGAGTAATGTTTGTAAACAGCATTTCCGGAGAAAGAGGAAATCCTCATTCTCATACTTTCTCCAACAGAATGGTAAGACCAGGAGAGATCATTTACATGGATATCGGCAACTGCGTGAACGGATATATGACCTGCTACTATAGATCCTTCTGCTGCGGCGTGCCAAATGCAGATCAGAAAGCAGCATACGACAAGGCTCTCAAATGGATCTACGATGCGATCGGACAGTGTAAGGCAGGAAATTCATCCGCGGATGTAGCAAAGATGTTCCCAACTGCGGAAGAACTGGGCTTCAACAATGAGGAAGAGGCTTTCATGCTCCAGTTCGCACACGGAATTGGTCTGGGACTGTGGGAAAAACCAGTTATTTCTAGACTGTTCTCTCTGGAACATCCATTCGAGCTGAAAGAAGGCATGACCTTCGCGATCGAGACTTGGTGCCCGTCAGAGGATGGTTCCGGTTCAGCGAGAATCGAAGAAGAGATCGTCGTAAGAAAAGATGGACCAGAAGTAATCACCAAGTTCCCAGTAAAAGAATTCACTTCCTGCGGACTTCCAGGATGTCAGTTCCTGTAAAAATCAAGGGATATCAATTAGCTAGCGGCTAATCAATAAAAATATAATTTTTTAGGAGGATAGAAATGGCAAAAATTGGTTGGATTGGATTGGGTAACATGGGCAACCCAATGAGTCAGAATTTAGTAAAAGCAGGTTATGATGTTGTTGTTTGGAACAGAACAAAGTCCAAGGCAGACGAAGTAATCGCAGCAGGAGCAGCTTGGGCGGATTCTCCAAAAGCAGTCGCGGAGCAGGCAGACATCGTATTCACAATGGTTTCCGATGGTCCTACTCTTCACGCTGTAGCTCTTGGTGACACTGGATATGTCGCAGGCCTCTCAGCAGGAAAGATCGCGGTTGATATGAGCACCGTGTCTGTAGAAGAGTCAGTAAAAGTGAACGAAGCTGTTGAAGCAGCAGGCTGCAAGCTCCTGAGAGCTCCTGTGACAGGAAGCACTGTTTTGGCAAAGGCAGCTACACTGGGAATTCTGGCATCCGGCGACAAAGCTACTTATGAAAAAGTACTGCCTATCTTTGAAAAGCTGGGACAGAACCAGTTCTATCTTGGCGGAGCAGATGAAGCGCGCGTTTTGAAGCTAGCGATCAACACCATGATCGCCACGACTATGCAGATGGAGGCAGAAGCTGTCGTTCTCTGCGAAAAGGCTGGTTTGGACGTTGGACAGGTTACTGACGTGATCGCAGGATCCGCAGTAGGCTCCGGCATCTGCAAATACAAGGCAGCTACCATTACAGAAGGTGAATATCCTGCGGCATTCAGCGTAAGGCTGATGATGAAGGACTTGGATCTGGCTCTGGGCGTGGCAAAACAGTACGGAGTTCCGATGCTGTCCACATCACTTACAAGACAGCAGCTGGCGGCAGCAGCAGCAACAGGCAGAGGAGAAAAAGACTTTGCGGTTCTGACTCAGGTTCTGGAAGACGCTTGCGGATACACAAGATAGTGTAGCAAACAACAGGAGTCTTTGTTCCATAAATAATTTCAAAAAAGTGAATGATTTAGGAGGTAATGAAAAATGTTTAAAGCTTATGTACAGAATTACTATGATATGAGATCTATGTGTCCAGTACAGCACGTTGGCGCGCACTCCGCTCCTTTCGCGAACGCTGCTAAAATGGGTTATGATCCTGCAGGTCCAGACTGGACTTATCAGTACTTCTCAACTTGTGAAATCGGTTACGGCGGCGCTGCGCTCAATGCGAACCATGGTCCGGCTGATCACGTATTCTACATTCTGGAAGGTGAAGGCTATTCCATGATCAATGGTAAGCGTTATGCTTACAAAGCAGGCGACATTATGTGGACTCCTGGAAACGCTGATCACGAAATGTATCCAGATGGAACCGCAAACCTGAAATTCCTGGTAACTCTGTGCCCACGCGGATTCAAGCCTTCCGAACCATACATCAAGAATGTAAATGACGCTAAAGTTACAGAAAAAGAAGGCGTGGCTTTCTTCACTCTGGCTGACGAGGAAATCACAGGCTCCGCGACTCAGGAATTCCATATTGTTGACGTATATCCAGGCGCTAAGCTGACTCTGGACACACCGAAGTCCGATGTGATCGCCTACATGTACAATGGACAGTGCGTAGCTACAGTTGATGGCGAAAAGCTGGAAATGAACAGACAGGAAGACGCAGCTGTGATTCCTATGGGAGCTAAGTGGGAAATCGAAAATGTAAGCAAGCAGTGTGTACGTTTTGCTTTGTCCTTGAGCCCATGCCGCTAAGACTGAAATTCAGCACAAGGTGTTTGGAGGCTAGAGACGGACAGCAAGTTACAGTTAATGCGAATTAACATTTAAACACCTAAATAGATACAAAGCACATGGCGCATGAATGTCCGGCCAAATCGCGCCGGAGGTTTATGCGCCCATGTAATGGACTTATAATTGATCAGACTCAAATTTGCACTACTATAAAACTGAATGGAGGGTTTATTCACAATGAATATTGGAGTAATTATCGCAGTAGTTATTTACGAGCTCATCGTAATTCTCGGCTGCGCTGCGTTCCTGAAAGTAAAGGAAAAGAAAATGGCAGCTGCTCCTGCGGCCGGCGATGAAGATTTCGCGTTAGGCGGCAGAAATATGGGCGTGATCGTCCTGGCGCCTACCATTGCTTTGACTGTGCTGGGCTCCGCGCACATTACCGGAGTGTTTGAAATGTCTTACGGCATGGGCGCAATCGCGATCTGGTTCAGCTTGGCTCATGTAATCATGATCGTTGTTGCCTGCTTTGGAACTGGCGCATGGGTAAGAAGACTGGGCGCCACGACAGTGCCGCAGGTTATCAAGGACATGTATGGACCAGGGGTCGCTATTGCCATCAGCTGCGTTATGGCAGGTCAGGTATGGGGCGTGCTGACGCTGGAATGTCAGGGTCTTGGTATTGTAATTTCCTCTCTGACTGGATGGGATATTTCAAAAGCCGTTATTTTGGGAGGCATCCTGGGTATCCTGTATGTAGTGTTCGCAGGAATGAAACAGGTTGGTGCTGTTAATGTGATCAACGCCACTGTTATGTACATTGGGCTAATTATCGCTACTGTGTATGTTGCTTCAAAGCTTCCGGGAGGAAACTTTGACTTTATCGAAGAAGCGCTGCCTAGTTCTGAAGGCGGAGCCGAATTCATGCTCAGCATTTTTGGAAACGCGGATCTGATGATCACCTTTGCTGTTGGTAATGTAATCGCTGTTACATTCTGCCAGTCCATTTCCCAGATGCTGATGCAGACTATGATGTCAGCGAAAAACGAAAAAACTATCAAAAAGTCCGTATGGCTGGCTGCGCCTCTCAATGGTATGTTCGGTGTATTCGCAGTAATCCTGGGCTTGGCCGCGAGATCTCTGCCTGAATATGCTGCGTATGGCGCAAAGCTGGCAGCGACCAATATGTTGGTTGACATGCTGCCAATGTGGATGTCCGCGCTGCTGCTGGCGGCTCTGCTGGCTGCGATTCTGTCTACTTTTGCTATGACCTCTCTTACAACAGCTACCATCTGGACACACGATATTTACAAAGGCTATATTAATCCAGACGCTGATGAAAAGAAGCTGGCAAACATCACCAGAATCATGATCGTTGTTTTAGCTCTGGCTGCACTGGCTGTGTCCGTTGCTCTGCCGACGATTCTGAATGCCATCAACTGGGTATTCGCATGGATCGTACCAGTATTCTGGATCGTAGTGTTCGGACTGTTCTGGAAGAGGAACAGCAAGGTCGCAGGGCTTGCATTGGCGGTATCCTGGGTACTGAACGTACTCTGGTCCCTGACCCCGCTTCCTGCGTCTATCGGCGGTTTTATCGGTGGCCTTACAAATCCGTATGTTACTCTGATTGTATCTCTGGTGATTCTGATTATTGGAAATCTGGCCTGCAAGGGCGAACCCGGATACTTTAAGGCTATGGGAATCAAACCAGAAGATTAAGGAGGAAGAGATATGTTCGTACAATTATTTATTTCAACATTAGTTGCGATTCTGGTATGCTGCGCAGTGGGACAGGTGATTTCCACCGTTGCTAGCAAGGCCGGCAAGAACAAGTAACAGAAGGAGGAAGATACGCATGGATGGAGTAGCTCAAGTCTATATGTTAGGATGCATGGGCATCATGGTCTTTTTCGGAATCAGTGCTTTTGTCGGTTTCCAGAAAGAAAAAGCAAGAAAAAATAACAAATAAGAAAGATTAGAAATAAGTAAAGCGGGAGGAATCAGTCATTTCTCCCGCTTTATTATGCATTCTTTCCGATAGAAGCATATGCCTCACTGCTTTCTTATGTTTCAGTAGCTGTCCCAGCTTGCTTTACCAGTATTGCCGCTGACGATGCTGATGTGTGCTACTTTTTTGATTCTATCATAATCCCTGCCCGATTCCAAGCTTTCCTCGGAAATTTGTCCCGTGTAGAGGAGGCTCCTGTTGGCGTAATGCTTTAGCCCTTCCACCTGCATCTCTACGTTGATGATTTTCTCTGGACGAAGTGGAGACTTTGCTGTCCATGACGGTTTGTTTTCCCACTATTTTTTGATTGCTACAAAATATATGACAGCTCGTGACGAAATGTCCTTAGTCTGTGACAAAATGACAAGAGTTCTGGCACACACTGGCACGCACACCATTGTGTCATACTAGAAAATATAAATTGCTGAACAGTAAGTTTTTGTGTAAAAATAAAGGCTAATGCGCTTTTTTGAAATAAATTTTGGACATGAAAAAGGAATGTGGCACGATTTGGCACGAAACTAGCATAATACTATTGGTGATTGATTTCAACAGCAGTTGCATCATCAAAAAACTTTTGAGGAGGAGAAACAATGAAGAAAAAATTATCACTATTGGTAGCCGTTGTAATGGCGCTAGGCATCACTTTCGCGTTTTCAGGATGCGGAGGAGGAGATTCATCCGGCGAATCATCAGGCGATGGCGCGCAGACGTTCACCATCGCGCATTTGCAGACAGAGAATTCAGCGGCAGGGCAGTACTTCACAAAGCTGGGTGAAATGCTCGAAGAAAATTCCGGCGGCAAGATCAAGACAGAAATTTATGCGGGTGGAACAATGGCGGGCAGCGATACTGAACTGGCAGAATTAGTGCGTGCCGGCACGGTTTCCATGGTTCCGGTCCCGACTCACGCGCTTTCCGCGTTGGTTGACATTCCGGAATACAGAATTTTTGAAATGCCGTACCTGTTTACGGATTGGGATGAGATTTACAAGGTGCTAGACAGTGACCTGGCAAAAGACTGGGCAAAGCCTCTGGCTGACAATGCTGGCGTAAAAGTTTACGGCGGATTGGTAAAAGGTTGGTTATCCGTTGGTCTGAAAGGCCAGGAGCCAATCGCTTCCCCAACTGATTTAAAGGGAAAGAAAGTAAGGACCATGGCTACTGACATGCAGCAGGGATTGATCAAAGCGCTGGGCGGCTCCGCCAGCACAGTGGCTTACGGCGAACTGTACACCGCGATTCAGCAGGGAACAGTAGATGGTTCTTTGACAGCCACAAACCTGTATGTTGCTGACAGATTCGGTGAAGTTGTGGATTCCCTGTCTGTCATCAGAGCAACTGCGCACTTCCATCTGCCAACAGTCAGCACAACTTGGTATGACGCGCTGCCAGACGATCTGAAAACTGTGTTTGACGACACCATGAACGAATGGCTCGACTATGCGAGAGAACAGGAACAGATCGCGGATGAAGACGCGATGAAGGAACTTTCCGAGAAAATGAATGTAAAAGTAAAAGAATACACAGACGAAGAATTGGCTCCATTCAAAGCCGCGACAAAAGACTTGTTTGCAAAGAATAAGGCTGCGTGCGGCGATGGCGTTGTTGATGGCGTGCTGCAGGTATTGAACAAGACTGAAGCAGATATCTTTGGAAAATAGAATCACATTGTTTTGAACGTACAAAAGGATAAGGGCTGTCAGTTTGGCAGCCTCCTTATCAAAAGAAGGCAGGCCCGCAGCCGATCCCTTCGATCGGCTATGAGGCGGCCTCCCCTGACAGAATCGATACTAGGAGGTGGAAATCGTGAAAGAAGAAAGCAGGGAACGATGGTATAACAAGATCGAAAGCACAATCGGAATTTGCATTGTCATTGCAATGCTTGTAATCCTTACAGTACAGGTTTTTGCCAGATATATAAGTGGGGTTTCCTATGCGTGGATCGATGAGATTTCCAGGTACGGGCTCGTATGGTTGGCTTACCTGGCCGCAGTGTACGCGATTTACCAGGATTCCCACATTAAAGTTGACCTTTTGCTGAAAGTATGGCCGAAAAAAATGAGAAAGGCAATCCGCCATTTCAGTGTCATCATCTTTTTCGTTTACTCTATAGTTGTAGCCTATTTCAGCGGCACATGGGTCATGGATATTTATAACACAGGGACAAGATCCATTGCCATGGGGATTCCAATGGCGTATGTGCAATGCATCATACCGATCGCTCATATCTTGATGGCGATTCGTTTGGTGCAGCTGGAGATCCGTTATATCAAACATCCGGAACTGCTGGAGGAAAAGACCAGTGAGGAAGCAGCCGAAGAGCTGATCGCAGAAGGAAAGGGCGGTGAAGAATAATGTCAGGATTGATTATGATATTGATTTTTATTGTCATGCTGTTCTTCCATGTTCCAATCATGATTGCGTTGGGCGTGGCCAGCGTTGGATATTGCCTGTTCTTGAGCAACGCGCCAATGGACATGGTGACGAACGTGTACTTTACATCCATGGATTCCTTTACCCTGATCGCCATCCCATTTTTCATCCTTGCAGGGGATCTGATGATGCAGGGCGGCATCTCGAAACGACTCATTAACTTGTGCCGCGCGGCGATTGGAGGTTTGGTAGGCGCGTTAGGGGCGGTCACAGTGGTGGCCAGCATGATCTTCGCGGCCATTGCGGGATCGGGAACAGCGACTGTGGCCTGCATCGGCGGCATCACGATACCGGAAATGGTCAAAGAAGGATATGATAAAGGATATGCTTCAGCATTGGCGGCCACGGCAGGAGCCTTGGGGCCAATTATCCCGCCAAGCGTTGCTATGATCCTCTATGGGGTGGCTTGCCAGGTATCCATCACGGACCTGTTCATTGCCGGAGTCGTGCCGGGGTTTTTAATGGCCATAGCGCTCATTCTTCTGAATCGATTCTTATGTAAAAAATATCACTGGGGACTGGACAAGACAACTGTTAGCAAAGAAGAAATCGACATCCCACCTTTGAAGCAGGCGCTGAAAGAAGGAATCTGGGCCATCATGGTGCCAGTTATCATCCTTGGCGGCATCTATGGCGGCATCGTGACACCGACAGAAGCCGCGATCATCGCATGCGACTACGCGATTATCATCAGCTTGTTCGTGTACAAGGAGTTCAAGATTAAGGACATTCCAAAGATCATCAAGCATACGGTAGAAACAACAGGTACAGTTATGCTGCTGGTGGCATGCGCCTCAGCGCTGGGCAAACTGCTGACCATCGAACAGATCCCAACCAATCTAGCCAACACGTTGATGGGGATTTCCTCTAACAAGATCATCATCTTGCTGATCATCAATATATTCCTTTTGTTTGTAGGAATGTTTATGGAAACATACGCCGCGATCATACTCCTGGCGCCAGTGCTCCTTCCAACGGCTCTTGCCATTGGAGTGGATCCGCTGCATTTCGGCTTGATCATGGTGGTGAACCTTACAATCGGTCTTTGCACACCGCCAGTTGGCGTCAACCTGTTCATTGCCACAAGGATCGCCGACGCACCGATGGAAAGGATGTTCAAATGGCTCTTGCCATGTTTGGCAGTACTGATACTCGTGTTGCTGCTGGTCACTTACATCCCGCAGCTGACCATGTTCCTGCCGGCTTTGATCGGAGGCTGATCTAGCAAACAGACTCACAATTATCCTTATATAAGCTTTTGCATGATAAAATCCGGAGATCTTTAGGTCTGTCCGGATTTTATCATGTGCAGGCACACTGCCTTGGCGAGAATTTTTGGTGTGACACAATGTCGTGAAGGTGAGAATGAAAGAATGACATGAGGTTATGACAAAATGTCAAAACCGGACAGTGAAATCACAGAGGCGCAGAGAGCAATGAAAAAATATCAATCGGACAAAAGGGCACAAAGCATTGAAATGAAAGGGTTTATAAAGAATACGCGCAATTTTTGCAAAATAAATGGTCACTTTGGCATGCCACTTGCTTCTTATATGGACAACAAACAAAATGACAGATATTACTCTAATCACAAATCAAACGAGGAGGTCAATAATGAACGTTGCGAAGTATAATGCGGATCAGTTAATGAGTTTTTATGAAACCATGTTCAAAATGAGAAGATTTGAAGAAGAAACCTTCGAGTTTTACAAAAAGGGCATGATGGCAGGACTGGCTCACCTTTACATGGGTGAAGAAGCGGTAGCCACAGGTGTGTGCGCCGCGCTGAAAGACAATGACTACATTGGCAGCACCCACAGAGGACACGGACACCTGGTGGCTCGGGGCGCGGACATCAGCAAGATGATGGCTGAGATCCTGGGGAAACAGACAGGGTATTCCAATGGAAAAGGCGGTTCCATGCACATCATGGCAATGGACAAAGGCATTCTGGGAGCCAATGGGATCGTTGGCGGAGAGATTCCAATCGCCACAGGCGCGGCATACACAGCGAAATACAAAAAGACCGATCAGGTGGCAGTGTCCTTTATGGGAGATTCTGCCACAAACGAGGGGACTTTCCACGAAAGCATCAATATGGCGGCAGCATGGGATCTGCCTTGCGTGTATGTGATCGAAAACAATCTGTATGGCATTTCTGTTGACATCCGTGACGTGACCAACACACCGGACCTGGCAGTGAGAGCAAAGGCTTATGACATCCCTGGCGTTGTCGTAGACGGCATGGACGTGATCGCGGTTTATGAAGCTGCTGGAAAAGCGGTAAAACGGGCAAGAGAAGGCAAGGGCCCGACTATCATCGAGTGCAAGACTTACAGATGGCAGGGCCACCACGTAGGGGACCCAGCTGAATACAGGCAGAGAAGGAACAAGACAGAGAAAGAAGAGTGGATGGAGCGGTGCCCAGTGAAGAATCTGAGAAAAGAAATGATCGAATCTGGGAAGGTGACAGAAGCAGAAGTCAGCGCTCTGGAAGAAAAAATCGAAGCGGAAATCCAGGAAGCTGTGAAATTCGCGGCAGATAGCCCATATCCAGACGCAGCGGACGCGTTTACAGACGTATTTCAGGAAGGCACGCTGTAAAACAGTGACAGCCAGAGCTTGATGTTTTAGAAAAGAGAGAAAGGAATTGGCAATGAAACAGATTAAATACGCACAGGCAGTTTGCGAAGCCTTAGATGAAGAAATGGCACGGGATGAAAATATCGTCATGATCGGCGAAGATATCGGTTTTATTGGAGGCAATTTTAAGACGACCGTAGGACTCATGGAAAAATACGGTGACTTGCGTGTCAAGGATTCTCCGATTTCCGAGCAAGGGATCGTGGGAATGGGCGTTGGCATGGCGCTGACCGGCCTGCGGCCAGTAGTAGAGCTGATGTTCTCCGACTTTTTGCTGGTAGCCGCGGACCAGGTCATCAACCAGATGGCGAAGATCCGCTACATGTCCGGCGGACAGGCAAATGTTCCAATGACCATCCGCTGTCCCATCGGCGCAGGCAGATCTTCCGCGGCTCAGCATTCTCAGTCCATGCAGGCACTGGTATCCCAGTTCCCTGGCTGCAAAGTAGTCGTGCCGTCCACAGCCCAGGAAGTAAAGGGACTGCTGAAGACCGCGATCAGGGACAATGACCCAGTCATTTTATTTGAGCACAAAATGGAATACAACAAGACTTACGAAATCGATGATGTGGTGGAACCGATTCCATTTGGAAAGGCTCGCATCGCCAGAGAAGGAAAAGACATCACCATCGTCGCAACGTCTTCCATGGTCATGAAATCCGAAGAAGCTGCTGAAAAGCTGGCAAAAGAGGGCATTGACTGTGAAGTCATCGACCTGCGGACTATCGTCCCTCTGGACAAAGAAACCATCATTGAATCCGTGAAGAAGACGGGAAAACTCATCGTAGCCGATGAAGCCCACGAACGCTGCGGCATTGGAGCAGAAATAGCGGCCGCTGTAGCTGATGAAGTGTTCTATTATTTGGACGCGCCATGCGGCAGAGTCAACAACCCGAACGTGCCGCTGCCATTCAGCCCGGCCCTGGAATTCCCGCTGATCCCATCTGCGGATAAGGTATACGATAAAGTCAAGACATATTTCAAATAGAGAGGAGTAGCGACATGGCAGAAATTATTATTATGCCAAAGCTGGGCTTCAACATGAATGAAGGCAAGCTGGTTCAGTGGTACAAGAGCGAAGGCGACGCTATTTCCAAAGGAGAGCCGCTTTTCTCCGTAGAGACAGATAAAACCAACATGGATATAGAAGCCACATCTGACGGCGTGGTAAAGAAATTGCTGATCACAGAAGGAGATCAGATCCCCGTGACACTTCCTATCGCAGTCGTAGGCGGGGAAGATGAAGACGCGTCCGCTGTCATTGCGGATGCTATCGCACAGCTGCAAGGCGGTGGAGTCGCTGCTGCTGAGGAAGAAGCTCCGGCAGCGGCAGAAGCCCCTGCGGAAAAAGCAGAAGCAAAGGTGCCCGCAGCGATCACTGGCGCAAATGGCAGGTTAAAGATCAGCCCTCGGGCAAGACGAGTGGCCGCGGAAAACGATTTGTCATTAGAAGGTCTGGAGATCGCAGGCACAGGCTGGCAGGGCGGTATCTGCGAGCAGGATATCTTAGATTATCTGGCATCCAACAAAGTGAAAGCGACACCAGTGGCAGCGGCCATGGCTCAGGCAGAAGGCATTGATCTGGCAGCCATCACAGGCACAGGCGTTCATGGGAAGATTATGAAAGAAGACGTGGCAGCTGCGGTTCAGGCCAAGAAAGCCGCAGGAAACAAATCAGACGCGGCTCAGGCGGATGCGGCGGACGGCGCTGGGGAATTTACAGAAGACGGCAAGGAAATATTGGAGAAAGTTCCTTACGCAGGTGTGAGAAAAGTCATCGGAGACAGGATGTCCGAGAGCAAATTCACTGCGCCGCACCTATACTTCACGCAGAAAGTGGACCTGCAGAAATTGCTGGAAACCAGAAAGCAAGTCAATGGCGCGCAGGACAAGAAGACGTCTGTGACAGATTACATCGCAAGAGCAACGATCATTGCTTTGCAAAAGTATCCTGAAATGAACGCTTCCCTGGTTGGTGACACCATTGTCAAATACAAGAGCGTCAATCTGGGGATCGCGGTCGCTTCTCCGACCGGCCTGATTGTCCCTAACGTGAAAGACGCGCAGAATCTCAGTGTGGTGGAACTTTCCAAAGCTGCGACACCGCTGTTTGACAAAGCGAGACAAGGCAAGCTGGCGATCCAGGAATACACAGGCGGGACCTTTACTATTTCCAATTTGGGAATGTTTGGAATCGAAAACTTCACCGCCATCATCAATCCGCCGGAAGTGGGTATCCTGTCCATCAGTTCCACAAAAGACGAGCCAGTGGTGATCGCAGATGAGGCTGGAAACAAGAGCATTGAGATCAGACCGATGATGAACATTCAGCTCACAGTGGATCATAGGATCATCGATGGTCTGTTAGCGGCCCAATTCGTGACAGAGATCAAAAAGCTGCTGGAAAATCCGATCAGCTTACTCGTATAATATCACGCTCGTAAGACGGACGAGACGTGAGATCAACATCACCAAAGAGAGATCAGGCTTATATAAAGTGAACATAAATTCTCCTATCATCATAAACAAGGTTTTGCGCTGGCAATATCATAAGCCTGATCTATTTTTTCTTGTGTAGGAAATATCGCCAGCGATATTTCCAGAATATCAACAAAGTCTACCGCTGAAAGAGAATCGGCGAAATCGACTTTGTTCCAAAGGAGGACAATATGGCAGACGTGATTATTATGCCGAAACTCGGCTTTAATATGAATGAAGGGAAACTGGTGGAATGGTACAAGAGCGAAGGCGATTCCATTTCCAAAGGGGAACCGCTCTTTTCCGTGGAAACTGACAAGACCAACATGGACATCGAAGCAACTGGTGACGGCACAGTAAGAAAATTACTGATTGACGCGGGAGATCAGATCCCAGTGACCCTGCCGATCGCCATCGTAGCAGCTCCAGAAGAAGATATCGATGCTGTCCTGGCAGACGCTTTAGCACAATTAGGCGAATACGGCCCTGGAGCGGCCGCAGAATCCGCTGCTGCTGCGGCACCTGCGGCAGAGCAGGCACAAAGCACAGAGAGTGAAGACACAGCGGGGAAAAGTTATGATTACGACATCGCGGTACTCGGTGGCGGACCTGGTGGTTACGTGGCGGCGATCAAAGCCGCACAGATGGGTAAGAAAACTGTGATCGTGGAAAAAGAACACTTTGGCGGCACTTGCCTGAACGTGGGCTGCATCCCAACAAAAGCCCTGCTGAGAAGCGCGGAAGCTTTGAAGGAAGTAAAAGAAAGCGCTGGATTTGGCGTAATAGACGTGGATGTTTCCAACGCCGCATTGGATTTGGAGAAAGTCCAGGCAAGGAAGCAAAACGTAGTGAACCAGCTGGTAGGCGGCGTGCAGGGCCTTTTGAAGGGCAACGGCGTGACCATTGAAGATGGAGAAGGAACCCTGAAAGACGCGCATACTATCACGGTCAGCGGCAAAACGATCACTGCAGCGGACATCATCATTGCCACGGGTTCTGATGTAAAGAGCCTGCCGATTGACATTGATCCAAAAGCAAAGGTCCTGACCAGCAAGGAAATGCTGGATATCGCAGAAAAGCCAGATTCCATGGTGGTCATCGGCGGCGGAGTCATTGGCATTGAATTTGCGTATTTCCTGGCAACGATCGGCGTAAAGGTAAGCGTTGTGGAATTCCTGGATCGGATCCTGCCTATGGTAGACGAAGAAATCACCACGCAAGTGACTGGACACCTGAGTGAAATGGGAATCGATATCTATACGAGCGCGAAGGTGACAGAAATTACCGCCGAGGGCGTGAAGTTTGAAAAAGACGGCGCTGCCCAAGAGGTGAAAGCAGATCAGGTCCTGATGGCAGTTGGAAGAAAGCCGAGCCTGACAGGGATCGACACGGAGGCCCTTGGCATCAAGACAGAGCGGGGCGCGATCGTAACGGATCAGACACTGAAAACCTCTGTGGATCACATCTATGCCATTGGAGACGTCAATGGAAAAGCGATGCTGGCCCATACAGCGTCCATGGAAGGCATCATCGCAGTGGAAACCATTTGCGGTAAAAAGGTTTCCATGGATTATGACAAGATTCCAAGCGCTATTTATATCCAGCCGGAAATCGCCAGTGTTGGCCTGACAGAAAAGCAGGCAACAGAAAAATACGGGAAAGTCAATGTGGGAAAATTCCCATTGCTGGCAAATGGCAAGGCAAAAGTGGCTGGCGAAGAACGAGGCCTGGTGAAAGTGATCGCAGAGCCAAAATACGGCGAAATCGTTGGCGTGCATATGTATTGCATCCACGCCACAGACATGATCGCAGAAGCGGTCGCGGCCATGAAGCTGGAAAGCACAGCCGAAGAAATCGCTATGACCATTCATCCGCATCCAACTGTTTCTGAAGTCATGCATGAAGCGATGCATGCGGTAGATGGACGAGCAATCCATTTTTAAATCAATAAAGTATAATGAAGAACGTAAAGGAGCTGTTGAGATTAGGCAGCTCTTTTGCTATGTATGAAGAGGTCTAAAGGCATGGAGGTCATTTTGGGATCAGAATCAAAGGTGATTTTCATGCCTTTTCCACCTGCGCCCTGCGGACAAGAAACGTGAAGGCCTCGAGAGGGCCTGAACAAAATCACTGAGACTATCTCGGTATTTTCACTTGAAAAGCATACTGTTCCAAAGGGATCTGTGGTAAAATACCAATAGAGCGGAATTTCAAAAGGGAGGCAGAGACATGGCCAGGACAGTGGGGATCGGGCATCAGGATTTTGAGTCCATACGAAGGGAGAACCTTTTCTATATCGATAAAACGGATTTCATCAGGCAGTGGTGGGAAGCGAACGACAAGGTCACATTGATTACTCGGCCCAGGCGGTTCGGCAAGACCTTGACCATGAGCATGGTGGAGCAGTTTTTTTCCACCAACTATGCAGGGAAGGCGGAATTGTTTGAAGGCCTTGACATTTGGGAGGACGAGAAATTTCAGCAGTTGCAGGGGACGTATCCAGTGATCTTCCTCAGCTTCGCCGGCGTGAAGGAACGTTCTTTTTCACAAGCCAGGGAGAGCGTTTGCCGGATCATCAAAGAGGCTTACAATCGCTTTGACTTTTTGCTGGAAAGCGGCTTGCTCAACGAGAGCGAAAAAAACGACTTCAGAAAAATATCGGAAGACATGGAAGACAGCAGGGCTTCGTTTTCCATCAGGGCCTTGTCTGACTACTTGTCTCGTTATTATAAAAAGAAAACCATCGTCTTGCTGGATGAATACGACACGCCCATGCAGGAAGCTTACGTGGGCGGCTACTGGGACGAGATGGCGGCCTTCATCAGGGGGCTGTTCAATTTCACGTTCAAGACGAATCCGTATTTAGAACGAGCGATCATGACCGGCATCACCAGGGTCAGCCGGGAGTCGATTTTTTCGGATTTGAACAACCTGGTGGTGGTGACCGCCACGTCCAGGGAATATGCGGATTGCTTCGGTTTCACGGAGGAAGAGACGTTCGCGGCTCTGGACGAATACGGCATGTCGGACCAAAAGAGAGACGTAAAGACTTGGTACGACGGGTTCACCTTTGGAGACAAGAGCGACATCTACAATCCGTGGTCCATCGTCAATTGCCTGGACAAAAGGGAAGTGGGTCCCTACTGGGCCAATTCCAGCTCCAACAGTTTGGCGGGCAAACTGATTCGGGAGGGGAGCGGGGAGATCAAGCAAGATTTTGAAACTTTGCTTTCTGGCGGAACTTTGACCACGCAGCTTGACGAGCAGATCGTGTATAATGAGTTGGACGGCGATGAAACCGCCATTTGGAGCCTGCTGCTGGCCAGCGGTTACCTGAAAGTGGTTCGCCATGGAGAGTACGAATACGAAGTCGATGGATGGGACGTGGCGGAACCAGAATACGAATTGGCCCTGACCAATTTGGAAGTGAGGTCCATGTTCAAACGCATGGTGAGAGAATGGTTCAAGAGGGACGCGAGGAACTACAACCAATTCGTGAAAGCGCTGTTGCTGGGAGATTTGAAAGCCATGAACGCGTACATGAACAAAGTGGCTTTGACGACTTTCAGCTATTTTGACACGGGAAACCGTCCGTCCGGTGCGGAGCCAGAACGCTTCTATCATGGCTTCGTGTTAGGGTTAATGGTGGAACTTTCAGACAGGTACGTGTTGACCTCCAACAGGGAGAGCGGGTTCGGCAGGTACGACGTGATGCTGGAACCGAGAAAAAGACAAGGCCAGGGAGAAACCGATGTCCCCGGGATCATCATGGAATTCAAGGTGCGGGATCCGGAGGATGAAACGAGCCTGGAAGAAACGGCGCAGGCGGCCTTGGCCCAGATCGAGGAAAAACAGTACGCCGCCCAGCTGGAAGCCAAGGGCGTTCCGGCAGAAAAAACAAGAAAATACGGATTCGCCTTTGAAGGGAAAAAGGTGCTGATCCGCAGGTACGAAGAATCATGAAAACACAACAAGAGGATTTAGACATGACCCCAGCCAGAGAAAAGGAATTGAAACGGTATTGCAAGCAAGTGAAAGCGCTGCTTCCACTGTATAGAAAACAAGAGAAGCAATTCATGGAAAATTTCAGCGCCAGTGTTAAAGAATTCGCAGACGCGAATCCTGAATGCTCGCTCGAAAATGTGATCGAAAATTTTGGAAGTCCTGGAGAAATCGTGAGCAACTATCTTTCAGAGCTGGACACGCTTGACTTGTGCAGACAGATTTCCCTGCGCAGACGCATGAAGCAGGTGATTTCCGTGATCCTCGTGCTGTGTGTCATAGCATCTGGCTTCAATGCGGTGTGGGTGTACAAGACATATCTGGAAGAAAAAGATCAGATCATTACCGAGGAAGTCACGGTTATTGAATAGCTGGCAGAGTTTCTGTGACTTCATTTCGGGAAGATTGGTCCAATTCGCTTTCCAATGATCAATGTTTCGTGTGGTGCTGCTACCTGCGGTGATTTCCTCCAGGTAAGCGTGCTAGCTGTTTTGCAGTTTATTTTTGGATAAATTAGAAAAATATATAAAAATATTGTTTGAGAAACAATTATATTGTATAATATTAAAAAAGGGAGAGGGACAATAAATGGGAAAAGATATGAAATATCAGCCAGAATATAATTTATTGCAAGATGCTTATTTAGGCTCTAGAGATGTACTACAAAAAAAGCTATTGTTTTTATCTAATATGGCACAAGACGAAAAATGGGATTATAAGGGGACATCAGATAAGCAGATCTTATATAATTATCTTTGTTATACATATGATAGAGTTAGGGCAGAAAATAAAATCGAAATATTGGATGATAACTCGGCAATGTGTTTTAATACAGGGTTGCTTACTGAACATGGCGCAGATATTTATGCGTATTTTATTAAAAACACAAGTCCAAATAAAAAAGAAGGGCAGGAATGGTTTTTATATGGGTTTAAACAAAGGTCAGACGCAGAATTAAGAGTGTTTAGGCAGTATCCGGATATTGCGGATTATTTTACGACTCCAGCAGATTTTATTTATGATAAGTCAATGGAACTTATCATAGATTATGACCACATCATAGATGACAATTATGAAAGATTTGTGACAGTAGGATTAACAGATAAGTATATGATAAATGGACTGCTGGAAAATGCAGTGAAAAAAATAGTGGAAAAAGTAAAACGCAATTATAAATTAGCGATTCCACAGTACTATACGGATAAGTCAACGAATGAAGCTAAAATACAACTATTGTTGCCGTTATTTTTACAGAGTAGAGATGTGGCTGATTTAGCGTTAGTGGTTGATAAGGATAAATGTCGTTATGTGGGAAAGACAATCCTAACTTTGGAATGGGCATATGTCAATTCGAGGCGGATCGTGAAACCTGACGTTGATTGGCTAAAAATTTAAAAAGTCTTGACTTTTTTATGTGAAATGATATATACTAATTTTAGATTTAGAGAGTTATGCATATTATATTTATAAAGTATAATGAACGAGGCTAGATGTAAAAAGTAGATTTAGATTTATTAGATGAGAATCGTAAAGGCGATTCTCTTTTAATTATGAAATTCTACTTTTTATCAATCAAAGTGTTCAATTCCTCAGAGGAAAGGTTTCTTGCAGCCGAACATTCAAATAGAAAGTTATGCAGGTTACGGGAATACCATTTTGAACTGAACTACAAGGTTTTGCCCTGCCTGGGCCCCTGCAATGTTCCTGGATAGTCTAAGGCGATTTCTCTATGACCGCCTTCCAGGAAACCTTTTATAGAGACACGTCCTCCACGCTTGCCAGGAATTCTGCGATGTCCACCACATAGTCTTCCTCCACATTTTGGTAAGCGTCCTCGCTCAAATTCTTACTGTTAGATTGATAGGTCGTGTTCTCCGAATGCTCTTGAAGCACCTTTCACTATATAAACGCTTGAGCCTGCCTTTTTGTTGCATGTTTTTGAGAAAAATTTTAAAAACTTTTTCATCGCATGAAACTGTATTTGTAAGATTGTTGGAAACTCTACAAAAATACTGGGTTTTCGGCTCTATTTACTGTTCACTGTCAGCAGGTGGAAAGGATCATTGCGACTGTGATCCAATGATATGAGAATTAGAGCCGCTTTAGAGTTGGCGGCTCCAGGCTTTTGTCTTTTAACTTCCTTTAGGGCATCATTTGATCAACTCGCTATTCGGATTTTATACAGCGGTCTTAGTGATGAAATACATTTTTCTCAACCAGGTAAATTCCATGGGTATTACCTTTTCTTGTGAAATAGTTTATAGCAAACCGCAATTGCGCTAATGGCGACAATGCTCCATAAGATCAGCGGGATGAATGTGACAAGCATAATTTTACTCCTTTCAATTGGCATTTTCCGTCATGCCGTATATATATCTTCCCATTCCAAAAGCTTCCGCAAGTACAATTATAATTAGGCTGATCACCTTTCCTGTATTTTCCATGATGTTCTCCTCTCCAAGCGCCCATGCTTACCATTGCTTGTTTGTATAGGTCGCCGTTAGTTTTCCTGCTACGTATGGACTTATGAATGTATTGTAGCATTCAGCGTTAATCAGATGCTGAAAAATTTTCGGAAAATGTAAAACATTTATTATCACCTGCATCTTCCAGAATATTTCCGTCCTTGTCTTGAAGTTGGAAACTGAATTCATTGGAACTTTGTGAACCAATGGAATCTAGGTTAATCAAATATGCGCTAGGGTTTGGCTTATACAAATCATAGGATGCTTTTTCGCCCGCTCCAGTAAATATGGTGATCTTCGCCGCATCCCCGTTGTTAATGACACAGGCTACATTTTGATTCTTGTAGCGATAGACAAATCTGACACCTGTGACAATATCTTCTGGGATGCTGTCTTCAATTCGGTTTGCTAAAAATCGGTGATCACCGTTTTCTAATTCTTCTAAAAGAACGCCTCCCAGGGAGGATTCACGGCAGGTGAACGCAATCAATTTCAGATTTCCCAATTGATCTTCGCCATAGAGTTTGACTGCGGCCGCAGTTTCTTGATAATCAGCATTGCTATCCGTGTCTATCTCTCGAATGGTCCTTTCCAGATAACTTGCGATAGATTCATCAGCGGTTATCACGTCTTGATCAGAACATGCGGGAAAAGCTAAAATGATTAGTGCTAGCAAGGCAATGAATTTCTGATTTTTAAATTTTACCATTTATATGCCTCCTTATCTGTCCTTGAGGGAGTATCTGTAAAGTGCTTCCACTTCCCATATTTTCCTCCAACTGAGGAGTAGTCTGTACATTTATATCCGCCACCAAATTTTATCGTATTTAAAATTCACCAGCTATGCACCATTTAATCACCATGGCTGTGAAAAATGCTAAAACCCCTATGCTTGCGGCATATCCACGCTGTTTGCGCGCTATCCTTTTTACAATGGTCACGATAATCAATACCACTGATATGCCTGACAGCACGCCCATGAGTATCGTTGCGCTTGCGCCCTTTATTGGTGAAGCGAATTTACATAAGGCGCAAACGCAGGCATAGATCAGTTCATATGTATAGAACCATTTATCCAGCGGGGCTGGAGTTTTATCGGAGTGATGATTAGAAGTTTCCCACTGTTCATTCTTTGCTGGCATTTCGCGGTCTCCTTTCTTTTTTCAATTACAAAACTGTTTTTATAAATTCTTTCAATCAGGCAAAACCCATAGATATTACCTTTTCTTGTGAAATAGTTTATAGCAAATCGTGATCACACCAATGGCGACAACGCTCCATAAGATCAGCGGGATGAATGTGACAAACATAATTCTACTCCCTTCAATTAAACTGCGGTTTGAAACCAGTTTTCCTTAAAGTTTCAATGCGTATACGCTTTTTCTTTCCAGCGATAGTACACGAACATCCCGATTGTCGCTAAGATAATCACTATGGCAGCGGTCAGCCAATATGTGCCTGCCGGAACAGGGCCATCACCAATGGCATAAACAAGCTGATTATAGACGCTGCCCCAGATCGCAATCAACGTCAAGTCACCTGTCCCATGAAGCGTGTCAATCCAGGCTTTTCTAGCAGAAGCCTTTACTGCGATGTGAACTTTCATTTTATATAATAGGAGAATTGCGGCTGCCAAGCATCCGCCTGTTAAAAATATGCCTACGAAATTGCGAACGCAGAAAGATACGGACTGATCATCCAAGGAAGCCCGCCATGCGCTGAATGCCGCAAAGCCCATAGATAAGATGAGTATATATACACAATACATTTTTTCTTTTCGCATTTTTCCCTCCGATCCTTTAGGTGTTTCCTTTCATTTACTGTACCGGTTCTACGAAAGCCACTATTTTGTTTTTGTATAGGTTGCTTTATGCAAGGGCGATAATCCCTTTGCTGACAATTTTCCGTGTTTTCCTCGAACTGAGGAGTAATCCGTACGTTTATACCCACCACGAAATTTTATCATAAATGATACCTAAAGGGAACAGGATGTCTTTCACTATATAAACGCTTGAGCCTGTCTTTTTGTTGCGTGTTTTCGGAAAAAATTTAAGAATTTTTTCGCTGCGTGAAACTGTCCCTGTAGGTTTACCGGAAATTCCACAAAACATTAAACTTCTGGTGCTATCTACTGTTCACTGTCAGTAAGTGGTGCGGACTGCTATAGCGGGGTATCTACGGATACGAGAATTGGAGCCGCAAAAGTCAGCGGCTCCGTGTTTCTAAAATTCGTTTTCTAACCACTAGTTGATTACTATAGAACAGAAACAAGTGTTGATTGGAAAGGCGACACACAAGTAGCCACTTACTTTTAATCATTATCTACTCAATAATCTTCCAATATTTGATCCACGTTTTGAATGGTTTCAAATATCTTTTGCTTCTCGCCTAATAACGATTCGTCCGCATATATGTCTTCCCATTTGATTTTATTTAATTCCGCAGAAACCTCTTCCATTTTATCGATCAAGGTATTCAATTTCTCAGGAGAAAGGTTTCTTGCGGCCGAGCATTCAAATAAAAAGTTATGCAGATTAGGGGAATACCATTTTGAGCTGATCAGTAGTGGCTTCGTCAAATCTCTTGTCTGCCAAATCGAATGATGAGCCTCGCTTGCTACTTTCAGTGCGATTTGCTCGTTCGTCATTTTGCCCTCGTTTATGTTTTCGCATGCGGCAGAAAATGCGTCGCGCGCAAATTGATAGTCCTGCAAAATGGTTTTTGTGTTCGCCTTAACGAACGCATGGGCTTCGATGGCCAGACTGACGGTCAAAAGCACTAGGACGTAAATTACGATATTCTTTTTTGTGAACGCACGTTTCATTGTTTGACTCCTTTTAGTAGTTTGATTTATATGTTGGTATTTGTGCTGTCCAAGCGTAGTGTTTTGCGTGCTTTACATATACGCCTTTATATTTTTCAGTTATTGTAATGCTTTTAATCTTACGATTACTCGTCAATTTTTCATAAATCTCTGTATATTTATCTTCACACCGTTCTAAGAAAGAAGAGTTGCTAGAAGTGCAAACACTTAATGCGGTAGCAGCAATGCCTAATGTAGTTACTTTTATTCCAATTATGCTGCATAATAAATCTCTAACAGTAGAAATCGTGTTATTTTGTCTCTTATCTATCTCACGTCTCTTGGCTATAACCCAATTTCTATCTGTCTTAGTATTTTGTACAGTTTTTGTAAAAGTTTTCGTTTTTGATACGTGTTTTGGATCCGCAACTATTGGAAATACGGAGTTTTCATCAAATTCAACTTTTTGAATTAAAGTGTTGCCTTTGATGATATATTTAGTATTGACTGGTTTCCCGTTACTATCGACCGCCCAAGCCGGTTCTATCGTGCTTGATAACTGGCCTTCGCTATTTGCGATAAAAACAGCTCCACAATCATATTGATCATATTCATTATCAATGTCATAGTCACTCACCAAATAATACCCTTCTGGCAAATCGAACTTAAATTCATATTCCTTTGGGGCTGTTGCGTCAGTAATAGCGACCATCGCTCGCATTGCTTGGAATTCTTCCCCAAGGATATTCTCTTCAATTGCTTGAACTGCTACAAACGCATCCTTATCTGTGTTATATACTACAGTTCCAGTATCTGACATTTTCGCATCAGATTCTTGCACGATATCAGGTAAATTCATACCGACAATCTCAGCCTTTTCGTTATTTGCGTCTCCGCCTTCAGATATAGAAAGAACTGCCTGGCTTCCATCCTTTGGGATTCTTATGCTATCGTATTCGTTTGTGGCAACATAGGAATCTTTACCTTCTTTTATATTATCATGTATATCCTCAGTTCCAACCACGCCTTCAACAACTGCGGCCTGATTTTCCACATCCATCAATTGATCCGAGTCTGGCACTGCGTTTTTTAACAGAATCGCAGTATTCGTATGTTCAGAGTCTGCGCTTTCCCCGGCAAAAGCAACAGTCGGAATCAATGTTACAACCATTACTACTGATAGCATTATGCTTAACATTTTCTTTTTCATTTCAAATCTCCTTTTTATCTTACACACAAATTGATTCAAATGGCTCATATTGAGGCATTATGCGACATGTCCAGTAAGATTTTATGAAACCTAAAGCACATGTCGCTATGCTCCTTTTATTAAATACATTTTCAATTTGTTTCTCTGAATTACTAATTTTATGATTTGAACTCTCCTTTCTATGGCCCCATTTTCGTTCCCTCCTTTCCAAATTCATACGACTCATCCAACAGATCAAACGGGGAACCTTCCAGCAATCAGTTGCCTGTTCAATCCTGGAAGATTTGCCCTTCTCACTACTTTAGATGCGTTTCATACGAAAACGTAACAATGATTTTGAAAAAAATTTAAAATTTTTTCAAACCAAGAGTTTTTCAACTAACTTGGCAACAAAAAGACTCGCATCATGGTATCAAAGACTGCGGCCTATGCCCAAAGGCCTTTATGTTAAAGTCTGATAGACAGTCTTTACACGAGACTTGCCATTCTTGGTCACATTGGCCGTGACTTTGATGCGATATGTTTTTGTGGCGGATGTGGAAAATGTCGCACCATGTTTGACGAAGTCTTTTGCGGCAGATGCGATGGCCTTTGGAGCATGTGCGCTGACATAACTTTTTTTATCTTTAGAATATACTTGCAATTCTATGGTGCTCTTTATTTTGCTAGCACCGCGATATATGATATGGACAACTGCGCATCCTTTTCCAGATACTCTTTTAAAGGATGGTGTGATTTTCAGCTCTGTTGCGGCAAATGGCTGGATCATGCCACCGTCATCTTGTTGTCCATCAAAGATTGGCATATCATCTGGAAGCAGAAAATTGTCCAAAAGCTCTTCTTCAAAAGACTCTTGTGGAGGAGCCTCGGTTTCTGTGACTCCAAAGGAAACCGCTGTCGTAGAGAAAATCATAATGAGAGCGATCAGGATCGTAGTCATGCAAATCGTTGTGTTTCGTTTCATTTTAAAATACCTCCTAAATTTGTGTTCTTACTACTTTAGATGCCTTTTACAACAAAACGTAACAAGATAATTCAAATTTTTTTCAAAAAAGAAAAAATGCCTGAATGTTTCATTCAAACATTTTTACGCTAAAACAAGAAGTACATGCTATTTGATTGCGGCACTATCATTTCTGCGTGGCCACCTTGAAAACTGCTCGTGGTAAAGTTTCATCCCTTTCCCAATTTTGATTCCCTCTTCTCGGGTGAGGCCATCGCCCCAGATGGTGCAGAGCACATCTTCAGTAATCACATCTATGGCTACTTCATCGCTAACAGCACTTTCGGACACGTACAGGACTCGATCTTCCAGACGAAGCAACTCGCCATTGGCGAAAGTATTGATTCGAGGATTCTCTTCATCAATGGCCAATGACTCTATGATTTCCAAAGAGCGATCTCCATTTTTGAAGATGAATTCCGCAGCCATCAAGTCATCATTTGTCTTTGACACAATGAGCTTTTCAAAAACGAATCCCTCGGGGAGGTATGTGGGCATGTAGAGTGTATTGTCCACAAATTCCGCAGCATCGGCGATTTCCTTTTCATCGGTGATTTCCAAATCCGTTGTTGATGAGGTCTGTTCCAGCAGATCTTCTTGCGGTTCTTCCTTTTCCAGACCTAAAATGGATTGATAACCGCTGATCGCTTTCTGGCCGAAAATCGCAATAGAGAGAGCCACGCACGCACAAATGAGGAACACGGCGGCAGTGAGTATGGCAACAATGCGTTTCAAACGTTTGCGCCTAGGAGGTTCCTTTGCCCTTGGTTCCATGAAGCGGCGGTCAAGAGGCGCGGGGCCGCCCATTTCCGGGGAATCATGAGCGATCGTTTCTTGTTCTGGCTCTGTGGATCCTGCGGGCGCATGGGAAACTGCTTCGTAAGGTTCTTGGTTAGTGATGCCTCGGGCTCGGCGATACTTTCGTATTTCGTTTTCTGCGATCCGCGCCAGCCAAGGCCAGGCGGTGTCTGTTTCTTGGAGCTGGCCCAGCTGCTTCCATGCCAATTCCATTACATCTTGGGTCATGGCCCGCGCCAGTTCCTCATCGCAGCCCAGATTAGCATCGATGAGATGGAAAACCCGATGATATTCTGGTTCGATGAATTTAGCGAAAACACGCTGCTTTTTCTTTTGGCTCATTTGTCTCATGATCAAATACCTATAGAGGACTGTGTGATGCGTTGATGAGCCTATTGTATCATACTTTAACGGTAGAGTTCCATGCCTTTGGCAATTTTGATTCCTTCATCCCCAGTGATACCGGTTCCTGTGATGGCGCAGACTGCATCTTCCGTGATGACTGTCACAGATGTTTCATTGCTGGCAGTGTCCGCGGGCACATAGAGGACCCGGTCTTCCAGGCGGAGCGTTTCACTGTTCGCGGGAGCGGTAAAGCGGGAAACATCGCCGTCAATGGTCGTTTGCTCTGTGATTTTCAAGGTGTGATCCGCATTTTTGAAGGTATATATTGCGGACATGGAGCCATCGCCCTTCTTTTTTAGAGCAAGTTTCTCTAAGGCGAAATCTTCTGGAAGATAGGTTGGCGCATAAAGCCTGCCTTCCAGGAAATCCGCAGCATCGACAATGTCATCCATATCTGTGATTTCCGTCATCGCGACACCTTCTTTCGCCAGTTCTTCATCCTGTTTGTCGGTTTCCAGGCCCATGGTGGATTTGTAGAGCCGGTGCAAAAGGCCCTTGTCTCCATAGGCCACGTCCTCTCCGAGGAGGGTCATGGAAAGGGTGGAACCCGCGAAAATAAGAAGCACCGCGGCAGCCGCGACTGCGGAGATTCGTTTCCAATGCCGGTATTTGGACTGTTTCTGGATATCCTGCTTCATGAAACCGCGGTCCAGCGGGGCAGGGCCGCCCGTTTCCCTGGCATAATAATCCGCTGCTGCTTGCTGCACGAATTTTAATCGTTCTTCATGGGTGTAAATTCGTTTTTCAGGCATCCTGCTCCCTCCCTTCTGATGTAAGTGTTTCGTATTCTTTTCTCAGCATTTTCAGCCCCCTGCCGTAATACACTCTGGCCGTGGCTTCACTGACCTCCACGATTTCTGCGATTTCCGCAAATTTCAATTCCTGGATCAGACGCAGATCCAAAATGGTCTGATACGGTTCTCGCACCCGGTTCAAGGCAGCCATCAAAAGCTGACCCTGCTCCTTTTGGATAATGACATCCAAAACATCGGCCTCGACCTTATCCAGCTGCTGTAAATCCGCAAACTCAGCGGCATCATAAGAGACCTCCTGAAAAGCGCCTCGCTTGATAGTGCCCTGCGCCCGGTAGTGTTTCCGTATTTCATTCATTGTGATCTGCATCAGCCAAGCCCTGGCAGAATCCATGTTTCTGAGCTGGTCCAGCTGTTTCCATGCCAGTTCCATCACATCCTGGGTCACGTCTTGGGCCAGTTCAGGACCATGGTTTAGTCTGGAATAAATGAAATTGAAGACTCTGTCGTATTCCGGCTCGATGGCTTTGGCAAAAATGCGCTGCTTTTTCTTCTGGCTCATTTGTCTCATGATCAAACACCCGTAGATCAATGCACGTGCAATAACCTGATGAGGGTATTTTATCATAAAACTCCTGGTTGAGCCATATGTTCAGGGCGTTTTGCGGCGCATGCTGTAAAGTGAGCGGCGTTGGAGGCAATTAGGGGCAGTTTGCCCCGGTTATTACTTTAGATGCGTTTTTTTCAAAAACGTAACAGAGGAGAGCGAAAAAGTTTTAAAAAATTTTCAAGGGCAGTCGCAAGTCAAAATTTTGGATGTTAATGTCGAAAAATAGTGGGTTTTATAAAGTTTCAGACTTAGGAGTCAGAAACTATTTACTTTTTCGCTCAACGCTTTTCAGTTCAGCAAGCTCCTTTCATTTCAGAGCTGGCACCATGGCCTGAAACTGTGCGTTTTCCGCAGGCACTTCCAGGCTTTTGCCCTCAAATATCCAGACTGGCCGCAAATAGGAGCGTGCGTGAATGTCACCCGAGTCCTCCCAATAGGTTAGGGCGGCATTGGTCAAGACCGCATGCTCCACGGTTTCGCCCAATGTGAATGCGGCATCGCCATGCCGGACTTTTTCCAGAGCAGTGTCCACGCTGATCACTTCCTTGTTTTCTGCTTTCACGAAGTCTTTGTAATATTTGCTGATTTCATAAATTTCCCCGTCATCACCAATGCTGACGATGATCCGTGACACGCCGCCGATGATTTCCCCATCCATTTCAGGATAAAAGGTCAACGTTTTGGCGGCAGTTATGACCTGGTCTCGATCGCCGATGTCTGTTTCCGGTTGGATTTGCAGCGTGTTGAACCGTTTTTGGTAAATGCCCAATTCCTTTAGCTTTTTGATCGCCAGCTTCTGGCATTTCTGATCACTGGGGAGGTTTTCCCCCTTTGTGTTTTCCTGGACAGTGTGGTTCAGCCAGCTCCAGCAGCCATTTTTCGGTTCGTAAAGAAAAGACAAGGTGTCACCTTTTTTGTTTGTGCCTTTCACGCATTGATAATCTCCATGTCTGGCAGGACTGATATCACAATCAAGGGATTTTGCGAGTGCGGCGAGCTGGTTTCGGTCAGGAAGGACATATTTGTATAAGGGGACTGTCTTGATTTGACGCAGTTCCTTTATTTTCCGAGAGGGGATCTTGATTTCCAGATTTGCGATGCTTGTAGGCGCACCCATTTCTGAAACTTTTAATTTCGGGATGCTTCTGCTCCAGTGGTGCCAGAAGAGGAGGCCGGCCAAGGCGCAGGCGCATAGGGCGAGAGTGGCTATGATCGTAGCCCTTTTCGTGAAGCGAAATTTTTTGTTCGTGTCTTTACTTTCCATGGTTTTACCTTGCCTTGTTAATAAAATGGATTGCGCCTTTCTATGATGCGTATTTCTTCTATATAAAATAGGAAGGAAAAATTCAAAAATTGAACGGAGTAGTGTAGAGTTTCCAGTTCTGCCCTTGGGGCCAAGCCTGAATGATAATATCCTTTTACTATATTAACGCATCAGGCCACTATGTTGTTGCATATTTTGAGAAAGATTTAAAAAAATTTATAGACGCATAGAAAGATTCAAATGCTAGCTGTCGTATTTTATGAAAACAAATCACATATTTCAGGCAGTCCTTCACTTGAAAAAAATCATGGAACATGAGAAAATAACGATTAGAGATATTAGAAACGCTGTGGTAAATCGGGTACAGTATAAAAAGGAGAGACGGCTTCAATGGGAAGATATCTAAATCTGGGAAACGCGGGTTTCCAGTCCATAAGAAAAGGCTTGTATGTGGACAAATCGGGACTGATCGCATTCGTGAATAAAACTTTGGGGACAAAGGACAAGCTTACTTGTGTCAGCCGTCCAAGAAGATTCGGCAAATCCTTCGCGACGCAGATGCTATGCGCCTATTATGATAAAAGCTGTGATTCGAGAGACTTGTTTCTAGATCTGGACATTGCGGAACAACCGGACTTCGAATCTTATTTGAATCAGTATCCTGTAATATATCTGGACATTACATGGTTTATTTCCACAGCAAAAAACCTGCGAGATGCTGTGAATTATCTGCAAAAAGAAATCATTACTGAGTTGCTCCAGGCATTTCCAAACGTTAAGACGGATCAATTTTCACTGCCAGTGGCATTATCCGATATTAGCGACAAGACGGGGCAGAAATTTGTTATCATTATAGATGAGTGGGACGCATTGTTTCGGGAAGCGAAAGAAGAGCATGACCTCCAGGAAGAATACGTCCAGCTTTTACGGGGCCTGTTTAAAAGCAGCCAGACCGATAAAATGATCGAAGCTGCCTACATGACCGGAATTTTACCAATTAAAAAATATGGCACGCAGTCGGCCTTGACGGATTTTCGGGAATATACGATGATAAACCCCAAAAAACTGGCAAAATATGTGGGGTTTACTGAAACCGAGGTCCGTGACCTCTGCCAAGAACATAATATGGACTTTGATGAAATGAAAAGCTGGTATGATGGATATCATTTTCAAAAGCAAAATTCTATCTATAGTCCCAATTCTGTGGTCGAGGCCATTCGGAATGAAGAATTTTCCACCTATTGGACGGAGAGTGAGACTTACGAAAGCTTGCGATCCTATATTAATATAAACATGGATGGTTTGAAAGATATGATTATAGCGATGCTGGGTGGCGAACAGTGTAAAATCAGTACGCGCCGCTTCCAGAATGACATGACCAGTATGAAAAGCGCAGATGATGTCATGACACTGCTTGTGCACCTTGGGTATTTGGCGTTCGATTCAGCCAAAAGTGAAGTCTATATTCCAAACAGAGAAGTGGCAGACGAGTTCAAGAATGCGGTTGAAGGTGGAAATTGGGGCGTTATTGCCGAGACATTGTCCGCATCAGAAGAACTGCTGAAAGCAACTCTGGCCGGTGATAATGAGCTGGTTGCCCAGAGGCTTGACAAGGTGCATGAAGCCAATACCTCTATATTGGAATATAATAATGAAAACGCGCTAAGCTGTGTGATTACGATTGCTTATTTCAGCGCGCAAAGAGAATATGACTTGGTTCGTGAGATGCCTGCTGGAAAAGGGTTTGCGGATATTCTGTTTCTGCCCAAAAGGACTACGGACAGTTTGCCGTTGATTGTGGAATTGAAGTGGGATGAAACAGCGGAGGGAGCAATTGCGCAGGTAAAAGAAAGAAATTATCCAGATGCTCTAAAAAATGTGCATGACACAGTTTTATTAGTTGGCATCAATTATAATAGGAAAACCAAGCGGCACCAGTGTCTGATTGAAAAATACGATAATAACTAGCAGTCAGTGAAATTTTCACTCTCGATTATCAATGAAGTGGCCGGTATCTATTGATTTCTCCAGAACTCCTATTGAAGATAAACGGATGGTGCGGTATTGGATGGGGTAACTGACATCTTTATCAATGATCAGAGCCTCATAAGTTTCTGCGTCAACAGCAATATCCGCAGAAACGTCCTCGTTATGGATGGAAATATAATGCTTGCCGTCTTGGCTATACTTCTTGTCAACGGAAAAATGCCCTGCGGTTTGTAAACCATTGGCCTGCAGTTCCAATAAATCCCAAAGGAAAAGATCACAGGCCAGGATAAGGATGAAGACAAATATTTTCAGTGCCGCATGGCGGGAGCCGCTTTGTGCCCTTTGCGATTTGATGGAGATCAAAGACCTGACAAAGCAACAAACAACGCAGATCGCAGCCATGTATTCAATGACAAGCAGCACTCGATCCAATGTGTCATAGGAATATAAAAACACGAATGGTCTAACTGCCACCAGCAGGCAGAAAGCGATACTGGAAATCATCATCAGAATCGCAGAGCTGGATTTGCGTTTCTTTTGTGCTGTTACTGTGTTGTTGTCCATTTTCTTGCTCCTGTTTCCGGGTAAAGCGCTGTTGCGACTTTAAAACCTCTATATAATAGGAAGAAAAAATAACGCATCAATGGTGCGTGTCAGCTTTGTTCCTGCAGGCAGCCAAGCGATTTTTTTGCGTCCCAAAGTTTCATGTTACCTCCTAAAACAGCGCCAGCGGCGCATCAGCCAATTGTGAAAAAGAAAGACGTTCATAATAATTTGTGTTCCATAACAAGATATACAGGCCCCAGATCATAAAGGCGAAATTGATCTTGTGTTTACGTTTCCAGTAATCAAGAATTCCCAGCACGAGTAATGCGTATCCGATATAATTTGTGATCGTCATAGCCGGCCCCACTTCATTTTCCAGTAAGGCGATGGAAAGCATGGAAGCGACCGTAATGATCGCCGAGATGATATTCAACTTGCTCCAAGCGCAGTCGCAAAATTTTACAAATATGACCGCTGCGATGATGTATAAAGCCATGCCAAGCACAGAATAAAGCGCAAAAATATGTGTGGGCGCATATTGGACGTTTGCCTTTAAAAACGCCACTTGCGTCATTAAAAACAACAAGCTTGCGGGTATAAATATGGCGGTTACTATAGTTCTGTTCATTTTGTGTTCCTCATTCTTTTTCTTGATGTTCACCATCAGCTGCGGTTTCTTCTTCGCCTTCATCATAGGAAAAGTCGGGTTTTTGGAAATGGCCTGTAGGCGGATCCCCAACGATATTGCGAGGCAGGCCGCGGAACACCAATGCGCCAAGGACTTTTCCCAACAAGCCCAGGGTATTGGCAGATGGCTGCTGTGACTTGCGCTTCATGAGTTTCCTGATCAAAGAAACGACAAATGCGATAAGTGCCAGTAGGGGGATCAATAAACCGCCATACTCAGTGAATAAAATTTCTAACATGATAGTTTCCCTCATTTATGTAGCATTGGAAAAGATTGCACACACCTATTTAATCAAAAAATCATTGTAAATTTTCTATTCCGCTAGTGTTGTTATGTAGCCGCCGGATCTGATTTTGTAGCCAAGTTAAAATATTTTCACCTTTGGCTATAAAACACCCTGTATGTTTGGGACGAATATCCAAAAATATCCAAGTTGTTCACATGTTAAACGTAATTACAACATGAATTCAACATATTTGCGCTGGTTTTGTCTGAAATTACCTTTAAAAGCCAATATTAGGAGATGATTTTTATAACCAAATGAAATTTTTTTCGTCCTTGGCTATAAAACACCTTTCACTATATAAACGCTGGTATGATTTTCTTAGCACTGGCATTTGTCTAAAACGCCTTGTCATCATGAATATGCGCCAAAGCCCTGGAGATCATAATCATGCAGGACTCAGCATGGCTCGCTGCCGTTTTAAGTCCCAGGCCACGTAGCAGAAAATTGGCGCAAGGGCCAGAAACAGGATGGAGGCGAAATCTTCATCCATGAAATGGCACCATATCACAGCGATGTAGCCAGCGGTGGTTTGCGGCAATTGGATCGTTGGGCCATAAGAGCTAAATACGAGATAAAAATCCCATGCGTAAAAAGACTGCGTGGCAACATACAGCAGCGCGAAATAGACAGCAAACTTGAGCCAATGTTTTTTGGCCGCCTGACAAACTCGAGAGCGTACTAGGGCGAAGCCGTATTGGTTGAGCAGCATGATCAACCAGGCGATCAAAGGCACGAAGACCACGCACACCCAGAAAACATCCACGTAAAACGGCGAAGGGCCCTCTTTTTGTCCCAACGGGAATTCGTGGGCACGATGGATCGCATGTGCCAATTGTACGATATTGATGTAAAAGAAACAGCAGCAGAGAAGTCCGATGAAGTTTCTTTTGGATGGCTGTTTGTTTATGGATTCCATGTTTTCACCTCTATGTCATTTCGCTAAAATAAAATACCTTTCATTTGAAAAGCTTATCTCTATTACACCAAGAAAAGATAGAAAAGATTAGTATTGCATTCAGATTTCCTATCACCAAAATGCCTTGAAGAAGCATTTTCATGTTATAATACTCTTCCGATCTGTCCTCACGGGCATAAGGATATCCAGATATGATGAGCTGGTATGATATGATTGTCACTATTATCATACCAAGCGTTACCGCTATGATTAGAATTGCCGTTTTGCTTGATTTAGACATGTCTACATCACCATTCCTTTTACCTAGTGTTGAAGTATGTTCAACGCAAATAAATAGAAAATTCAGCCTTTTCATATATTATACATGATTTCAACACGAAATCAACATATAGGGTAGAAGTTGCGCAGATTCTCAGTCTTCTGTGGCGAGTGCTTGCTGGATGAAGTTTCATGGGAAGTAAAAAAATCATCTTTTTTAAGTCTCTGGAAAATAAACTCGCCAGTGGGATAATCCTCGTCTTTCAAATTTTTCGTATGCACGCTCAAGTCATCTTCATTTTTTTCCAAGACATATAGATAATCATCGTAGTACAAGCAGGGCAGGCCTTTGTATGATTTCAGAGTTCCTGTTTGAGGCTTCGGGGCCAAATCGTCTTTTAGCGTCCAGGTATGGTCGCTGTTGATGGTCAGATAAAAACCAAGCTCTTCATCAGTGATTAACCTACCGTCCTGGTATTCACGGACTGCCTGCCACTCTCCGACAAAGTCTTCTATGTTATTCTCATCTTCAGAGGTGCCGCATCCGCCAAGTAGCAAGCATAAAAGCAACAGTCCTGCTAGGGTTATGATTTTTTGTTTCATTGTGAGTTCTCCATTCCACTAGTGTTGTTATGTAGCCACAGGATCTGATTTTGTAGCCAAATCAAATTTTTTTCGCCCTTGGCTATAAAATACCTTTCACTATATAAACGCTTGAGCCTGCCTTTTTGTTGCATGATTTCAGGAAAAAAGTTTTATGCGGGAAATATCAATAAAACGCGCTGCTAAAAGAAAATCAGTAATCCTTCCCCACAGGGGAGCGAATCATAATCCAATCACCAAAAACAAGATCAGAATCATGATAACCGCTATCGAACTATAAAATCCAACCCTGGAGCCGTAATCATGGCTGCGTACTTTTGACAGGAGCATAAAGAAAACGTTCAGAACGATTCCAATCAGCAAAGTATAATGAAAGCCTTCCGCGGCGTATATCGCCTCAGTGTTGCCTGACCAGGGTAAGATACCGTATTGCATAAGAAGGACGTCCCCTAAACAAATTCCATTAAGCGGCACGCAAAACAATAGCGTCACAATGGCGCCCGCGCCTGTCAATGATCCTGCCCCGATCCGCTGGCCAGCGTGTTTTTTATTCCATTGCCGTTTTAGAAACGCATAAAACGCGAACCCCAACACGCAGCCTACGGTGTTCGCGATCACGTCGTCAATATCCGCGGTCCTCCCGACAAACAGCAATTGAATCGACTCTATCAAAATGGAAACCCCTCCACCGATTCCCCCGATCTTTAAAGCGTTCCATTTTTTCTTCTGAAACAAAAGCGGTATCAGCATTCCCATTGGCAGAAAAAGCAACACGTTAAGCAATATCAATTTAGGGGATTCATTGACGAACGGAATCCAATTGATCGATTGGCTTTTCGCGAAATTCCACGAAAAGAAGTTCGCGATTCCAGTGACTTGAGCGATCGTGATGAAATATATCACAAAAATATACTCTACGGCACTCTTTGTTTTTTCGGACTCCCGTTTCATGATTTTCTTAAACAAAAAAACAAAAATATAAATAAGACTCCCATAAATAAGGCTATTCGCTAAATATGTGGCCCCTAAAATCAGTTTGTCCATCTCTGGATCTCCTCCTCAATTGGCTGCGGCAACGCTTCATAATAGTCTATCTTTCTGTTCGTGATAAGAGTGTGATATGTGTTGCCCAGAATGTCCTGACAATGGTCCTCTTTCAAAAAGTCACTTACTCTACTGCTTTCTGAATCGTAAGAATCTGTCAATGAGATTTCCCCTTTTCCCATAAATTCCTGCGCTTGAGTGTTGTAACTTTTAAGAGTGGCCGCATATGCGTATACGGCTATTGAGAATAGGAATAGTGCGATGCCTGCTAAAACAATTCCTCTTTTTATAAATTTATTTTTCATGTTTCTCTCTTTGCCGAGATGCGACTGTAGCATTCCTTTTGAATTTGATCTAACATCACTGATAAGGCAAATAACTCCCCAGTGTCAAAATCAGCGTCATCAGCAAGGAAACCTAGAAGTTTTTTCTCTGCGATTTTCGTGAGGCGGCTGATGGCGGTGATGGTTATGAGGTTTTGCTGCTGCGTTGCCCGCAATTTTTCCCTTAGCTCATCTTTTGCGTTTTGATATTCCCCCGTGGCTTTCAATTTTGGATCGAGTATAACACGATATTTTTCTAACTCTTCTATAATGGTCTTTGCTACAATGCCCTCTATTCTAGGAAAGAATGTGACGGCCTGCTTAGAGATGCCCGTTTTAGGGTTTCCTATCAATTTCCAGTCATAATCATCATATATGATTTCCATCTTTGTGCGGCTCCTTTTCCTGTGTGCGTTGCTTTTTAAGTTTTAAGCGGCTGGCTGTGTTTGTTCATATAAAAAACGATATTTTTATGCGAGTATAAATACGGGGAGCCTCGAACACAGTTTGAAGATCCCCGTACTGTAAACGCTAAGCGTATTAGCCAAATGAGAAAGTCCATAGGGCTTTGTTTTAAGCGTTTCCCATGGTTTTATCTAAGATCGCGGATAAGATAAATAGCTCTCCAGTGTCAAAATCAGCGTCATCAGCAAGGAAACTTAGAAGTTTTTTCTCTGCGATTTTCGTGAGGCGGCTGATGGCGGTGACGGTTATGAGATTTTGTTGCTGCGTTGACCGCAATTTTTCCCTTAGCTCATCTTTTGCGTTTTGATATTCCTTGGAGGCTTTCAATTCTGGAGAAGACACAGAATGATGCCTCGCTAATCCTTCCATGATCCTGATTGTGAGAGTGTCCATTATTTTGGGGGAAACTGTGATTGCCTGCTTGGAGGAATCCTCTTTGGAAATCCCGATCAGTTTCCAATCGTAATCGTCAAATATGATCTTCATTTTACCTAGTATTTAAAATTGATATGCGCTTTTGGTACTACCTTTGCTACACGTGACCCTGTGATGCCTGTTCCAGCGGCTTTTCCGGTGATATATGCAGTATACATGGAACCCCGTTTTAATTTCAAGCTTTTTGGTATAAAATTTGTTGCTGTGCGCATAGGAGAGAACATGCTTACAGGGATCATTCCTTTATATTTCTTTCCTTTCGCCGTATAAATTTTTATTTCTCCAACAAAGTTTGACACTGTAGTATGATAAAGTCTATAGGTAGTTTGAAGAGCTTTCGCTGATTGCATATAGTCCAAAGAAACAGATCCGGCATTACCCTTGAATGTTGCGAAAGGCTCTATGCTAGCATATGAGCGGGGTACAAATTTTTCAACTTCCAAATCAAATGATGCTAAATCATTGTCAGTTATACTAGTGACATTTTGGTTTAAATTGTTTGAAGCAGCAAATGAGAAACTAGGAATTGCTATAAGCATTGCACATATAAGTGTTAAAAATTGTTTTTTTCATTTTATTTGTCTCCTTTTCCTTTGATAGTATTTTTAATTGGACATAGCATTATATATAATTTCTCATCACATACAGACCACCTCCCTTTTCCATACACATTCCTTTAACGATCGCATCCGTCTCTCATCCCCCCCCTTTCGCTATATAAACGCACGAGCCTGCCTTTTTGTTGCATATTTTTCGAAAAAAATTCAAAAAACTTTTCTTTCTGCACAAAATCGCATCTCACATGACCACCGGCTCTCCGCAAAACACAGGTTCATTGGTTCCACCTACAACTCACCATTAGTCAAGATTTTTGTAATAAGTCCTTGTGGAAACCGTGCCTCCAACATTTTCCTTTACCACGACTTTCACCCGATACTTTTTCGTGGTCGAAATCGTGAACCGAAATTCTTTATTTAGAGTGCGGCTATTACGGACGGTTTTTGTCACCGCCGCTTGCGTTGTCTTCTGATAAGCGTTGGACCCTTTGGCCGCCTGCTGCAAAGTGATCGTGGCGCTGAAAACAGCATACCACGATCCAGGAGGCTCCGTGTCAAGGGAGTGGAGCGAATTTTTCGCAGAAATCTCATCCGCTTTTCATCTACTTTTTGGGGTACAGCCCAGTTTCCGAAAAATTAAAAAATTCCTCGACTTATAAAAAAATCAATTTTATCAACGTCTTTCATATTTTCAGCTGCAATAAGAAATCCTGTATCTCGCTTAAAAATTGCCGTTCCACTTTTAGCAAATAGGCTTCGTTTTTGGAATCGGAACCTTTGTGGGCTGCGGTCGATAACGCAAATTCCAGAAAGACGGTATAACCGTTGATACTGATCAAATCCGTGGCTGTGGTTGGGAGCGGCAGTTTGACATTTTTACCTTCTCCATCGGAACTCTTTGTCGGTGACATGGAATTTGTCAGTAAGATTCCGTCATCATTCATGGAATAATATAGAAAACTGGCTCTAACAAAAACATCTTTCTTATCGTTGATGAATTCAAAGACATATTTTGATGGTTGTCCATCACCTAGCTGGTCAAGTTTTCGGTCATCCAGCTTTGTTTCTGGCAGAGCTGTGTATGCCTGATCAATGATTTCATTCTCGGATATAAGGGTGAATCCCTTTAGCTCGATATCCTGAATTTTATGCAGGTTTTCTACAAAGGCATCATATGATGTGACTTTCGTTTTACTCTGCTTCTCTGTGGGTGATTTTGATTCCACTGGATCGCCACCGCATCCGCAGAGCAGACCTATTAAAAGCATGACGCATAGAATGCCGGTCAGTCTTTTCATTTCATTGGTTTTGCGCATTGAGCACCTTCAAGTTCTGGGGTCATTTCAAATATAAAAATCTATGCAACTGGTGCAAATAAATAGAAAATTCAGCCTTTTCATACATTATACATGATTTCGACACGGAATCAACATATTGGGTACAAGTTGTGCGGACTTATCTATTTCCTGCTTAACAAAAGCTGCTTTTATCAGTTACTTGAGTGCTGGCACGATGCCCTCGAATTGTGCGTTTTCTGCAGAGCCTGCCGGGATTTCACCTTGAAAGACCCATACAGGCTGCAAATATGATTGCGTATGAATATCACTAGAATCTTCCCAGTATGTTAAGGCGGCATCGGTTAGGCGAGCATGTTCTACAGATTCATCTAAAGTGAATGAAGCATCGCCACATTTGGCTTTTTCCAGTGCGATATCCACGTTAATCACTTCTCTATCTCCTGCTTTCACAAAATCTTTGCAGTATTTACTGATTTCATAGATTTCTCCATTGTTGCCAAGACTGACGATCATCCGCGACACGCCCTCAATGGTCTGCCCATCTATTTCAGGATAAAAGAATAACGTCTTGGCTACGGTCATTACTTCACCTTGCTCATTGATGCCTGTCTCTGGCTCAATGTGCAGCGTATAGGATTGTCCTTGATAAATGCCTAAAGTTTTCAATTTTTTAGTCGCCAATTCCTGGCACGTCTGGTCGCTGGGCAGATTTTCTCCAGTTGCGTTTTCTTGGAGGGTCTGGTTCAGCCAATTCCAACAACCATTTGCGGGTTCATAAGTAAAATATAAGGTTTCACCTTTTTCATTTGTACTTTTGACGGATTGCGTTTCTCCGTAGCTGGCAGGGCTGATGTTACATCCCAGAGATTTCGCAAGGGTGGCGAGCTGATTACGATCGGGCAGGACATATTTATAGATGGGAACTGTTTCTATTTGTCGAAGTTTTTTCATTTTCTGGGATGGGATCTTGATTTCGAGGTGTGTGATATTTATTTGAATTCCAGTTTTCGGAATATCTAGTTTTGGAACTGTTGTACTTCTAGTATTCCAGATAAGAAAACCCACCAGAATAATAGAGCCTGCGATGACATAAATTGTTATTTTCCGTTTCATGTTTCTCCTTTTGTCGAGATGCGACTGTAGTATTCTCTTTGAATTTGATCTAGCACCACTGATAAGGCAAATAACTCCCTCATGTCAAAGTATGCGTCACCAGCAAGGAAACTTAGAAGCTTTTTGTCTGTGATTTTCGTGAGGCGGCTGATGGCGGTAATAGTTATGAGGTTTTGCTGCCGCGTTGCCCGCAATTTTTCCTTTAGCTCATCTTTTGCGTTTTGATATTCCTCGGAGGCTTTCAATTCTGGAGAAGACACAGAATGATGCCTTGCTAATCCTTCCATGATCCTGATTGTGAGACTGTCCATTATTTTTAGGGAAAAAGTTGGCAAGACCACTTCGCCTTTCCGCCAACAAATCTCGGTTTAGCTTGCTATATTCAGTGGCGTTGGCCATATAATATCCAAACGAATTGGAATCGGTGGTGATGGAGCATTGTCATGTTGTGCCAACTTCAATGTTTCCTTTGTCCACAAAGGGTGATTTGGAGTAAGGGTTCACCCGTTTGAGTGAACCCTTTCAACATCTTTAAAAGATGACCTTATATTGCCTGATGGTTTTTAAAGTCCTGCTTTAGCATTAAAGTATCTTTTAGAGAAAATTTTTGATGCTGCTGTTTTAAGATCAACCCGCGCAGGAGCCAAGAGATTGTTTCTTCAGCGCGCTCTTCGGTGTTGGCCTTTACGATCAGCGCAGGCGAAAGCTTGTAGGCGGAGCCCGTATTTCCAGTGAGCGAAGAGCCATGCCACGAAGGGGCGTACATATCCACGAATTGATTCAATACTTCATGGGGTTCATATGGCTTGCTGTTTTCAGTGCTTTCACTGGTAAAAAAAGTTTCCTCCAAGAGCGTGTATCGTGGCTCATCTGGAACCTGAAAGCCGACTAGGTATTCTTTCATTTCCACATCTGGCGCGCAGTATAACGCAAAGTTCACAGAGGCCTGGTCATAAACGAAAACACCTTGGCTTTTTACATCAACCAGCGACATGGTGGTTTTGACCGTGGCTAATTGCTGGATGCCAGTGCCATGATTACGGCCATAAAAAATGTAGTAGATGTTTTTTTCAGCAAAGGAATCTGCCGCCATATCCGTCTTGGCGACTCTGCTATCCAGATATAAACTGGCTGCTTCCTCATCATCCAGCTTTTGAAAAGAATCACCTGAGCGAAATAACGGATGGGCGATGACTTCTGAAATCCAATAGCCGCCCTGTGGCTTCTGTTCAACGCAGACTCCCAGCAATTGCTGTCGGGCATGTAGTTTGGATGAAAGGGGAGGGGATTCCAGCCTTTCATAAACCACATCGCATTGACCGGAAAAGTTAGAGATGAAGATGTGCCCCTCCTTCTCCAGCAGCGATTGAAACTGCTCAGTATCCATGGTAAGAAATTCCTGCGCTGTGATGGAACTCATTGGGTTTGCCTGAGGTTCTTTTTGTGCGAATTGGTGATAGGCGATCCCCATGCAAATGATGATCACAAGGATGAGGCCTAGAAGCAGCAGCTTTGGCATAGCTGCGATTCGTTGTTTCATCGTGAGACCCCCTGTTTTGTCTATGTTTCTGTGCGGTTTATTGAATTTGCTCTAACGTCACTGACAAAGCAAATAACTCTCCTGTGTCAAAGTCAGCACCCTCATCTCTCACGATTCCAGTAAACTTTAGCTTAAGTTCTTTCAGAGGACTTAAGTCTTACATAAGGACTTTCAGTCCTGGGCATTCATGCCCAATTCCACCTACTTTAGTAGGTGGTAGTTTAAGCTCTTCGTAGTACTGGACTGCGTCAAGTTTAAATTGTTTGTCATGTTGTTTTGCCATAATGAGATCCTCCTTCAGCATATTTCTATTGTGTCATACTTATGTGTATTTTGGATTGCTCATTTTCGCTTGTACTATTTATATTCTAGCACCAAATTCTCACTGTCAGATTGATAAATCGTGTTCTCTGAATGCTCTTGAAGCACTTTTCACTATATAAACGCTTGAACCTGCCTTTTTGTTGCATGTTTTCGGAAAAAGTTTTAAAAACTTTTTCCGCTGTATGACACTGCACCTGTAAAGCTACTGAAAACTCTACAAAATACTGGGGCGGTTCTATTTGCTGTTCATTGTCAGCCGGCTGGGGAAATCATTGCGACTGTGATCGAATGATATGCGAATTGGAGCCGCTTTAGCGTTAGCGGCTCCAGGCTTTTGTCTTTGTAACTTTCCCGTAGGGCACCATTTCATCAGCTTGTTATGCGGATTTTATGCAGCGGTCTTGGTGATGAAATACGATGTCATCTATTTATTCTCAACCAGGCAAATTCCACGAATATTACCTTTTCTTGTGAAATAGTTTGTAGCAAACCGCAATTACGCCAATGGCAACAATGCCCCATAGGATCAGCGGGATGAATGTGACAAGCATAATTTTACTCCCTTCAATTAAACTGTGGTTTTAGACCAAGAATATTTCACTTGCATTCTCTTATTTTTCGGATCGTCTTTTACAAATTTTATTTTCAGATTTTCATATATTGTAGCATATGATGTCGCTGCAGCACCTGCTACGGTTGCTTGGTATTTGAACGATACTCTTGCCCTGATTCCGGTAGATTGGCCAGCTTTAGTTGCGTTAGGATATACGCTGTATCCCTTGTCAGCAAGATCACCCGTTACTGAAACCATGGCATGCAACCAAGTCTTTCCGTATCTTTCACGAATTTTGCCTTTACTAATATTATAATGATTTTCTGTACAGATTGTTGCTGCTCCCGGGCCTATAGAACGTGTGTACTTTGCGGTATAATATCGATCACCATATTTCTTCCATAAAGTTTCTCCATTTGTGGCAGCATAGCACTCCTCTACAAACAAGTTACGAACATTTCTCCCGACAGTAGTAATAATGGAAGGCTCTTCACAATCTGTCAAGGTGAGTTCTACAGAAGTTAAAGGGTCGATATCTGTGCGATAAATAATAGTAGTTTTATCATTTTCCGCATCATATTTTTCTTCCACAGGCTCCGTATTGTAGAAATAATCTGCTGCGGCATTGTCGACATCCTTGATGTAGTCAGCAAGTAAGCTGGGTTCCATGTCATCAATAATATCTTGACCTTCTGATCGGGTGATATTTCCATCTTTGTTTGCCTGTGAGATGGCTTTATCAAGGAGCGGCTTTGAGTCGATTTCATATTTCTCTGAATCAGTGATTAAAGATGTCTCAACTGAATCGGCAAAGCTGTAGCTTACTGATAAAGTAAAAAGCATAGATAAGGAAATAATAAAAGGTACGAGTTTTTTGATTTTCATAATATCCTCCTTTAAATTGATTACTGTGATTGATTCTAGAAAATATAGCTTTGATTATTTATATTTTTTTCCAGCTGTGTTTTACTTTGATTTTTTTGTTCTTTGTGTCTTTTGCCAAATAGTCGATTTGTGTCCTTTCTTGGAATGTGTAAGAGCTAGATTTGGTATTGACATTATACCGTGTTAGCATTCTTACATTTGAGTTTCCAGCCGTAGTGGCAGTCTTTTGCTGAATGGAATTTTTAATGCTGCTTACAGTAGCGTTTCCTGTGATAGATTGAACCCGTGTGTTTCCATACCGCTCTGTAATTCCAGTTGAGCTTAAGTTATAATGGTTTTCTGTACGCATAACAACTTTGCTAGATCCAATAGAACGGGAATATTCTGCCGTAAAATATCTATTCCCATACGCTTTCCACAGTGTTTCTCCATTTGTTGCCGCATAACACTCATCTACGAATAGGGATTTTGCTTTGCTTAGTGCCGTGTCTTTGAATGAAAGGTCTTCGGCATCTGTAAGCACAAGCTCGACCGTTGACAGCGGATCAACTTCAACTTTGTAAACGGTTACTGTTTTGTCATCTGCCGCATAATACTTTTCTCGCACTGGTTCCGCGGATTCTAATAAGTCAGCTGCGGCTTCGTCAACATTTTCAATATAAGATTCCAGCACAGATGGTTTCGTGTTATTCAGAATTTCATTTTTTTCCATTTTTGTTATTCGATTATCTTGATCTGCTTCTAAGATGGCTTTATTCAGATCACGGATAGAGTCAATTTCGAAAGATTCCGTTGTAGAGTCACTTGTGGCAAAACTATAACTTGTGGCTAAAGCAAGAATCAGTATTGCGGAAATCATAATGTTCAATCTTTTTTTCATAATGGTACCTCCATAAATTCATAGTGTGTCTTTTTTATTCATTAATATTTTGCATTAACGAGCATGCTTTTCTATGGCCCCATTTTCATCCCTCCTTTCACTATATAAACGCACGAGCCTGCCTTTTTGTTGCATATTTTCCGAAAAAAATTCAAAAAACTTTTCTTTCTGCACAAAATCGCATCTCACATGACCACCGGCTCTCCGCAAAACACAGGTTCATTGGTTCCACCTACAACTCACCATTAGTCAAGATTTTTGTAATAAGTCCTTGTGGAAACCGTGCCTCCAACATTTTCCTTTACCACGACTTTCACCCGATACTTTTTCGTGGTCGAAATCGTGAACCGAAATTCTTTATTTAGAGTGCGGCTATTACGGACGGTTTTTGTCACCGCCGCTTGCGGTGTCTTCTGATAAGTGTTGGACCCTTTGGCCGCCTGCTGCAAAGTGATCGTGGCGTTCAAAGAACTTGGAGTCTTTCTGGAAGAAAAATACACATAACCTGCACCCACGGAATTAGATTGGCGGGAAAAAATGATTCGTGTCCGTGCAATTGCTTTTACAGAAACCCCAGGAGCCTCCAAATGCTCCTCGCTTTCAACCATGTCCACATCAGGCGACACCTGCGGTTCAGCGGCCATGGCCGTTGCCGGAAAACAGGCGAACAGGCACGCTGCCAGGGTGATACAAACTTTTTTTCTGAATTTTATTGATTTTTTCATTGCGTCCTCCTCAAATTTATGATTTACTATATAAACGCACGAGCCTGCCTTTTTGTTGCATATTTTTCGAAAAATTCATCAAAAAATTTGAAAAAGCTTCAGAAAACCCATATAATAGGGGCGAGGTGACAAAACATGCTGAAATTTCACAAGCACAAGGACCAGCAAGAGCGCCAATTGTTTTCTGATCAAATCTGCCCGTTCCATCAAGATGTTTACCGCTACCTTTTGTCTTTGGGCGCTGACGACATGTTAGCCGAAGATTTCGCTCAGGACACCATGCTGAAAGCCTGGGAAAAACGAGAAGAACTATTGAACGCGGACTACCAGAAGGAATGGCTCATCAAAGTCGCGCGCAATCGATACGTTTCTCATTGGAGGTCAGCGGAACAGCGATTCTGCTATGACGTTTCTGACTTTGACTTGACGGAACGCCAGTGCAAAGAAGCGGAGCAGGACGCGCTGGAAATCTTCATGAAACAGGAATCGGGAAGAGCCGTGCGGGCGGCCATGCAGCTGCTGGATCCCAAATACGCCCAGCCCATCCGCCTGCGGTATTTTGGAGAAATGAGCCACAGGGAGATCGCCGAGCTGCTGCGAGTCAACCCCAGCACGGTTCGTTCCATTGTTTCACGAGGACTGCGAAAACTGAGACACTTGTTACAAGAAAGCGATTTTTGATCCATAAGATGATAAAAAACAGCGCCGCCGCGTCAGGCGGCAGAAGGGAGAGCATGATGGACACCACCGAATGGACACCGGAAGAACTGCGATTGCGAGAGAAATTCATAGAGTTTTACGAAGAAGACGATCGGCGGCCAACGCGCCCGCTGGACACCAGTTTCATGGGAGAAACGGGCCGGGAGCCTGTGAAAAAAATGAAATGGCGTTCTTATGCCGCCAGAGCCGCGGCCATTGTGCTGCTCGTGGCCGCCACTTCCATCATCACGACCATTTTTGTGTCCGAGGATTACGCCTCCGCGGTGAAGCGTTCCATTGGGCAAAAGATTTTTGAGCTGCGAAACGATGTGGTCATCGTACCAGAAGGGGAAGCGGTGGATGAAAATGAAACCGTGTGGGAAATCAATGACATGAAAGTCGTTTCCAAGGCCAAAAGCCTGGTGCCCCAGCTGCGGATCCCGTCCTATGTTCCACCAGGCTATGAATTCGAGAAATTGCGGCTTTCCCAGTACGGGGATGGAACTTATACCGGCGAATACCAGTACAAAAAGGGAGATGCGGAGTTGGTGATTATTTACCACTCTATAGTGGAGGAAGGATCTTTATATATCTCGAACAATGCTGGAACTTTGGAACTGGAAGACCGGACGGTATATTTCCAAGAAGACCCCATTACAGAGGTTAGGGGCGCTAGTATGACTTTAGATGGTGTTGATGTGGACATCAGCGGAGGCATGGACGAACTGGACAAAGAGACCCTCATAAAAATCGCGAAGGGAGTGTAGACGCAAATGAAACGAATCATCACTACGGGTCTGATCACATGCCTGCTTTCCGTCTAACATCTCACATGGGGCAACTTTTTCCATTGTTTTTATAAACGTTTTTTTGTATACTCTAAGCATAAAGAAATTTTATTGGAGGTGATTACCGCAGAATGACCATGGAAAAACCAGTTTTAAGCCCCAATTTCACCATTGAAGACATTCATAAACTGAGAGAATATAATTATTATAAAACAAAAGACATGACACCACAAGAACGTATGGATTATTATAACTGCCAGGGTGTGGAGATTCATAAAAAAATACAGTCCAGAAAATTACAAAAGAATTAGGTTTCGCATGGTAAAAATAGATATAAAAAGTCTAATTGGCTAATGCTCCTGCCCCTTCTTTTGCCGATGTGACCAGTGCATTCCGTAAACCGACCCACCTTTTTGGGACATCTGTTACAAGAAAGCGATTTTTGATTTCTATGTGATAAAGAGCGCCGCCGCATCAGGCGGCAGAAGGGAGAGTATGATGGACACCACCGAATGGACACCGGAAGAACTGCGATTGCGAGAGAAATTCGTGGAATTTTACGAAGAAGACTATCAGCGGCCAATGCGCCCGCTGGACACCAGTTTTATGGGAGAAACGGGCCGGGAGCCTGTGAAAAAAATGAAATGGCGTTCTTATGCCGCCAGAGCCGCGGCCATTGTGCTGCTCGTGGCCGCCACTTCCATCATCACGACCATTTTTGTGTCCGAGGATTACGCCTCCGCGGTGAAGCGTTCCATTGGGCAAAAGATTTTTGAGCTGCGAAACGATGTGGTCATCGTACCAGAAGGGGAAGCGGTGGATGAAAATGAAACCGTGTGGGAAATCAATGACATGAAAGTCGTTTCCAAGGCCAAAAGCCTGGTGCCCCAGCTGCGGATCCCATCCTATGTTCCGCCAGGCTATGAATTCGAGAAATTGCGGCTTTCCCAGTACGGGGATGGAGATTTCCAGGGCGAATACCAATATAAAAGGGGAAATGCCGAGCTAATCATTGATTGTGAGGCCATATTGGAAAAGGCTTCTTTGTACTTAATGGATAATGCTGGGTCTTTGGAATTGGAAGACCGGACAGTCTATTTCTGGGAAGACCCTATCACAGAAACTAGGGGTGCCAATGTGGTTTTAGAAGAAGTTGTTATGGGAATCGGCGGCGACATAGACGAACTGGACAAAGAGACCCTCATAGAAATCGCGAAGGGAGTGTAGACGCGAATGAAACGAATCATCACCACGGGCCTGATCACATGCCTGCTCATGACTCTGATTTTCCAGCCATGGGGAGCCATCCAGGCCAAGGCGGCAGCCAAAGATGCTAGTGGAAGCACGGTAAAATACGGAACACCAGTGAGCAAAAACGGCAAACTGAAAGTCAAGGGGACGAAGCTGGTGAACAAAAAGGGAAAGCCCGTCCAGCTGCAGGGCGTTTCTTCCCACGGGATCAACTGGGACGTGGGGCAGCCTTTTGTCAACGAAGCCGCACTGAAAACGCTGCGGGACAAATGGGGCGTCAACTGTTTCCGCATCGCCATGTACACAGAGGAATACAACGGGTATTGCGTGACGGATCCGGCCAGCAGAAAGCAGCTGCTGAAAACCATCGACACTGGAGTGAAAGCGGCGAAAAAGTTGGGCATGTACGTGATCATCGACTGGCATGTGTTAAATGACCAAAACCCGAAAAAGCATCAAAAGGCGGCAAAGTCTTTCTTCAAGACCGTATCGAAAAAGTACAAAAAATACAGCAATGTGCTGTACGAGATCTGCAACGAACCAAACGGCGGGACCAGCTGGGCCGCCATCAAGAGCTACGCCAAAGCGGTGATTCCGGTGATTCGCAAAAATAGCAAAAGTGCGATCATCATCGTGGGCACGCCCAACTGGAGCCAGGACGTGGACATCGCAGCCAGCTCTCCGCTGAAAGGCTATCGCAACATCATGTACGCGGTTCACTTTTACGCTGCCACTCACAAAGACAGCTATCGCCAGAAAGTCCAGACAGCCATCGACAACAAGCTGCCTATCATTTCCACGGAATTCAGCGCCTGCGAAGCCAGCGGCAACGGAGCCTATGATTTCAAATCCGCGCAGGAATGGCTGAAACTGCTGCGAAAGCACAAGATTGGCTACGTGTGCTGGAGCCTGAGCAACAAGCCGGAAGCCGCGTCCCTGCTAAAGCCTTCCTGCAAACGGACCGGCGGGTTCCAGAAGTCCGATCTGTCCAAAATGGGCAAATGGCTGGTAAAGCAGTATTGAGAAAAAGCCCCATGTCAGGAGCACTTGAAAAAGGAGGACTCCCATGATACACTTTTGAGAAAAGGAATGGGAATTTAGAAAGCAGGAGGCGTGTCATGGGGAAATTTTTGAACAACAGCAATGCGTATTTGAATTATCAGCGAATGGTAAAAGATACCTTTTTTGTTGATAAGACAAAAATGCTTGAAGAATTGCTGCCATCCATTGGACAAAGCAATAGATGGCTCTGTTTCACAAGACCTCGCAGGTTTGGAAAAAGCGTCATGGCCAACATGGTCGCCGCTTACTTTGGCGATGCCTGTGATAGCCACGAAATTTTCGATCAACTGGAAATTTCAAAATCAGCGAAATATCAAGAGCACCTGAACAAGCATCATGTGCTCTACATTGATTTCAGCAGAACGCCTCTGGATTGCAAGAGTTATCATCAATATATGGTAGCCATACGAGACGGCATCTTAGAGGACATCGAGCACTATTTTCCAGAAACACAACTCAAACAAAGCGAGTCGCCATGGGATGCTTTGGAAAAAACCGGACAGACCTTTTTCTTTGTTTTGGATGAATGGGACGCAGTATTTCATATGAGTTTCATGACAGAACAAGACAAGAACGACCATTTGCTGTTTCTGAAGAATCTATTAAAAGACCAGGCGTATGTGGATCTGGCCTATATGACGGGAGTGCTGCCCATTGCCAAATATTCCAGCGGTTCCGAGTTGAATATGTTCATGGAATACAGCATGATCGGGAGCAAAAGGTTCAGCGGGTATTTTGGCTTTTCTGACCAAGAGGTGGATCGACTGTATGAAATCTACCGGGAAAACACGGAAAAAGCGGCGTTCACAAGACAAGAGCTGCGGCTTTGGTACGATGGTTATTACAATGCGCTGGACGAGCGTCTTTATAATCCTCGGTCCGTTGTCTGCGCATTGATCAACAATCAATTGGGAAACTATTGGACTAGCTCCGGCCCATATGATGAAGTCTTTCATTACATCAAAAATAACACGGATGATGTGCGGGAAGACATGGCCCTGATGGTTTCCGGGGAACGGATCCCTGCCAAGGCGCAGGAATACGCGGCTACCGCACAGGAGCTGAATACAAAGAACCAAATCTATTCGGCCATGGTGGTTTACGGCCTGCTGACTTACTGCGATGGAGAAGTCCTGATCCCAAACAAGGAATTGATGGATAAATTCGACGAGCTGCTCATGGAAAAACAGGAATTGGGCTATGTGCATCAGTTGGCACAGCGTTCGGAAACCATGCTGAAGGCAACATTGGCAGGCGATACGGACACGATGGCGGAAATCATGGAGCTGGCCCACAATACGGAAAGTCCAATCCTGCGATGCAACAGCGAAGTGGAACTCGCGGCAGTCGTGAATTTAGTTTACCTTGCGGCACGAGATAAATATCATGTGAAGCGGGAAGAAAAGGCTGGCAAAGGGTTCGCGGATTTTATCTTTTATCCTTACAAGCAAGGCAGGGATTGCCTTGTGTTAGAACTGAAAACAGGCGCGGGGCCAGAAGCGGCCATCCAGCAGATCAAAGAAAAGCAGTATGCGCTGAACTTCACCAAGGACACACGATATACCGGACGGGTTCTGCTGGTGGGGATCGGCTATGAACCGAAAACCAAAAAACACAGCTGCAAGGTGGAAGTTCTACGAAAAGAAGCTTGCGGTGAATAATTTCCATGAGATTCACGCTGAAAATTTACGGATAAAAAAATTTCCGTAAATTTTTTTTGAAAAACTTGCCTATTTCATGCCTGGCAAACGTTTATTATATAGAAGCGCGATTTTCAGGCGCGTTTCCCGAAATTGACTTTGTACTTTTAGAAATGGCTGAAAAAACCCAAATTCTTTTGAAAAGTAGGGCGAGGACAGTTTGACAAAGAATTCACGGCGCAGTACAATAGAGATGATTTATCAACAAGCAAGCCAAACATTTTATCACAAGTAAAGGACAAAGGAGAAAAATCATGAGAGATATTATCACAGTAGCTGTCGTGAATTTTAAAGTGGACGCAGCGAACAAAGACAACAACCTTTCGAGAATGTGCGGCTTTACAGAGGCAGCGGCGAACAGAGGAGCGAACCTGGTTTTGTTCCCCGAACTCTGCCTGTATGGATACGATTATTACGTAGATGAAGCGGTTTCCCAGGCGGAGAAGATCGCTACCGCGGAAACGATTCAGGGGCCATCCTGCGCGGCTCTCGCGAAAGTGGCAAAAGAGAAAAACATTTATATTGTCTTTGGAATGGCGGAAAAAAAGGAAGACGCGCCGGACGCGACGTTATACAACTCCGCTGTGGCCATTGGACCGGAAGGCGTGATCGGCGCCTATCAAAAGATGCATCCCTTTGAAACTGAGAGCATTTGGTGCAAGAAGGGCGATGACCCGTTCATGTTCGACACGCCATGGGGACCGATTTCCGTGGGCATCTGTTTTGACACTTACCAGTTCCCAGAGCTGATGCGGCATTACGTACACAAGGGTTCTCGGCTTTACCTGAATCCGACCGCGGTCATCGAAGAGATTCCGAAAGAAGGCAGCCGTCAGGCATTCATTGATTACTACGCGCCGACTTTGGAATACGGCGTTTTGTGCAACACCATCTTCATTGCCAGCGCCAACCTCACTGGCATGGATCAGGTCAATTATTTTGGCGGCGGCAGCTGCGTCATCGGCCCAAGGATCACGCCGTTCTTTGAAACCAACCTGACCTATTACGCAGGGGACAAGGATGACGTACAGGAGGGCATCCGCATGGAAACCATTGACCTTTCCCTGGCCACCAGGAGATTGGCCAAAACCAGTCAGTTCACTGGAGAACCGGATTACAGACCGGAATTGTACAAAAAATTTCTGTAAATGAGGCTGCCGGCGCTGATCTCGGGGATTTTGAGGAACAATTCTCTTTCTTTTCCAGTGAATCTGTGATATCATCGTGTAAAAGCAAATTTCTGTGAAAGAATAAGTTGTGGTGAAAGGTGTAGAAGTAAGAGGAGATTTTTATGGAAAAGAATTTGACATCGATGGATATAGAAAGGATCCTTACGGAATACGAGGAAGCGTTGTTCGTTCGCACAGAAGAAATCGAGAAGGAACTGGAAGACATGGAGTTCCCGGAGCCGGAATTTGGTCCCGACTCCCCTCAATTCATGGAGCGGATCGTGGCAGGCGCGCTGCGGCGCAAGGTGTCGGTCTTGAAAAACAAGGACTACTATGCCGCAAAGCTGATGCAGCTGTACAAATTGAGCACATTGCTGTCAGACGATGAATACTCGCTGGACGAAACTGTGCGCGAATCCTGCGTGCGGTATATCCTGAACATGCTTTGCGATGACTTGCTGGATGTGCTTTCCCTGCTGGACACACTGCCTGATCTAAGGCTGCGGCACAATCCGTCCTAAAATAGGTGAAAGCCCTGGAAAAGGATAAAGGGCGGTTTCTTAAAAAATAAAGAACGCACACGGATCCGAGAATTTGGATGCGTATGCGTTCTTTTTTCTTGTTATATATTATGTAGGAAATATCGCCGGCAGCGTCAGCCTTCTTCATATTCATATTTTCGGGCAGCTCTGGAGGCCAGTTTGCGCCCGATCAGACATAGCAGCGCCAAGAATAAAGCCAGGCCCAGGGAGACATAGCCCACCAGGGTCATTCCTTGGCTGAACATACCGGTCAAAAGCAGTGCAAAGGTCGTGCCCTCACCGGAATCCTGAATGTAACTGGTGAGAAAATCGCTGGAAGTCCCCAGGAACAGGAACACTGCGCCAAGAAGGACGCTGATGGCCGCCCACCAGAGGAAACCCAATCTGCTTCTCCAAAACAAAGCGATGAGCATGATGCCTAAAATCAGGCATGCACCACCTAGGGCAGCGCGCACCGGAGCGCTGAGAAGCCGCTGCGCCTTGGCGATCGCCGCTGTTTCCTCGCTGTCCAAAGCCGCCGTCTGCTCCAGAACTGGCAAAGTCTTGTTGATTTCTTCCACAAGAGCGTTTCCATTGGCCCGCACATAGCCCATGGCCGCCTGTTTCTGCTCATCTGTGAGCATGCCTCCTGTGGACTTGTCCAATTCTTCCAGGCTGTCACTGGTCAGATCCATCAGATCCTTTTTCGTGAACCGAGTAAATTCCTGACCATACAACACCGAGCCAATGGCAGAGGATGCGTACTGGCCTACCAGTTGAGAAGCAGTGTCCGTTTTCAACGCTTGCTGGAGAAACTCTTGAACTTGCTCGTTAGACTTGGCATTAGAATTTTTCAGAGTTTGCTGGTACAGCTCCTGTGTGAAATTTGTTTCCTGTACAGCCTTTGTCACGGCTTTGGGGGAAAATGATTTATCGCAGGCGAACCCGCCCATCAGCAGCCCCTGCGCGCATAAAAGGGCAAAGGATAAAACCAGCGCCACTAAAACTTTGAATACTTTCATCTTGTGATCCCTCCCATTCCTATCCATTTTACCACATAAAGCGGTAATTTGTCTTCCTTATTATATAGGATTCTATAGGTTTTGCTTATATGCGCTTTGCGGAAATTGATTGTTATAGCCAAATTACGAATTTTTATAGCCAAATCACCTCCAAAAACCAATTTGGCTGCAAAAGTGAAGATACTCGGCATGACAGCAGGCTTGATCCCTTGCTAATTCCTCGACCCCCTGCGAATCCCAAAGAACTAATCGCTGACAAACAGCAGGCAGGCCCGGGTTTCCTTCCACCCAAAAGAATTTCTTCAACTTTTCTCCCTTTCCACATTGAACAGACCACTAAAAAATGCTAAAATTATTGAATAGTGACATGAAGTCTGAGAAACAGCAAGAGCACCCGCTTTAGCTGAAAAACATAAGAGAGGGCGAAGAACATGGTAAGAAGAATATATGTTGAAAAAAAGAAAGGATTTGACGTTGAGGCGCAGGGCCTTCTGGAAGATATCCAGCAGAACCTGCACGCAGAGGGGCTGACGGGCATCCGAGTCCTCAACCGCTATGACGTGGACGGCATCGACGACGCGACCTATCAAAGAGCCAGATATACCGTATTTGCAGAACCAGCCATTGACACTGTTTACGATGAACAGATGCCGGAGGAGCTGAGTTCTGCAACTTTTTTTTCAGTGGAATACCTGCCGGGACAATATGACCAGAGAGCTGACTCCGCGGCCCAGTGCATCAAGCTGATGAACGCGGAAGCGGACGCAGTGGTGAAATTCGCCAGAGTCATTGTGCTGGAAGGCGAGATCTCCGCGCAGCAGATGGAGGAGATCAAGGGCTACTGCGTGAATCCGGTGGACTCCCAGATCGCGCAGGCGGAAAAGCCACAGACCCTGGACATGGAGACCATTGTGCCCGAGGACGTGGCGATCATGGAAGGCTTCACCTCCAAATCAGAGGAGAGCTTGGAACAGTTCCGACGGGAGATGGAATTCGCCATGAGCCCGGAGGACATCAAAGTGATTCAGGATTATTTCCGAGACGAAGAAAAGCGGGAGCCATCCATTACAGAACTGAAAGTCATCGACACCTACTGGTCCGATCACTGCCGACATACTACCTTCAACACCCAGCTTTCTCAGGTGGATTTTGAAGAGGGACCTTATGGCGCTATTGTGGAAAAAGCCTTCCAGGAATATCTGGACATGCGCAAAACCGTCTATGGGGACAGGGAAAAAGACATCTGCCTCATGGATATGGCCAGCATTGGCACGAAATATTTGAAGAAAAAGGGCGTGCTTCACGACCTGGACGAATCGGAAGAGATCAACGCCTGCAGCATCAAAGTCAAGGCGAAAATAGACGGAAAAGACGAAGACTGGCTGGTGATGTTCAAAAACGAGACCCATAACCACCCTACGGAAATCGAGCCATTCGGCGGTGCGGCCACTTGTCTGGGCGGCGCGATCAGAGACCCGCTTTCCGGCAGAGTTTACGTGTATCAGGCCATGCGGGTCACAGGAGCGGCGGACCCGAGAAGACCGGTGGAAGACACGATCCCAGGCAAGCTGCCTCAGAGAAAGATCACCCAGGGCGCGGCTTCCGGCTACAGCTCTTACGGTAACCAGATCGGCCTGGCTACAGGCCTTGTGGACGAAGTTTACGATGAAGATTATGCGGCAAAGAGAATGGAAATCGGCGCAGTTATCGGGGCGGCGCCAGCCAGCCATGTGATCCGCAAAGTGCCGACTCCAGGCGATGTGATCGTGCTGGTAGGCGGACGCACAGGCAGAGACGGCTGCGGCGGAGCCACAGGCTCTTCCAAAGAACACACGGAAGAATCCATCCTGGAATGCGGCGCGGAAGTGCAAAAGGGAAATCCGCCAGTAGAGCGCAATATCCAGAGGATGTTCCGCAGAAAAGAAGTGGCCACCCTCATCAAGCGCTGCAATGACTTTGGCGCGGGAGGCGTTTCCGTGGCTATCGGCGAACTGGCCGAGGGCCTGGACATTGACCTGGATCTGGTGCCGAAAAAATACGAAGGTCTGGATGGCACGGAACTGGCGATCTCCGAATCTCAGGAACGAATGGCCGTTGTAGTGGAAAAAGACAAAGAAGCGGAATTCATTGCTTACGCCCATGAGGAAAATCTGGAAGCCACCACTGTAGCAAAGGTTACGGACGAAGGCAGAGTAAAAATGTACTGGCGAGGGAAATGCATCCTCAATTTATCCAGGGCCTTCCTGGATACCAATGGCGCCAAACAGCGGACAGAGGTTACGGTCAAAGGCGGCTTTGACCCAGCTGTGCTCACAGAGACCCTTTCACCGGAAGAGGCTTTGCGGGACCTGAACTGCTGCAGCAAGAAAGGACTCATCGAGCGGTTCGACAGCACCATCGGCGCGTCCACGGTGCTGATGCCCCTGGGCGGAAAATACCAGCTGTCCCCGGCCCAGGGCATGGCGGCCAAGCTTCCAGTCACAGAGGGCGAGACCACTACGGCCACCCTCATGGCGTACGGCTTCAACCCAAGGATCGCCAAAGCCAGCCCATTCCATGGTGCGATGTGCGCGGTCATTGATTCCGCGACCAAAATGGTGGCCATGGGCGTGGACTACAAAACCATCCGCCTGACCTTCCAGGAATACTTTGAAAAATTAGGACAAGATCCGAAACGCTGGGGCAAACCGTTCGCTGCGCTGCTGGGCGCGCTGCGGGTGCAGAGAGAGCTGGAGATCCCGTCCATCGGCGGGAAGGACAGCATGTCGGGAACCTTCATGGACATCAACGTGCCTCCGACTCTGGTTTCCTTCGCAGTAGCGACCTTGGACGCAGAGCAGATCGTTTCCACAGAATTCAAACAGACAGGCAGCCAGATCGTGTATCTTCCAGCCAAGCGGGATGAAGACGGCATCCTGGACTTTGCCGCTTACAGAAAGACCATGGACAAGGTCAGGGCTTTGATGGCAGAGAAAAAAGTGTTGGCAGCTTCTGCCATCAGCGAAGGCGGCCTCTTCATGACTCTGGTGAAAATGGCCGTGGGCAACAAGATCGGCGTTGATGGAGCGGAAACAGAAAACAGCGGCCTGGATTACGGCGGCATGGTGCTGGAACTTTCCGCTGACGAAAATCTGGCGGCAGGACTGAAAGGCGTAGATTACCGAGTAGTGGGTAAGACTACAGATAAAGACGAGATCAAACTCAAAGGCATCACCATGAGCCTGACGGATATCATCGGGCAGTGGGAGGCACCGCTGGAAAGCGTGTTCCCAGTGAAGACCAAGGATAATGGACCAGAAAAAGTGGCCAAGATTTCCTACACAGAGAGAAACACCAAAGCGCCAGCCATCAAAACAGCCAAACCGAGGATCCTCATCCCAGCCTTCCCGGGAACAAACTGCGAAATGGATTCCAAACGGGCCTTTGAACGGGCCGGCGGCCAGGCGGACATTCACATTATCCGCAACATGACCCAAGATCAGCTGATCGACTCCATCAAAGAACTGGAAGCTAAGATCAGAGAAAGCCAGATCATCATGCTTCCAGGAGGATTCAGCGGCGGCGACGAACCAGACGGTTCGGCCAAATTCATCACAGCCGTGTTCCGTAACCCTCGCATCAAAGAGGCTGTCACCGATTTGTTGGAAAACAGAGATGGTCTGATGCTGGGAATCTGCAACGGTTTCCAGGCTCTGATCAAACTGGGACTGGTGCCGGAGGGCAAGATCGTGGACACAGATGAAAACAGCCCGACTCTGACTTACAACAAGATTGGCCGTCACCAATCCAGCCTGATTCGTACCAGAGTGGCTTCTGTGAAGTCCCCTTGGCTAGCGGGCGCGGAAGTGGGTGACATTCACACCATCGCCATTTCCCATGGTGAAGGACGTTTTATCGCCAATGATGACGTGATGAAGCGGATCGTGGAAAACGGCCAGGTCGCTACGCAGTATGTGGACTTTGACGGAGAGCCGACCATGGACATTGCCTTTAACCCGAATTTCTCCAACATGGCCATCGAAGCCATCACATCACCGGATGGACGGGTGCTGGGAAAAATGGGACATTCCGAGCGAATCGGCCAGTACGTGTACAAGAACGTGGACGGAAACAAAGACCAGCAAATCTTTGAATCCGGCGTCAAATACTTTAAATAAATCCAGGAGGTAACGAAACATGAAAGTCGCCATCATTATGGGAAGCAAATCGGACTATCCGGTAGTAGAAAAAGCAGAAGACATTTTAAGACACTTTAAAGTGGAATTTGAAACAAGGATCATCAGCGCCCACAGGACTCCGAGAGTGGCGGAGGAATTCGCCTCCACCGCAGAGGAAAAGGGCTTTGAAGTGATCATCGCCGCAGCAGGAAAAGCAGCGCATCTGGCAGGGGTTCTGGCAGCCACTACGCCCCTTCCAGTCATTGGAATTCCAATGAAATCCAGCACCTTGGACGGACTGGACTCTCTGCTCTCCGTGGTACAGATGCCAAAAGGCGTGCCAGTGGCAACCGTGGCAGTGGACGGCGCGGAAAACGCCGGACTGCTGGCTATTCAAATCCTCAGCACAAAATATCCGGAATTGAGACAGGCCATTAAAGATTACAAAAAGAAAATGGAAGAGGACATCATCAAGCTGGATGAAGAATTCCACATGACGCCGGAGCAGAAAGTTATTATTTCAGATAAATAAAGGAGGGACACACCCATGGAAAAATTAGAACAGCTTTATGAAGGAAAAGCAAAGAAAGTCTTTAAAACAGACGACCCAAAACTGTTGATCGTAGACTACAAAGACGACGCCACTGCCTTCAACGGCGAAAAGAAAGGCCAGATCGCGGGAAAAGGCGCTGTCAACAATGTGATGAGCAACATCATCTTCCAGCTGCTGGAGCAAAAAGGCGTTCCCACTCACTTTGTGGAGCAGCTGAGCCAGAGAGAAACCGTGGTAAAAGCCGTGAAGATCCTGCCCCTGGAAGTGATCATGAGAAACGTTTCCGCAGGTTCCTTCGCCAAGAGATACGGGGTGGAAGAAGGGATTGTTTTCGACCAGCCGACCTTTGAATTTTCCTATAAAAACGATGATTTGGGCGACCCGCTCATGTGCGAATCCCATGCCTTGGCCCTAAAATTAGCCACAGCGGAACAGATCGAAACCATTAAAAAATACGCAAGTATCGTCAACGAAACCCTGAAAGAATTCTTCCTGGACAAGGGCCTCAAGCTGATCGACTTTAAGATCGAATTCGGCCTCTTTGACGGAGAAGTGATCCTGGCGGACGAAATTTCACCAGATACCTGCAGGCTGTGGGACGTGAAAACAAATGAAAAGATGGATAAAGACCGGTTCAGAAGGGACCTGGGCAATGTGGAAGAAACATACCAGGAAGTTTTGAAGCGGGTGCAGAAATAGACCAGAGAGGATCAATCATGGAAGATATGAAAAAACTGACCTATAAAGACGCAGGAGTGGATACCAAAGAAGGGGAGCGGGCCGTGACTCTCATGAAGGATCACGTAAAGCGCACGTTCAATGAAAACGTCCTCACCGGACTGGGCAGCTTTGGCAGCCTGTTTCAGATCGATGTGGCTTCTATGAGTCAGCCAGTGCTGGTTTCCGGCACAGACGGCGTAGGCACCAAACTGAAGATCGCCTTTCTCATGGACAAGCATGACACCGTGGGAATCGACTGCGTTGCCATGTGCGTCAACGATGTGCTGTGCCAAGGCGCGAGGCCTCTGTTTTTCCTGGACTACATTGCGACAGGGAAGGTAAAGGCAGAAAAGATCGCGGACATTGTCAAAGGCATCGCTGAAGGCTGCCGTCAGGCGGGAAGCGCCCTGGTAGGAGGAGAAACCGCAGAAATGCCCGACTTTTACAGCGAAGGTGAGTATGACATGGCTGGCTTTTCCGTGGGCATGGTGGACAAGGAAAAAATCATCACTGGCGACAAAGTGGCAGAAGGCAACGTGATCATCGGCATCGCTTCCAGCGGAATCCACAGCAACGGCTATTCCCTGGTGCGGAAAGTCTTCTTCGACAAAATGAACATGGATGTGAAGGATCATGTGGAAGAGCTGGGAACCACCCTGGGCGAAGCTCTGCTGACACCGACGAAAATTTACGCGGCCGCCTGCAGCGCAGTGCTGCCAAAATTTGATGTAAAGGGCATTGTCCACATCACAGGGGGCGGGTTCTTTGAAAACGTGCCTCGGATCCTGCCAGAAGGTTTGACAGCGAAGATCAAGATCGGCACCTGGAAAGTGCCGCCGATTTTCCCATATATCAAGAAGTGCGGCAACATTGACAAGATCGAGATGTTCTCCACCTTCAACATGGGCGTGGGCATGATGATGATGGTGGACGCCAAAGACGCGGACCAGGTAGTGAAAGCCCTGCGGGAAGCCGGAGAAACAGCGGACATCATCGGACAAGTAGTGAAGACAGACAGTGACAAAGTAATTTTGGAGGACAAATAAATGGTAAATATTTCCGTTTTGGTTTCCGGCGGCGGCACCAATTTACAGGCAATCATCGACAACATAGAGAGCGGGGAGCTGAGCGGAGCGAGGATCGTTCAGGTCATTTCCAGCAGAGAAGGCGTTTTTTCCTTGGAACGGGCTGCCAAGGCAGGGATCAAAGGCAAAGTGGCAAAGGACACGAAACAGCTGCTGGAACAGCTGGCAGCTGAAAACACGGACTTGATCGTGCTGGCAGGGTACATGAAAGTGCTGGAGCCGGAAGTGATCGGGGCTTACCGGCGGCGGATCCTCAATATCCATCCATCTCTGATCCCAAAATACTGCGGAAAAGGCTTTTATGGAAAGCGGGTACATCAGGCTGTGCTGGACGGCGGTGAAACGGTTTCCGGCGCTACCGTGCATTTCGTGGACGAGGGAGTGGACACAGGTGAGATCATCCTGCAGCGCCAGGTTCCAGTGGAGCCGGACGACACGGCAGACACCCTGGCAGCCAGGGTACTAGAAACAGAACACGTTATATTATCAGAAGGAATCAAAAAAGTCATGGCCCAGCTGCCAGAAAAAGGAGGTCTATAAATGGGAGGAGTCATTGGGTTCGCGTCCAGTCAGGATTGCGTGATGGATCTGTTTTTTGGAACGGATTATCATTCTCATCTGGGGACGAAACGGGGCGGCATGTGCGTCCTGCAGGAGGACGGGTTCAACCGTTCCATCCATAATATCGAAAACTCGCCTTTCAGGAGCAAGTTTGAGAGCGACATCGAAGGAATGAAAGGAAACATGGGCATTGGAGCTATTAGCGATGGAGATCCGCAGCCTTTGACTGTTTTCAGCAGGCAGGGGGATTACGCCATCACCACAGTGGGCAGGATCAATAATAAAGAAGCCATTGTCAAAGAACTTCTCAAAGACCGCCCTACCCAGTTCATGTCCATGAGCGGCGGAAAGATCAACAACACGGAGCTGGTGGCGGCCCTGGTGTCCACGGGCACGGACATTGTGGACGGCATTCGCAGGGCCCAGGCCAAGATCGATGGCTCTGTCACCATGCTGATCTTGACAAAAGGCGGTCTCTATGCGGCCAGAGATAAATACGGCAGAACGCCGCTGATCATTGGAGAGAAAAAAGGCGCATTCTGTGCCGCGTCCGAATCCTTTGCCTTTATCAATATTGGCTACAAATACAAACGGGAGCTGGGTCCAGCGGAAATTGCCTTCCTGACGCCAGAGAAAGAACAGACAGTGAGCGAACCCCAGGAAGGAATGAGCATTTGCGCGTTCCTGTGGACTTACTTTGGCTACACCACCTCCATTTACGAAGGACGGAACGTGGAAATGATGCGCAACCGCAATGGAGAACTGCTGGCCCAGATGGACGGAGACATGGATGTGGATTATGTGGCCGGCGTCCCTGACAGCGGCGTGGCTCATGCCCTGGGATATGCCAACCAGTCCAGAGTGCCTTACGCCAGGCCTCTGATCAAATACACACCGACCTGGCCAAGGAGCTTCATGCCCCAGAACCAAAAAGCAAGGCAGCAGATCGCTAAGATGAAGCTGGTGCCGGTGTTCCAGATCATCAAGGACAAAAAATTCGTGCTGGTGGATGACTCCATTGTGCGGGGAACCCAGCTGTCAGAGACGGTTTCTTATTTGATCGAAAACGGGGCCAAGGAGATCCATGTGCGGTCAGCCTGCCCGCCGATCATGTACGGCTGCAAGTTCCTCAATTTCTCCCGTTCTGTCACAGACATGGAACTGATCACCAGGCGGACCATCAAAAAGCTAGAGAAGATCGAAGGCGATGAGATCCCACCAGAAATTTTAGCGAAATACGCAGACAGCAAGACAGAGCAGCACGCAGCCATGGTGGAAGAGATCCGCAAGCAGCTGCGATTCGACAGTTTGAAGTTTCAGGATCTGGAGAACACTGTGGAGGCCATTGGCGTTGATAAATGTAATCTTTGTACGTATTGTTGGGATGGAAAGGAATAAACATGAGAGCATTAATAAGCGTTTCAGATAAAAGCGGAGTCGTAGAATTCGCACAGGAGTTAGAAAAACTGGGAGTGACCATCATTTCCACAGGCGGAACCCACAAAAAGCTGGCCGACAGCGGCGTGGAAGTAGTGGGTATCTCCGATGTGACAGGGTTTCCAGAATGTTTGGACGGCAGAGTGAAGACCCTGCATCCAGCGGTCCACGGCGGGATCCTGGCCATGCGGGACAAGCCAGAGCACATGAAACAGTTAGAGGAGCTGAAGATCGAGACCATCGACATTGTGGCCATCAATCTGTACCCGTTCAAAGAAACCATTTTGAAACCAGACGTGACGCTGGCGGATGCCATTGAAAACATCGACATCGGTGGGCCGACCATGCTCCGCTCCGCGGCCAAGAACCACAAAGATGTGGTAGTTGTTTGCGATCCAGCTGACTATGAGGCTGTGATCCAGGAGCTGAAAGAAAAGAAAGAAGTTTCCTATGACACCAAATACCGCCTGGCTCTGAAAGTTTTTCAGCACACAGCGGCTTATGACGCGATGATCTCTGATTATCTGCGGAAACAAATCGGCGGCGAATTGCCGGACAACCTGACTCTGACCTTTGAAAAGGTTCAGGAGCTGCGCTACGGAGAAAACCCGCATCAGAAAGCTTCTTATTATAAAGAGATTCAGCCCGCCGCAGGCAGCTTGGTAAAGGCAGAGCAGCTTCATGGCAAGGAGCTTTCCTTCAATAACATCAATGACACCAACGGCGCTCTGGCTACTTTAAAGGAATTCACAGAGCCGACCGTGGTGGCGGTGAAGCATGCCAATCCGTGCGGCGTGGGCACTGGAGCGGATATTTACGCGGCTTACAAAAAAGCTTATGACTGCGATCCGACTTCCATTTTCGGCGGCATCGTGGCAGCTAACAGAGCCATTGACAAAGCGACTGCGGAAGAGATCAACAAGATCTTCATCGAGATTGTCATTGCCCCTGACTTCACCCAGGAAGCCTTGGACATTTTGACCCAGAAAAAGAACATCCGCCTGCTGCGGCTGGAAGATATTGAAAACAAAGGTCCAGAAGGGCAGATTGATATCAAGAAGGTCAGCGGCGGTCTGCTGGTGCAGGGCACGGATGACACCCTCTTTGAAGAGGCAGAGCTGAAAGTGGTCACAAACCGCGCACCGAGCGACAAAGAGTTGGAAGACATGAAGCTGGCTATGAAAGTGGTAAAGCACATCAAGTCCAACGGCATTGTCATTGCCAAGGATCAAGCCACTATCGGCATCGGGCCGGGACAGGTGAACCGCATCTGGGCAGTGGAAAACGCCATTCGTCAGGCCAACAGCTCTTTGGAAGGGGCTGTGCTGGCTTCTGACGCGTTCTTCCCGTTCGATGACTGCGTGACAGCGGCAGCGAAAGCCGGCATCACAGCCATCATTCAGCCAGGCGGCTCCATGCGGGACCAGGAATCCATTGACAAAGCCAATGAACTGGGCATTGCCATGGTGTTTACAGGGATCCGCCACTTCAAGCATTAAGGAGAAACAATATGAACGTATTAGTAGTGGGTGGCGGCGGCAGAGAACACGCCATTGTGTGGAAGCTGACCCAAAGCCCGAAAGTAGATAAAATTTACTGCGCGCCGGGAAACGCCGGAATCGCTCTGGACGCGGAATGCGTGAACATCAAAGCCGAGGACGTGGAAGCCTTGTGCGCCTTTGCCAAGGATTATCACATTGATCTGGCTGTCATTGGACCAGAAGTGCCTCTTGCCATGGGCATTGTGGATGAAATGGAGGCAGCTGGAATTCGGGCCTTTGGTCCCAATAAAAAATGCTCCCAGCTGGAGGCCAGCAAAGCCTTCACCAAGCATTTCCTGGCAAAGCATGGCATCCCAACAGCCGGATACAAGGAATTCACCGACAAACAGGAACTGCTGGACGCAGTGGGGATCTTTGGCTATCCTATGGTGCTGAAAGCGGACGGCCTGGCAGCGGGAAAAGGCGTGGTCATTGCGGAAACAGAAGAAGACGCCAAGAAAGCCATCGAAGAAATGATGGGCGACAGGGTGTTCGGCAGCGCGGGGGATAAAGTAGTGGTAGAGGAATTCCTTACAGGCGTGGAAGCCTCCATGCTCTGCTTTGTGGATGAAAACACCATTGTTCCTATGGAATCCGCACAGGATTACAAGCGTGTTTTTGATGGTGACAAAGGACCGAACACAGGCGGCATGGGGACCTATTCTCCAAGCCTTGTGTTTGATGATGCGCTCCAGGAGCAGATCAGAAAGCAGATCTTGGAACCGACCCTCAAAGGTTTCCAGGAAGATGGTCTGGATTTCAAAGGCGTGCTGTTCATCGGCCTGATGATCTCCAAAGACGGCCCGAAGGTAATCGAATTCAACAATCGCTTTGGCGATCCGGAAGCGCAGTCTGTGCTGGCTCGGCTGGACAGCGATATCCTGGATATCTTTATGGCAGTGACAGAAAACAAGCTGGCGGACGAGGAGATCAAGTGGAGCGATAAAAAAGCGGTCTGCGTGGTGCTGGCTTCCGGCGGCTATCCGGGCAGCTATGAAAAGGGAAAAGAAATCACCGGCTTGGAAAAGGTGGATGAGGATGTGATCGTCTTCCATGCGGGAACGGCCAACGAGCATATCTGCGATGCCAATTCCTGCAGAAGCGCAGTGGTGACATCCGGCGGCAGGGTGTTGGGGGTGACAGCCATAGGTGACACCCATGACCAGGCTAGAGAAAAAGCCTTTGATAATGTGAAGCGGATCTCCTTTGAAGGCATGCAGTATCGAAATGACATTGGATTAATCAATGCAAATCTGATATAATGGAAGCAGTAATGAATCAAGGGAGGCAAACGTTATGAAAAAGCAAATAATCACCATCAGCCGAGAATTTGGCAGCGGTGGGAGACTCATCGGCAGGCGGCTGGCAGATGATTTGGGAGTTCCCTATTATGATAAAGAGCTGCTCACTAGGATCGCTGACGAGAGCGGGTTTTCCAGAGAGATGATGGAAGAGGCGGAGCGAAAAGCGAAAAACGGTTTTTTTTATAGCCTGTCATCAGCCTTTGGCACTGGTGATTCCGGTCCAGACAGCCTGTCTTTGAATGAACGGTTTTTCCTCGCCCAGTTTGACACCATTCGCAAGATCGCAGACGAAGGGTCCTGCGTCATCGTTGGCCGCTGCGCTGACTATGTGCTGCGGGGAATCCCAGGAGCCACCAATGTGTTTGTTTATGCGGAAAAGGAAGACAAGATCAAGCGGGCCGTGGAGGAATACGGCGTGCCGGAAAAAGACGTGAAAAAGATCATGAACGACACGGACAAAGCACGGGCCAATTACTATAATTATCACACAGGGCGCAAATGGGGCGACCCAGTGAACTACAATCTGTGTATGGACAGCGGGTACATTTCCATCGACAATATGGTGAAGCTGATCAAGGATTATTTGGAACTGAAAAACGAGCGTTAAGGGAAAACTAATAAGACTGCCGTATGATTGATGCGGCAGTCTGTTTGTTTATATAGGAAATATGGTCTGCGGTATTTCTGGAATATCAACAAAGTCTACTGATGAAAGAGAATGGGCGAAGATGACTTTGTTCGATCTGCCCATACCATACAGGTAAAGGGCTGAGAAAATCACTTTACCGCTCGCCCGCGATCAACACTTCCTGCCCTTTGAAAGCAAAGCCGTACTCGCGGATCCGCTGCGCTGGGATTCCTTTGGCTTCCAACATGGCGGCGTATTTCTTTTCCTCGATCTGAGCAAGAGCCGCCGCAGCCGTTTCTTCCAGGTCTTTCTCATCTTCAGAGTCATGAATTTTGAATTCCAGGATCATGGCGTCATCCTCTGGTTTCAGGGGTTCCAGCATCACGTCATACCGGCCGAAGCCGCTTTCACGATTGGAAGTGAGGGCGTATCTGCCTGAAAGCTCCACCATCAGGCCTAAGACAAAGCCGTGATAGAAGCAGGCACTTGAATTTTGCTCGTCGAAATTCTTAGTGATCGCTTCCACAGCGTGAAAGCGTTCTGGTTCAGAGTTTGAAGGCTTCTTTCCTGTGTCAAAATAGCTGAAGGTGGCTAGAGCCACATCATTCATGTACTTGTTCATGGCTTTCAGATCATCAAAAAGCAGGGCTTTGATGAAGTCGTTGTAATTATCCGTGGAATCCTCGAACCAACTTCGCACCATGGATTCGAACATTTCTTTCACTTCCCGATTGGTCAAAGCTAGAGAATAAACTGGGCGGCCCGCGTCAGAAGAACGCTTCTTTGCTGTGACTTTCAAATAGCCGCTGGCCAGCAGCAAGCTCCAGACAGCGTTTTTCCTTTTCTGCAGCTCGCCATATACGATCTGCTCGTCGATCTCTTTCTCCAGCGTCCCGCCTCGCAGCAGCGTTTCAAAGTCCTGTTTCACAGACTTACCGCCTTCTCTGATCAACTGGCCCGCCAGTCCATTGGAACTGGAATTGGCCCAATAAGGGGCGGCTTCTCTGGCGTCCAAGTAATTGGAAATGGACCATGGGTTGTAGATGTCGCTCTTGTTTCCGAAGGTAAAACCATCGTACCAGGCCTTAACTTCCTCCTTCCGATCCGATAAACCCTGTTGATCTAAAGCAGTGAAAACCTCATCCTCCGTGAAGCCAAAGCAATCCGCGTATTTGTTGGAGGTGGTAGTGACCACTTCCAGGTTGTTCAAATCGGAAAAGATGGATTCCCTGCTGACCCTGGTGATGCCGGTCATGAGGGCCCGCTCCAGATACGGGTTGGTTTTGAAGGTGGAATTGAACAGGCTTCTGATGAAGGCCGTCATTTCATCCCAGTAACCGTTCACGTATGCTTCCTGCATGGGCGTGTCGTACTCGTCCAGAAGGACGATGGCCTTCTTTTTATAGAAGCGGGACAAGTAGTCCGACAAGGCTAACAGCGAAACCGAGGCCTGGCTGTCGTTCATGTTAGCGGATACGCTGCGGAATTCTCTTTTTTCTTCCTCATTGAGGAGATCTGTTTCCAGCAGAAAATCGAACTTTTTGTATAATCGCCGGATGGTCCTGCAAATGCTTTCACGGGCTTGGGAAAAAGAAGTTTCTTTAACATTCGCGAAGCTGAGAAAAACCACTGGGTAAGTCCCCCGCAGTCCTCGATATTCTTTATCTTTCCAGATAGAAAGTCCCTCGAACAAATCGCTTCGCTCTTTATAATCCGCGGAAAAGAACTTTTCCAACGTGCTCATGAGCAAGGTTTTTCCAAAGCGCCTAGGACGGGTAATCAGCGTCACGTCATCCTGTCTCTCCCACCATTCCTTTATGAAATAGGTCTTGTCCACGTAAAAACATTGACGTTCCCGTATTTTTTCAAAGTCTTGGATTCCAATTCCTATAGTTCTTCTCATGTTCCTTCCTCCTGTCCCTTTGATAGCCGTGCCCAGCCGTTTTACCGCTCGCCCGCAATCAACACTTCATGTTCTCTGAAATCCGGCCTGAGCATTTTCTAATGCAGCCCCGCGATGCTTCAATCTATTGCCATTGTACCACAAAAGGGGCAGGACAGGGCGATTTAATTTTCGACAAACGGGCGGCAGCTTCGCGGCCAAGGGCGGATATCAACGCTTCCCACTGACTCGGCCGCCATTCTTTTTCTATTTTTTTCCCAGGACTAGGAGACAAACCCTTCATTTAATGATACAATCATTGACAGACTTAAAAAAAGGGGAGAAGAAGGAATGGAAATTTTAAAAGCGATTATTCTAGGCATTGTGGAAGGCATCACGGAATGGCTGCCAATCAGCAGCACCGGCCATATGATCCTGGTGGATGAATTCATCAAAATGAACGTATCACCGGAATTCATGGAAATGTTCTTGGTGGTCATCCAGCTGGGCGCGATCCTGGCGGTGGTGGTGATTTATTGGAGACGGCTGATCCCGACCAGCAAAAAGACCTGGATCATGTGGTTCAAGATCATCGTGGCCTGTATTCCGGCGGCTGTCATTGGATTGCTCTTTGACGATGTGTTCAATGCGCTGTTTTACAACTATCAGACCGTGGCCATCATGCTGATCATATTTGGTGTCCTGTTCATTGTCATAGAAAACAGAAACAAACATGCCAGTCCAAAAGTGCTGAGCATAGACGATTTGACGTACAAACAGGCGCTGATCATCGGTTTTTTCCAGCTGATCGCCGCTGTGTTCCCCGGCACGTCCAGGTCAGGGGCCACGATTTTGGGTGGCTTGATGATCGGCGTTTCCAGGACAGTGGCTGCGGAATTCACATTTTTCCTGGCCATACCGGTCATGTTCGGCGCCAGCCTGCTAAAGCTGGTGAAATTCGGGTTTTCCTTTACGCCCAATGAGGCCGTGCTGCTGCTCAATGGCATGATCGTGGCGTTCCTCGTTTCTTTGGCCGCCATCAAATTCCTCATGGGGTATATCAAAAAGCACGACTTCAAAGTGTTTGGCTGGTACAGAATCATCCTGGGCGTCATTGTTCTAGGATACTTTGGGATTCAGGTCCTGTTTTAGAAAAAACGCGGATTTCCGCGTGGATGCATGTGTAAAATAAACGTATGGTAACAGAAACGATTAAAAAAACAATCGGCCAGCATCAGCTGGTCCAAAGAGGCGACCATGTGATCATCGGCCTTTCCGGAGGCCCTGATTCCGTGTGCCTTTTTCATGTGTTGAACCATCTGCGCCAGGAAATGGACATGGCGCTCTACGCAGTCCATGTGAATCACAAGTTTCGGCCAGGAGCGGCAGAAGAAGACCAGGCTTATGTGGAGGCCCTGTGCGAAGCAAGGGGCATTGCCTGCATCCCCTTCGTTTACGACTGCGGCGCCATGGCAAAGGAGCTGGGCATGACCAGCGAAGAAGCTGGCCGGAAAGCCAGATACGAGTCTTTCCGAAAGGTCGCCCGCAGCTTGGAACAAAATGGCGTGGGACCTAAAAACATCAAGATCGCAGTGGCGCAAAACGCGGAAGACCAGGCAGAAACCGTGCTGCTGCGCCTATTGCGGGGCAGCGGACCAGACGGTCTGGCGGGAATCCCTTACAGCAGAAAAGAAGAGGGATATCAGATTATCCGGCCTCTTTTGGATGTTCGGAGAAAAGACATCGAAGCCTATTGTCAGACAGAAAATCTCCAGCCAAGAACCGATCACACCAATAGCCAGCCCATCTATACCAGAAACAAGATCAGGCTCCAGCTGCTGCCATATTTGCAGGAAGCGTTTAATCCTAATATCATTGACGCGCTGATCCGTCTCAGCAAGATCGCCGCGGACGACAAGAACTATTTGTGGCAGACCGCGGAGCAGGAATATCAGCGGCTGCTGCGGCCTGACAGCCAGCTGGATCTGGAAGGGATCCGGAGCCTGAGAAGACCCATCCGCCGCAGAGTGATCATGAAAGCTTTGGAAACAGCAGGCCTGAGTCAGGATGTCGCTGCCAGCCACCTGGAAGCCGCGGACCGCCTGATCGAAAGTAGGACGCCCTCTGCGTCTTTGGATTTCCCCAAAAACCATGCCATGCGGATTCAGTATGGGAACCTGCGGTTTTACAAAAAAGAGGAAAGCGGCAAGCGCGGGCTGCCAGGAGCTAGGCTGCGGGTCCAGATCATAGAACTGGAGGACGAAAAGCAGGCTGCTCTGGATAATCTGAAAAACGCGGCAGTGTTTGATTACGACAAAATCTGTCAGCACCACGAGACTCGGGAAATCCACTTGCGAAGCAGGCGGGCAGGCGATTACTTGAGCTTGAAAAATGGCAGCAAAAAGCTGCAGGATTTCTTTGTGGATCAGAAAGTGCCGAAAGAAGAAAGAGACAGCGTGCCCCTGGCAGCCATAGGCAGCGAAGCGCTGTGGATCGTGGCGGCAGAAGGCGGCCCGTTGAAGCGGCATCGCTACAGCGAAAAATACAAGGTGGATCAAGAGACAAAAAGGGTCCTGACTCTTGAAATTATTTGTGAAATATGATAAAATAGCATACTCAATTTTGGATAATAGAACAAAATTAGACACGATTTACCGTTACGGGAGGACGACAAATTGAAAAGGTTATCAAAAAATATTGGGATTTACCTGATCATATTCGGGCTGGTGCTCGCTATGGCATGGTTTTACAGCAGAGGGGAGGACGGCGAAGCGGAAAAAGAAGTGACGTTTTCCACTATGTCTGAATATGCTGCTGATGATAAAATCGAGGAAATCAACATCACGGAGACAAAGATCAGCGCCACATTGAAGGATGAGAAAAAAGTATACGCTTTTGCCTCCAATGCCCTTGACCTTCAATGGTTCAACCAGAATTACGTATACCCAAAGATCGAAGACAAAAGCTTGAAGTACAAAACGGATGAACCGCCAAAGGATTCCATCCTGCTGAGCCTGCTGCCGACCCTGATCATGATCGGCGCGCTGGTGTTCTTTTTCTTTATCATCATGAACCAGAGCGGAGGCGGCGGCAAAGCCATGTCCTTTGGTAAGAGCAGGGCAAAGCTGCAGAAGGACAGCGATCTTCGCAAAGTGACCTTTGAAGACGTGGCTGGCCTGGACGAAGAAAAAGAAGAATTGTCGGAAGTCGTGGATTTTCTGCGCAATCCGAAAAAATACAACAGCCTGGGAGCCAGGATCCCAAAGGGCATTCTCCTTGTGGGGCCTCCGGGGACTGGTAAGACTTACATCTCAAAAGCCGCGGCAGGCGAAGCAGGCGTGCCGTTTTTCACCATCAGTGGTTCTGATTTCGTGGAAATGTTCGTGGGCGTGGGCGCTTCTCGGGTCAGAGACCTGTTCGAGCAAGCGAAAAAAAATTCACCGTGCATCATATTTATCGATGAGATCGACGCAGTGGGCCGCAAAAGAGGCGCGGGACTGGGCGGCGGTCATGATGAAAGAGAACAGACCTTGAACCAGCTGCTGGTGGAAATGGACGGCTTTGGTGAAAACACAGGAATCATTATCCTGGCTGCTACAAACAGACCGGATATCCTTGACCCAGCCCTCCTGCGGCCAGGCCGTTTTGACCGTCAGGTGGTCATCGGCGCGCCGGACATCAAGGGCAGAGAAGAGATCTTCCGCGTTCATTCCAAAAATAAACCTCTGGCAGAAGAGGTGGATCCAAAAGTACTGGCAAGGCGCACGCCGGGATTCACCCCTGCTGACATCGAAAACATGCTCAACGAAGCCGCTCTGCTGACAGCCAGGAGAAACGGCATGAAGATCCGCATGGACGAGATCGAAGAAGCCATCACCAAGGTCATCGCCGGACCGGAGAAAAAGAGTCGGGTCATCAGCGAAGAAGAGAGAAAGCTCACTGCTTTCCACGAAGCAGGGCACGCAGTGGTGGCACATTCCCTGCCAAAGACGGATCCAGTGCATCAAATCACCATTGTGCCAAGAGGCAGGGCCGGCGGGTTCACCATGATCCTGCCAAAGGAAGACAAATATTACGGAACAAAGACCACCATGCGGGAGCAGATCATTCACTTGCTGGGCGGCAGGGTCGCGGAGCTCCTGACCCTGGACGATATCAGCACCGGTGCCAGCAACGATATCATGCGGGCTACGGAGATCGCCAAAGACATGGTGACAAAATACGGTTTCAGTGACAAACTGGGACCTGTCAACTACAGCTCTTCCGATGAAGTGTTCCTGGGAAAAGATTTTTCCACCAGGCAGAATTATTCTGAGGAGACTGCGTCTGAAATTGACGAAGAAGTGAAAAACATCGTGGAAGCCTGCTTTGAAGAAGCCAAGGCCATCCTCAGTGAAAACCTGGATAAACTCAATACTGTGGCAGAGGCCCTCCTTGAAATCGAGACCCTTGACGGCGAACAGTTCGAGCTTTTGTACAGCGGAAAAATGACGGCAAAAGAACTGGTGGATCAGGTCATGGAAGAAGAAGACCAGCGCAGGGAGAAAAACGCCGCGGAAGCGGAAGAAGCCGCAAAGCGTCTGAAAGAGCAGGAAGAGGAAGAAGCGGCCAGAGAAGAGGCCATGATCCTTGACACAGGGCGGATGCCAGACCAGGAGAAAAACTGGATGACAGAAGACGATGAGGAAGAATACGTGGATGACGACATGCCCAGCGAAGAAGAATTAGCCAAATACGATGGCGATTATTTCGCGGACGATGATGAAGAATTAGAAGAAGAGTCAGATACAGAGCCAGAGGAACAGGCTGAACAGCCATCTGAGCAGAAAAACAAGAAAGCCTCGGATGACAATGAAGAGGATTGATCGATGAAAGTTACAGTAAAGGATTGCTTGGAATTAAGCACCTTCAAGGGGGCGAAGGTCGCCGCGGGCGCTTCTCAGCTAGAGAGGGACGTGAAGGCGGTTTCTGTTTTAGAAGCCGCCGACCCCAATGAAATCAGCACATACACAGACAAGGGGGAAATGCTCCTTACAGGATTTTTCGCAGTGCGCGGCGATATTGCCAGACAATGCGAGATCATCAAACAGGTGGCTGCGGACGGGCATGCGGCGCTGGTGGTTTTTTATGTGGGAAACGTGGTGCGGTCCTTGGATAAAAAGGTGATCCGTGCGGCTGAGGAAGCAAAGCTGCCGCTGATCGTCATGCCAAAGGACAGCGGCGTCCATTATTCGCAGGTCATCACCCAGATCATGGAAAAGGTGCTTTACAGTGATAATTTCAGCAACCGGCTCATCAGCAACACCATTTTTCACTTGCTGAATTTTGAAAAGCACGGCAGTTTCCAGTCCGCAGTAAGAGAAGCAGCCATTAACAACGATTTCCAGCTGATCCTTCTCAGCGAGGATTTTAACCCGATTCTCTCTGTGGAAACCCGCCACAAAACCACCATTGCCGAAGCCATTCGCATGGGAAAAGAGCGTCAGGTGGAAAAGCAGTCAGAGGTTTATACGCTGATCGATGTGAACGGGGTCCTGACCTACTGGGGTCCGGTGACCATCAACAATGATAAATATTTCATGTTCATTGTGGACAACGAAGATTCTTATTCAGCCGGAGAGATCACCAAGCTGGCGGAAATCATTGAGCTGGCCATGGGCATGTGGAAATACACGCCAGAGCGAGACGCGAGGGCCGAGTTCATCAAAGCCCTGATGCGGGGCAACAAGAGCCTGGCTTACACGCTGAAAGATGAGGCTGGAATCGATGGCGAAGACATTGTCAGCGTGTTCTTTGCCAAAGGTATCAATCGGGGCATCCTCACGGAATTTGAAAAGCAGGAAGGCCTGCATATCATGAAAATCAGCGAAAGTGATGAAACTTACGGCATGATCCTCATGGATCGGGATGATCCAGAGGTGGAAATCGATGGAAAGGGCAGCTGCGTCAAGCTGTTCAACAAGCTGAAAGAGGACAAGACCGTCCGTATTTTCCATGTGACCGGTCTGGATGGCATTGAAGGCGCGGGAGACGCTTACCGGCTCATTGGCGAAAGCTGGTCTTTTGTGCAGAGCGTGTTTCCATACAAGAGAGTGTTCACCAAATATGAACTGACTTTGGTGAGCAATTGCATCAACATCCAGCTCCAAGGCGGGTATGTGAAAAAAAATTACATGGAGCTTTTGGAGCCATTTAAAGACACCGGCGAAAGCAAAGGAAAGCAGCTGCTGGAAACACTGGAAACCTTCGTCCTGGACGCGGGGATGAACAGCGGGAAAACAGCGGAATTCATGGGGATCCATACGAACACGGTCCAGTACAGGCTCAAGCGCATCAACGATGTGCTGGGGGTGGAGATCACAGGGAACCGGGTCATCCCGGGCCTGACCATTGCCTTGGCCCTGAAACGGCTGGAACGGGTTGTTAGCTAATCTATTTTGAAAAAGGAGATAAAAACAGAATGTACTTTAACTATTTGGACAAGGCTGATCCTGAAATCAGCGCCGCGATCAAGCGGGAAATGGGCAGACAGGAAACGAAGATCGAGATGATCGCTTCCGAAAACTTCGTGAATTTTGAAATTCTGGAGGCAATGGGAAGCGCGCTTACCAATAAATACGCAGAGGGCTATCCGGGAAAACGGTATTATGGCGGCTGTGAATTCGTGGATGAAGTGGAAACCATGGCCATTGAGCGGGCAAAAGCGCTCTTTGGCGCGGAGCACGCCAATGTCCAGGCTCATTCAGGAGCCAACGCCAACACAGCTGTTTATCAGGCAGTCTTGAAATATGGCGACACGGTTCTGGGCATGGACCTTTCCAACGGCGGCCATTTGTCCCATGGTTCCCCAGTGAACATTTCCGGCATCTCCTACAACTTCGTTCCTTATGGATTGGATCCGAAAACAGAACGAATTGATTTTGACAATGTGCGGGACCTGGCGAAAAAGCACAAGCCAAAGCTGATCGTAGCCGGTGCGTCCGCTTATCCAAGGACCATTGAAACAGAAAGATTCAGAGAAATCGCAGATGAAGTGGGAGCCATTCTCATGGTGGACATGGCTCACATCGCAGGTCTAGTGGCTACTGGGCATCACGCCAATCCAATGGAATACGCGGACATTGTCACCAGTACCACCCACAAGACGCTGCGAGGACCGAGAGGCGGTTTGATCCTTTGCAGAGAACAATACGCAAAAGCGATTGACAAGGCCATTTTCCCAGGGACCCAGGGCGGCCCTCTGGAGCACGTGATCGCAGCCAAGGCAGTCTGCTTTAAAGAAGCGGCGGAGCCGGAGTTCAAAGTGTATCAGCAGCAGGTCATTGATAATGCCCAGGCATTGGCCAAGGCGCTGCTGGCAAAAGGATTTGACCTGGTTTCCGGCGGCACGGACAATCATCTGGTGCTGCTGAACCTGGTGAACAAAAATCTGACCGGCAAAAGAGCCGAAAACTTGCTGGACGAAGCCAACATCACCACCAACAAGAACACGGTGCCAAACGATCCGCAGAGTCCGTTCATCACCAGCGGCCTGCGACTGGGAACACCAGCCATGACCAGCAGAGGATTCAAGGAAGAAGACGTGGAAAAAACAGTGGAAGCCATGGCCCTGGTCCTGAACAATCCAGACGATGCGGCGTCCATGGAGCAGGCTAAGGTTCTGGTAAAAGAACTTTGCGACAAGTATCCGCTGTACAAATAGCATAGCAACGCACATAGCGTTCGCACGAGGAAACATAGAGCCGAAAAGCTAATCACCAGCTTTTCGGCTTTTGCTATAGTATGAGTGTTTTCCAAGGGTCATCCTATGTTCGTCCATCTAGCGGCTGTTTTTTTCGAGTGCGTATGAATTTTTTGATTTCATGGAAGCCTTAATGATAGAAACGCAGCAGGGATTTTTCTAAATGATTGTTGTATCATAATATTTTTATGTAGTAGGAGGTAGAACAAATGAGAAATATGTATGGATACGCGCGTGTTTCAAGTGCGGAGCAGAATGAGGAACGCCAGATGATCGCATTGAAAAAGGCAGGTGTTTCCGCCAGTCATATTTTTATGGACAAGCAGTCAGGAAAGGATTTTCACAGAACAAACTACGAGAAGCTAGTCTCAAGGCTGCGAGAGGGGGATCTGCTTTATATCCTGAGCATTGACCGTCTAGGGCGCGATTATGTGGAGATCCAAAACCATTGGCGCATGCTGACCAAGGAAATCGGCATTGACATTTGCGTGCTGGATATGCCGCTTCTCGATACGAGAAAAGGAAAAGACCTTATGGGAGCGTTCATTGCGGATTTAGTGCTGCAGATCCTCTCTTTTGTAGCGGAAAACGAGAGAGAAAACATCCGAAAAAGGCAGGAACAGGGAATCGCTGCCGCAAAAAATCGCGGCGTCCGTTTTGGAAGACCAGAATCTAAAGTGCCAAATGACTTTATCAATATGGTAAAAGCATGGGAACGGGGACATATCAAGCTGGATGAAGTCATAGAAAAGTGCCAGATAAGCAGATCCACTTTTTATCGGAGAGTGCGTGAAATACGGCTAAAACAAGGAAATTAGAAGCGTTTTAGAGTCTCATAAAGTGTACTTTTTAATAGCTGTTTTAACAGTGACAAGTATACCCCCAAATCTTTCCCAAGTCAAGCTATTCATTTTTTTTCTTTTATTTTTTTCGTGGTTTTTTACAATAAGTTCAATTGTTTCATGAAAAACACTGGGAATATATAGAAGGGCTCTGGGGTTTTAACTTACATAATGATCAAAGCTCCTCCTACCAAAAAGTACACTTTTTGATACTGATTGTTAGTTGTTAGAAAATTTTAGGAGGAGAAAAGTATGAAGGAACTGAAATTGAACTTGCAAGGCTCCTGGAAAAGAGTTCTTGCGATGCTCACAGTAGCCGCCATGTGCTTTACTGTGGTTGGCATTAGTCCGACTTTTGCGGCTGAGGGCGATGAAAACGCAAAGGATGTTAATAAAGGCGTTAGCTTCGTGACAAGCGATGAGGGTTCAAGCAAGGTTGAGATTGAAAGCCAAAAAACTGTTACCATGGATGAGACTGACAGCAAGACATTCACAGCTATCGCGACAATCGTTAGCCCAGACGAAGTCACTGCTTCCGAATGTGAAGTAACATGGGATAGCAATAACGATGCTGTCAAAATGGCAGAGAATGTAGCTAGCGTTGTGACACAGCTTGAGGCTGATGAGACTGCTACGATTACTGTATCCGTCAGTGCTGCCGAGTTAGATGAACCACTAACTGATACCGTTGAGCTTACGGTAGAAAAAGCGGTAGTGGAAACTCCAGATGATCCGGCAGATGTCAGCGCAGCGGAAGCGGTTGAAAAGGTGATCAATAATCTTCCAGCAGCCAATGACATCACATTAGAAAACAAAGCGGATGTTGAAGCAGCGAGAGCAGCTTATGATGAACTGAACGATGCTGCGAAGGCCCTGGTTTCAGAAGACGCAGTAGCAACACTGGAAGCTGCTGAAGCGAAGATCGCAGCTCTGGAAGCAGAAGAAACTCCAAATCCGGCAGATGTCAGCGCGGCGGAAGCGGTTGAAAAGCTGATCAACGATCTTCCAGCAACCGATGACATCAAATTGGAAAACAAAGCGGACGTTGAAGCGGCGAGAGCAGCTTATGGCGAACTGAACGATGCTGCGAAGGCTCTGGTTTCAGAAGACACAGTAGCAAAACTGGAAGCTGCCGAAGCGAAGATCGCAGATCTGGAAGCAGCAGAAACTCCAGATCCAGCAGATGTCAGCGCAGCGGAAGCGGTTGAAAAGCTGATCAGCGATCTTCCAGCAGCCGATGACATCACATTAGAAAACAAAGCGGACGTTGAAGCGGCGAGAGCAGCTTATGGCGAACTGAACGATGCCGCGAAGGCTCTGGTTTCAGAAGACGCAGTAGCAAAATTGGAAGCTGCTGAAAAGCAGATCGCAGATTTAGAAAAAGCTGAGAATGATGCCGCCGCAGCAAAGAAGGCAGCTGATGACGCAGCGAAGCTGATCAGCGATCTTCCAGCAGCAGACAAACTCACTTTGGCGGACAAAGCGAAAGTAGACGCGGCGAAAAAAGCTTATGACGCATTGAGCGCGGACGCGAAGGCTCTGGTTTCCAAGGATGCAAAAGCTAAACTGGACGCAGCCGTAGCGAAGATCGCGGATCTGGAAAAAGCTGACGCAAACAAAAAGGACGACACAGCGAAAAACACAGACCCAACAAAAGGAACGACTGTAGCACCAAAGGTTGGCGAGAAGAAAGTTGTCGCTGGCGTTACTTATCAAGTTGCGAAGAATAACACAGTAACTTATCAGAAGCCGAAGAAAAACGCTAAAAAAGTCACAATCCCTGCGACTGTTAAGATCAATGGCAAAACTTACAAAGTAACAGCCGTTGCGAAGAACGCATTCAAAGGCAACAAGAAAGTAAAGACTGTAAAAGTTGGTAAGAACGTTACATCCATCGGAGCCAGCGCGTTCCAGAACTGCAAAGCTCTGACCACAGTGACGCTTCCGGCAAAAACAAAGACCATCGGCAAGAACGCTTTTGCGAACAGCAAGAAACTGAAGAAGATCGTCATCAAATCCACAAAGATGACGAAAAAGACCATCAAGAACGGCGCGTTTAAGAAAGTTTCCAAGAAAGTAACCGTAGACGTGCCGAACAAGAAGGCCAAGACTTACAAGAAGCTGTTCCAGAAGAAGGGTCTGCCTAAGGCATGCAAAGTTAAATAATGAATGCCAGTAAGCAAATAGCCAAGAAACAACAAATATAACGAAACAACTAACATATAAAACTTACTCGACAAGAGCAGGATGAAATAAAGACTTGTGATTGCCAGCGGTAAGTCTACGTGGAAACTGCGTAGAAAAAGGTAGTACGAACGATAGCTACCTCTTGTGAAAATCCAAGTAGCGGTATTGTTGCTTGGATTTTCATTATAGAGGGAAGAAGCCTAAAAAATTCTTAATTATGTATAAATCCCTTGAAATCGACTTAGAGGAGAGTAGGATATGAAAACTACTATAAAAAAGGCTTTTGTGATGATTTTAGCGTTTGCGGTCGCGTTTGGGACGCTTTCGCTGGTTGAACCGGTCACTGTATCCGCGGCGGCCAAAAGTGTAGTCAAAAGTTTAACCGTGCCCGGCTCCGTTACAATCAGCAAGGGCAGCACGAAAAAAGTCACGGCAAAAGTGAAAGCAACAAAAAAGATATCAGCAAAAGGTTTGAGCGTGTCTGTCAAATCTTCCAACAAAAGCATCGCAGCAGTAAAGGTCGTGAAAAAGCCTGGTAAAAAAGGAAAATCCGGCAAGTCTGTCATTAAAATCACAGGCAAAAAAGTGGGGACCGCTACTATTACTGTAATCACAAAATCCGCAAATAAAAAGAATAAGAAAATCAAGAAAAAAATCAGGGTGAAGGTACGCGGGGCCGCTCCACAAAAACCATCACCACAGCAACCGTCACAACAGAAACCATCCGAGGAGAAGCCATCGGATTCAGTTCAGCAGGTATCAGGAATCACGATTTCCGCTGAAAAATCGTCCACATACATTGGCATGTCCACGAGAGTCACTGCGCAGGTCGTTCCCGCCAACGCAAAATACTCTTCATTGAATTGGAACGTGGATAACGATTCCATCGCCACGATAACGAAGTCTGATGCCGATCCTAAGACTGCGATCGTAACGGGGAAAAGACAAGGGACGGTTGTGGTAACAGCGATTTCCGATAATGGGACCGTCTCCAATCGTTTGGCGATCACCTTTAACAAAGTTTCCATTGAGTCCATTTCCTTGGGGGACGATTTTCAAATGACGGTGGGGGGAAAAGTTTCTTTAACGCCCACCTTTGTGCCGGAAAATCCGACCAATAAAAACGTCTCTTGGACTTCCAACGCTCCGGAAATCGCATCCGTTGATCCTTCGACAGGAGAAGTGACCGCATGGCTCGAGGGCAGCGCAGTGATCACTGCCACATCGGAAGATGATCCAGCAAAACATGCCAGCGTCACGGTGACAGTCAGCAGGGATTCCAGCAAAGATGTGGCATCCATCAATATGTACGTGAGCAACTCCATCAAAGGAAACGAAGATGTGAGCGAGTCTCAATTCCCGAACACCGTGCTTGTGGGAACAAACGCTTCTGTCACCATCCAGTTGCTGAATGCGGCGGGAAATCCATATAGCGAGGCGGCCTCTGTTGTTTTAAGCATGGATGGCGTTTCCGGTTCTACAGAGTACTATGAACTTGTTGATTCCACTCCGAGCCTGAACAATAGCACGGCGGTGGCGACCATCAAGTTAAAAGATGAATACGGCCCGAATGGTGGCGTGAACAAAAAGGGAGCGATTCTCTCGGATTGGAAGAAAGATGCCGCATATGCGAGCTTTAGACTGACAGCCACGGCGGGAGGATCCAGCATCAGCCAAACAATCAACGTGTCTTTCGCGCAAATCATGACCGAAACAGCCTTGGGCGATGAAGTGGCGATTGATGTAGAAAACCAGCATGATTATGATCTGCTTTCCATTTCACCTTCTAAAGCAGATGGCTTAGCCGTGTGTAAAACTTCTAACAGCGACAATTATGGAGAAGAATATGTGGTGGATCAGATGGTTTCCTCTAGTACATCAAATGATCCGGAAGATGGTCATTCTGTCGTATTTGACGCTGCCCCGCTATTGATTCGTGCGGCCACCATGAGTGATGAATCGTCAGATACATATGAGGTAAAGGATATCAATTATGATATTTCCGATTATTCTGTTTATTGTGGTGAGGAAAACGCCTACAAATTGGAAAATGTTCCAGGAGGGCTAGAATACCTGACATTAGTATTTAGCAAATTGGAGCTTTCCAAATACAGTCAGATTGTAGTGCGCGCATATGAAAAGGGAACTTCTTATCCGCTTTATGATGACGATGGATTGATTCAGCATGTCATTACCTCAGATACAAAGATTGGTGCCGGTGCGTCAGGAAACACAGTACAGATCAATAAACAGGTATTTAACCAGGCCACTTCTTCTCTGGCATCCATTGATTTGTGGATCTTTGTGGAATCTGCTGGACAAATTGACAATGGCAGCAACAAAGGATTCACACTGACATCAGCAAACGGGAAATGGACCAATACGGTCATTACGCCATACAACCTTGTGCGGATGCCGAGCGCAGTAACTTGGTCTTATGGAGGCACGAAGGAATATACCGTGCCTACAACATTCTCGGAAGCCACCGCTTATTTGGGTTCAAATTATGACGGAAATTCTCATTATACCATTTCCTATCCAACGTTCCCGGACACGGGAAACGCAATCATCAGGGAATATGAAGATGCTACGCAGAACCAGCCCGCAAAGTATTATTTGTATCCTACTAGAAATGTGGCAAATGAAAACGTGCTATTAGATGCGCAAGAGAATTATTTGATTGTGGCCAGCAGTGAACAGATTGAGCCATTAAAGAAAGCGGACCAGCTGACTACAGGCGATCGTGTGTACACAGCTAAGACGGACACATACAATCGCACGGTGATCAATTCGTACAAATCCGGATATGTGCAGTTACAGGCCCATATTAATGTTCAGAACGGGGATAAGGATATTTTGAAGTACACAATCAATTCTTCTGTCCAATTCTCGCCGATTCCAAAAGAGGAACGATTAAAAGGCAAAGATTATTACGCATTGACAGGGCAGGCGATTGAACTTGTCGCAGATGTTCGTGATGAGAATGAAAATGCGGTTCCAGCTGTTGATTTGGAGTGGACAAAAACAGACGAAAATAATTGGCCAGCGACACCTGATGGAACTGTTTATGACAATGCTAATTTGATTGTCACAAAGACAGACAACTCAGGAAAGTCAACGATTTCGTTACAATCAAATAACATGAGAGACATCACTGAACTTAGCGTGGGACTTTCATCTTATGATGGGGCGGCAAAAAAATTCACGGTGTCATTGTCTGTCGGCGGGCAGGATCTGAAAGCGGATTACGCGAATCTCCATTGGATCAAGCCAGGGCTGTGGTATAAATATGATGTGTCGGAAAATGCGGAAGAATATGATACCACTGAATCAACCAGCGCAGTGACCACAGCGGAACATGAGTATACTGTAGGTTCTTCATGGACAGTTGGCACGAAAGTGATTGCGGCAACTGGCAGGGAGTGCGATGCGGAAGTCGTTGATATCACCAATCTTAAGATTGATATGACATCCATTTCAGAATCATCATATATTAGCAAAACAGACATTAAAAATGGGGTGGTCAAGCTGATAACGGAGAATCAGGGGAAGTCTCAATTGAATGCGGCTTTGAATGGCGATTATTGTGAGAGCGACAAGAAATGCGAAATCACACTGGAGGATGCCAGCGGAAAGCACTTTACGGTTCAGTCTGTAGGAACAGGCAAATATGTAGCAGGAGGAACATTGGAAATCCCGATTAACTGGGTGACGAAGGCTTCTTATGCGTCAATTGAGATTCCATCAGGGAACGTGTACAATATCCATAATAGTTATGGGGGCGAAGGCTCTGACATAATGGCCTATATTTGCGTGACTGACGACTATAAAAACAAGATTTCTGGCGTTCAGGTGGACTATACCATCACGAGTGAAAAGACAGGGAGAATATTAGAAGACTCTGGAACAACGGATGACAAGGGCATGTTGCCAGTAACGATTACTTGTCCGCGCACGGAAGACACCTATACGCTGACGGCAAGAAAAACAAATGGAGCGGCAGCGGTAGAAAAGATCAAATTTACGAATAATAGTGGAACATTTGGTCTCACAGCGGGAGGGAAAGAGATTTCCGGAAAAACTGTCACCTTGACATTCACGGACGCAGTGGATGAAGATATTTTGAGAAACCTTCTTCGCACCAAAAAAATCAGTTTCTTGGACCTAAAAGATAAAAATGGCGATTCCGTTCCAATCAATGGGATCAAGGTTGATCCTAACAATGCAGCGAAGGTTATCGTTGAAGCCAGCGAGACTATCAGCGAGTGTGAAATCAATCCAGTGCTCAAGGACGCGGAAGGTATCAGATATGTGTTTGTTGACAAGAGCAAAGGCATACTATATCAGGAATAGAAACATCTGATAATTTTTAATAGTCTATGTTTTTTAAAGTTCAGGCGGCAGGAATGCCGCCTGAATTTCTAATCAAATCAAATTACAAGGAATGAAATTATTTCTTTCATCAATAGGCAGCGGCTGCTGGCACATGCAGACGATCCCGCCTGCTTCCCGAGTCAGAGCGGCGCGGTCCAGCAGCTCAAATTTCTTAACTTCACGCCGGTCCGGGCTGGCGGCCCTTTTGATTTCCAAAGGATGGAGCCCGTTCCCGGATTCCACGATCAAATCGATTTCTTTTCCATTGGAATCCCGATAATACGTCAAATTCGCTTTCGTTTTTCCATAGGCATACTGCTTCAAAAGCTCGATCACCACATAATTTTCAAAATAATGTCCGCTGGCGGCCCCGTTCATCAGCGTGTCTCTCGTGGGCCACATGGAAAGCCAGGCGCACAGGCCCGTGTCGCAGAAATAAAGCTTCGGCGTTTTTGTGAGTCGTTTCAGCTCATTGTTGGAAAATGGCGGCAAAAGATAGAGAATGCCCAGCCCTTGTAAAGCGTCCAGCCATTCCTTGGCTGTTGGCTGTGAAATCTCGGCGGCTTCTGCTAGGGTTTTGTAATTCACCTGCTGGGCAATAAGGGCAGCGCAGGCGTTGAGAAATTTCCGAAAGCGCACCACATCCGTGATACCGCCAGAATCTGCCACGTCCCGCATTAGATAAGTATCCACATAGGAATTAAGATACTCCTGCCGCTGTTCTGCGTCCGCCGTCAAGACCTGGGGCATGCCTCCCCGCCAGATATGCTCGTAAACATCAATGATGTTGTTTTCTGCCACTTGCTGCTGCCTCTGTCGCAGAGCGGGAAAGGAAAAGTCCAGTTCATCAGGCAACATGGTTTCGTTCACTTCGCTTTGAGAAAAGCTATAGAGCTGCAAAATCCCGATCCTGCCAGCCAGGGTTTCACGGACGTTTTTCATCATGCTGAACTGTTGAGAGCCAGTGAGCCAGAACCGGCCGGTTTCTTCGCTTTCATCGCAGAGCAGCTTAATCTGCTCCAGGAGCTGCGGCGCTTTTTGTATTTCGTCAATGATGATCGGTGGCTGATAAGTCTGAAAAAATAGGGCAGGATCTGATTGCGCGAGGATCCGGTCCATGGAATTGTCAAGGGTCACATAGGTACGTTTCTGGTCCTGTGCCAAATGTTTGAGCATCGTGGTTTTTCCAACTTGCCGTGCGCCAGTTACTAAAATGGCCTTAAAAAATGAATTCATATGGAGAAACTTTCGCTCCAGGCTGCGGGTCTTATATCGCATAGAAAGATCCTTTCGTAGATTTACCATGCTGTCTGGAGGAATTTTATGGCTCATCTATCGTACTCATCCAGACAGTGACTAGGATAATATAAAGTTGAATTTATATTATCCTAAAACATAAGGCGTGTCAAGATGTTTCAGCGCCTAAAGAAAATTCAGCGCGGCAGAATTCCCCGATCTGTTCCGGAAATGGCAAAACCCTTGATTTCTCTAGCGTCCACATAGATGAAGAATAATGTATACAAGGCAAATGTAGTTGCAAAAAAGGCTGATTTACGTTATAGTGTGGTTGATGTGCCATGCACTCATGAAATGACAAAACATCCGAGAATAGATGAAGGAGGAAATAGATATATGAACAAGCTTGAAGAACTTCGCCAGCTGAAAGAACAGATCGCTCTGGGCGGAGGGCAGAAAAGAATCGACGCACAGCATGACAAAGGCAAGCTGACAGCCAGAGAACGGCTGGAAATTCTTTTTGATGAAGGCAGCTTTGTGGAAAACGATGTGTTTGTTTCCCATAGATGCAGCAACTTTGGCATGGCGGACACGAAAGCCCCTGGAGACGGTGTTGTGACAGGTTACGGCACAGTGGACGGCAGGCTGGTTTTCGCTTATGCCCAGGATTTCACAGTATTGGGCGGCTCCTTAGGGGAGTATCATGCTGAGAAAATCGTGAAAATCCAGGAAATGGCTCTGAAAATGGGTGCGCCCATCGTAGGGCTCAATGACTCTGGCGGCGCTAGGATCCAAGAGGGTGTCAATGCCCTTTCCGGATTCGGAAAAATTTTCCGCAATAATACCATTTCATCAGGCGTGATCCCGCAGATTTCTGTGATCATGGGGCCTTGTGCGGGCGGCGCGGTTTATTCGCCTGCGATCACGGACTTTATTTTCATGGTGGACAAAACAAGCCAGATGTTCATAACCGGACCAGAAGTCATTAAAACGGTCACTGGCGAAGATATCCCCGCAGAACAGCTGGGCGGTGCGATGACTCACAACTCAGTGAGCGGCGTGGCTCACTTCATTGGAACGGATGACACCAATACACTGATGCAGGTCAGAGAGCTGATCAGCTACATGCCTTCCAACAACTTGGAAACAGCGCCTGCGTCCGCTACAAACGATGATCCGAACCGGATGATTCCTGAATTCAATGACATTATCCCAGAAAACCCGAACAAAGCATACGATATGTATGATATCATCACAAAACTCGCGGATGACGGAAAAATTTTCGATGTCATGCCGCATTATGCGAAAAACATGGTCACTTGCTTCATCAGACTGGGTGGAGCCACAGTGGGCGTGATCGCCAATCAGCCGAAGTTTGGAGCAGGCTGTTTGGATATCAATGCTTCTGATAAGGCAGCTAGATTTATCAGAAGGTGCGATGCCTTCAACATTCCGCTTTTGACCATCGAAGACGTTCCAGGATTCCTGCCAGGAGCGGACCAGGAATACGGCGGGATCATCCGTCACGGCGCGAAGATGCTGTATGCTTACTGCGAAGCAACAGTGCCAAAGATCACCATGATTTTGAGAAAGGCTTATGGCGGCGCTTACATCGGCATGTGCAACAAGGAGCTGGGCGCGGACATTGTTCTGGCATGGCCAAGCGCGCAGATCGCTGTCATGGGAGCTTCCGGAGCCGCGAACATCGTATTCCGCAAGGATATCAAATCCGCAGAAGATCCAGAAGCCATGCGCCAGGAAAAGATCGCAGAGTACGAGGAAAAATTCAACAATCCGTACAGAGCCGCGGAAATGGGATATGTGGACGATGTGATCGAGCCAGCCACAGCAAGGCAGCGGATCATCAGCGCGTTCGACATGCTCAGCACAAAGAGAGAATCCCTGCCTGCTAAAAAGCATGGAAACATTCCGCTGTAGGAGGTGAAGGAAATGAGCTTGATGGAACAATTCGCGAATCCCGATACCATGCAGAGTCTGTCAATGGGTGAAAAGCTGGCAGGAGCCGGGATCACCACATTGATGGGGATGGGGATCACGTTTCTGGTATTGATTTTGCTGTGGGCGTGCATTGCGATCATGACAAAATTCACATATCGGCCAAACAAAGAGACGAAAGCGCCAGGAGCAGCAGCTGCACCGGCTGCGCCAGCGCCTGCTGCTGCGTCACCGTCACCATCGCCAGCAGCGCCGGCAGCATCGGTCGCCGCGTCACCCGCAGCGTCAGATGACAGCCTGATCGCAGTGATCTCCGCCGCGATTGCCGCATACGAGAGTGAGCAAGGCGGAGGCTCCGGAAACTTCATAGTTCGGAAAATCAGCAGGGTTTCAGGCGAAGCCACAGCCTGGAGCAGCGCAGGCCGCATGGATTGCATAAACAGCAGAAAACGATAGTGGTTATCATGAAAGGAAGTGTAAAGGAACATGAAAAGATATAATATAACCGTAAATGGAACTGTATACGCAGTAGATGTAGAGGAAGTGAATGGAGCTGCTCCAGCGGGCATGCCAGCGGCACCAATTCCGGCAGCGCCGATTCCTGCTGCCCCAGCACCCGCTCCGATTCCAGCAGCGCCAATTCCAGCGGCCCCGGCACCTGCGCCAGCTCCGGCTCCTGTAGCGCCCGCAGCTCCAGCGGCGGCCCCATCCGGCGGCGCTAACACAGTCAGCGCTCCGATGCCAGGAACTGTGCTGGATGTGAAAGTCACACCAGGTCAGGCAGTGAACGCAGGCGATGTCCTGATCATTTTGGAAGCCATGAAGATGGAAAACGAAATCATGGCACCCGCGGCTGGAACCGTGGACACCGTGCCAGCTACGAAAGGCGCTTCTGTAAACGTAGGAGACGTTTTGGTGACATTGAAATAAAGATCAAAGCTTCCTTCTTACATGAAGGCGAAAAGATGAAATCACAAACTGACGGGCAGCTCCAACGCCCGCCAGTTTTTTCAGTATATGAGGCGGACAAAGGATGCATGGAAGCGCCCAAATATGCGGATACTGATGATATGGGGGGAGAAGAACGCGCAGGCAGCGGAGTCCCTAATATTTTTAATGTGTGGGAAGATGAGGGATGGGTTGAACCCACTATTGAAGAGCAGTTTGATCCTGACCGGACAATACTGATTCTGGAGTTTCATAAAAAGCAGCCTTTAAAAAGTAGCGAAAAAAAAGTGGCGAAAAAAAGTGGCGAAAAAAAAGTGGCGAAAAAAACAGAGGAGCATTATGAAGCGATTTTGAACGCCATGGAGGTAGATGCTTGGTATAAAGCCAATGATTTTCTAGAAATCGTCCCTGTCAAAGCCTCCAGGATTAAAGCATTGTTAGCAGATTTAATAGAACAAGGAAAAATAGAGACTAAAGGCAGCACAAAAGGAAAAAAGTATAAAAAGATATAGTCGCAAACATGATGTCCGTGTTGCCAGATAGCATAAAAAACATGACAATTTTCCCCTGCCTTCTTTATTAATCATACAAGCTGTAGTATAATTACAAAGGCGTATCTGAACATCCCATTTCATTTCAGCCACGCCCCGATAAAATCGAAAAAGCGGAGCAAAGGAGATAGCAGCCATGCTACTAGCATTTGACGTAGGAAACACAAATATCGTACTTGGAGTTTTTGAAAAGGGCGCATTGATCCAAAATTGGCGGCTGGAAACAGACAACAACAAGAGCGCGGACGAATATGGAATGGTGATCAATCAGCTGTTCCAGTACGAAGGGCTGGATGCCAAAGAGGTAGAAGACGTGATCATTTCCACGGTCGTGCCTTCTGTGCTGTTTACCCTGCAGCACCTTTCCATGAAGTATTTCAACAAGCGGGCCATTGTCATTGGCCCTGGGATCAAGACCGGATTGATCATCAAATACGACAACCCAAAGCAAGTGGGAGCGGACAGGATCGTGAACGCGGTAGCGGCTCACGCAAAATACGGCGGCCCTTTGATCATTATTGATTTTGGCACGGCCACGACATTTTGCGCCATTTCCGAAAAAGCGGAATACCTGGGCGGCACCATTGGCCCTGGCCTAAAGATTTCCTCAGAAGCCCTTTTTGAAAAAACAGCGAAGCTGCCGAAAGTGGAGCTGGAAGAGCCAGGGACCGTGATCTGCCGAAACACCATCCACAGCATGCAGTCCGGCCTGGTATACGGCCACATGGGGATGGTGGACTATATCGTAAAGAAAATGAAGAAAGAGCTCCAGGAATACAGCGAGTCGGACGAGCCGGTAAAAGTCATCGCCACTGGCGGTCTGGCGACACTCATAGATGGCGGCGTGGACTGCATTGACCATGTGGACAAGCTGCTGACGCTGGAAGGTCTGGAAATCATTCATAGAAAGAATAAAAAACAAAAATGATGAAAATTGGTGATATTCAGCTGGACAACCCATTCCTTTTGGCCCCTTTAGCGGGGATCACAGATGGGCCCGCCCGCAGCCTGGCAAAGGAACAGGGTGCGGCTTTTGTGTACACGGAAATGGTCAGTGGGAAAGGGCTTTGGTACAAAGATAAAAACACGGAGCGGCTGTTAAAGGTCTTTCCAGGAGAAGAGCCCATGGCCTTTCAGCTGTTTGGCAGCGAGCCAGAGATTTTGGCTCATGCCGCGAAGACTCTGCGGGATCGAAAAAACGCGGCCATTGATATTAATATGGGCTGCCCAGTGCCCAAAGTCGTAAAAAACGGAGAAGGGTCGGCCTTGCTGAAACGGCTAGATCGAATCTACGATTTGGTGAAAGCAACGGCAGAAGCAGCGGGAAAACCGGTGACAGCCAAGATCCGCGTTGGCTGGGACGAAAACAGCATCAACGCCGTGGAGACCGCTAAAGCCATCGAAGCGGCAGGCGGAGCGGCGGTGGCTGTCCACGGGCGGACCAGACAGCAGTTTTACACAGGGAACGCGGACTGGAACCTGATTCGCAAAGTAAAAGAAAGCGTTTCCATCCCAGTGATCGGAAACGGCGATGTGTTCACTGGGGAAGACGCCAACCGGATGCTCAAAGAAACTGGCTGTGACATGGTGATGATTGCCAGAGGTTTCTTGGGAAACCCATGGATCTTCCGAGACGCTATCGCTATTTGGGAGGGCAGGGAAAAGCCCGCGCCTCCTACGGCTAAAGAAAAAGTTGACATGATGCTGCTCCATTTAGAGCGGCTTTCCGCGGAAAAAGGCGAATATGCGGCAGTGCGGGAAATGCGCAAGCATGTTGGCTGGTATCTAAAAGGCGTGCGAGGTTCCGCGGCTATACGGCGCAGGGTCAATGAAATCACGGATATAGAAACGCTGCGGCAGGTTTTCTGTGAGGCGCAGAGAGATACATCCTAAAATGGGATTTGTGTAAGACGCAGAACAGTTTGCTATGGGGCAGGCGCGGATGATAAAGGCTTTTGCCCCTGTTTTGTGATTTTTGAGAAGCAGCGATTCTGGCTGGCGATGTGCGATCCAGTAAAGGATTGCCATGAATGCGGCAAAGGATCATAGAAAGCTGCTGTCATGGACTGGTGTTCCAATGGCAGCGCAGGCATACATAGAAGGAGGAACATAGATGAGAAGTTTTAAAGGAGAAGTTTACTTAATGCTGGCAGCCCTGATCTGGGGCTCGGCTTTTATCTTTCAGAAAATGGGGATGGACTACATCGGTCCGTTCCTCTTTGGTTTTTTCCGGTTCACCCTGGGCGCCCTGGCGCTGCTGCCGGTCATATGGATCTTTGATAAGGTCAAAGCGAACAAACAGGAAAAAGGGGAGAACGTGGAAGCTCCCACATCTTTTCGAGACAAGACGCTTTTGGCAGGCGCGCTGCTTTGCGGTCTGGCCAACTTTGTCGCAGGCTCCCTGCAGCAGGTGGGGATCGTTTACACCACAGCGGGAAAGGCTGGATTCATCACATCCATGGATATTGTCATTGTGCCGATTCTCCTGATTTTTCTCAAGAAAAAAGTCGCGCCAGCCACCTGGCTGGGGGTTGCCATCGCTTGCTTTGGTCTCTATCTTCTCTGCATCACAGAAGGTTTCACCATACAGCTGGGAGATGGTTTAGTCATGGGGTGCGCAGTGGCCTATTCTTTCCAGATTCTGCTCATCGACCATTATTCAGAACGAGTGGATCCTGTGAAATTGTCCTGTCTGCAATTTTTGTGGGCAGGGATCTTGTCTGGGATCGTGGCGCTTTTTGCGGAAACTATAGACCCGCAGGCGATCATAGACTGCGCGGTGCCAATCATCTATGTGGCGATTTTAGAAGTCAGCGTGGCTTTCACTCTGCAGGTGGTAGGCCAGAAATACACGCCGCCGGCCATCGCCGCCATCATCATGAGCCTGGAAGCTTTGTTTTCCGCAGTGTGCGGAGCCCTGTTCTTGGGAGAAACCATGACCATGAAAGAAATGATCGGCTGCGGCCTGATGCTGCTGGCTTTCATTGTGGCACAGATTCCAGAAATGAAGCGTGCGAAAACGGATCTAGAGGCCTGACGGCAATGGATCTTTGTGGAGGCCTTCGTAAATTAGCACATCAGAAAATCAGCCTCTGAGAAAATTTGTCTTGGAGGAATGCATGTGGATCGTCTGTTTGGCAAACTGTTAACGGCCGCAACTGCGACTCGGCTGCCGCGGCCTGCTAGACAGTTTCCAGCAGGCGGCTTTATATATCGCAAAATGCCACAAAGAAAGTTGCTGGAAAAAGTTGTGGATCGGTTGCTTGGTGAAGTTTGAATATAACGCAATAGACGAGGTGCAGCAGCTTCTAAAACACGGTGAGTGTGTACAAATCGGAGTTTTATCCTCATTTGTGCACACCAAATTTGAAATAAATGTATTAATATTACTTATTCTTGAAAATTCTATACCTGTTTGTCCGAATTTCTTACAAATTTTATCGAATTTAGTGCCTGCAGCTCTTGAATCGGAAAAAAATCGACAGCTCAGTGTGCATAAAATTCATTTTTTTGCGATTTGTGCACACTGAGCTGTTTTGGAATCAAATTGCGAGTTTGTCTACCCCATTCCCCCTCATATTTCCAGAGGCACATTGGCTGTTTTGGAATCAATACTCTAGAACCAGCCTAACGATCTCCCTTCGCAGGAATGCACCACTTGTTTTCACCCCGCACAGTGGTCACATACTCTGGCCATTTCAAATCCACAGGCGGCTCATAATCGCATAAAGGAGCCACCCACTTGGTACCGCCTATGCCGCCGCCCGTCCTTTCATTGAACTCATCCCTGGCAGCCTTCAAGATCTCCGGTTTTGTCAGCAGATCCAGGATGGTCATGCCAATGATCTGAGCAGCGTTGATCATAGTGGGGTCGATCATTTCAGGGATACCGCCTGTGGCTGATGATACCCAAGCTGGGTACACATAGCCGGAAGGCACCTTCAGAGCTGGACGGGCGTTATACATGCGCACAGTTGGAGTCTGCCAAGTATAATCAGCATAATCATCCGAAGTGAAGTATACCTGATCCGCAGGAAACATCAGCCGCATTTTCTGTTCAGCCTCAATTGGATCCTGGAGCTGGGACAGCTCATCGCAAAGAGGCTTTTCCATAGGAGAAAGTCCGAGGTTTTTTTGGATCTCCCTTGCGTGCGCCTGCGCTTTTTCGCTGTACTGCGGCGCCCCTGCGATTTTGAAATTTTCAAAGCAGGCAGTGGCCAGGGTATGATTGGGAAGTCCCTGCCTGGATTTGCTGACCCAGGTTTTTTCCCATTCACAGCCGCACATCTTGGCAATGGCTTCTGCGTTGCGGTCGAGAATGGCCGTGGCCTTTTCCGCTGTTTCAGGATCTTGGACCCGCATGACCAGCAGGATTTGACCGATCCTAGGACATTGATTGTCAGATGTGGCCTGGCCCAGTGTCAAAATCGTTTCGTTAATGCATCCGCCAATGGTGGTGGGAACCAGATGTTCCTTGAACTTTTTCGCCACATTGTGCATCTCAATGACCGCTTCCGTGGCGCCGGGACATCTTACGGACGCCTGGGCGGGAGTCACGGCCCAGGCCGCTGCGTCCAGCACAGAACCGCTTTTGTGCTCTGCCCGCATCCAGGTTTCAGGCGCGTCGCATTTAAAGGTGTACACAATGCTGTAAGCCGCGCCCACATGAGTGTCCCAGACCGTGGTGTTCGCCAGGGTGAGCGTGTAAAACGGATGATAGGAAATCGCTGCGTCCATATCATCATAATACCCTTTCGCCGCATGGATCGGCTTTGCGCCCCGCACCTTTTCCGCTGGCTCGCCCATGAATTTGAGCCTGCCGGGGATATGGTATGTTTCCATAGCGGCTTTCGCAGCCAGGAATCCTGACAGAGAGCCGATGCCCAGAGCAGAATGAGGGTCCGTGTGGCCCGCGGCGTATTCGCTCATTCCATCTCGGGGCCGCCGCACGGTATCCGCGGCTTGGCAGTTTTCCGGAGTCGCGTCGTATTCCGCATAGCCGCCTATGGTTGGGCCATCGCCGTTTGACCATGTGGCGCAAAACGCAGTGGGCATGCCGCCGCTGCCTGCTTCCACTTCCCAGCCCTCTTTTCTGAGAAAATCCACGTACCACTTTGCAGAGCGATATTCCCGCCATGCGGGTTCCGCGAAATTCCAAATGATCTGATGCCACTGGGAGATGTTCTCTTTGTGTTCCTCAGTCCAATCTTTTACAAACTGTTTCTTTTCGTCCATGTTGAACTCCTTTCCTAGGGCTAAAAAATGAATTGTGCTTCTATGATCCCTCAATTATAATAGAATTATCGATGCGCATATAGCCCTTATTGCATATTTCAAATGCAATGTTTGTGCCAATTGTTTGATAACAGGAACGGAGAACGGAAATGGACAACATGAACGAAAAAATCCAAATCCTCAAATATATGGGGTGTAACGGTATTTTGATCACAGACGGGGAGGGCATTGTCATAGAAATTGATGAAGAATACTTTTTCTCAGTATGGGGCTTGGAAAAATCTCAGATCATCAACAGATCCGCCTATGAGTTGGATGCGAAAGGGATCATCAAACCAGTCCTTGCCACGCAAGTGATCACCACAAAAGCGCCTGTGACCACGCTTTCCGCGGTGCGGGGAAATTATGACGTGGTGGGCGAAGCCTTTCCTATTTTTGATGAATCAGGTAACATTAAAGAGATCATTTCCTACACAAGGGACGTGACATCCGAGCAGAACATACACAGAAAGTACGAAGACCTGCTGACGCAGCTCAATGACAAAGAACAAGAAATCAAGGAAAACAAAGAAGAACAACTATTGCTCCAGGAAGGCTTGAACACCCAGAATTCCAAATTCAAATTGGAGCTGGAAAAGATAAAAAAGCTCGCGGCCTATGATATCACCATGCTCCTTACAGGGGGCACGGGTTCGGGCAAAACCACGCTGGCAAAACGGATTCACACCTTGAGCGGGCTGCCAGGACAGTTCATCAATCTCAACTGTGGAGCTATTCCAGAAAACCTCTTTGAGTCTGAATTGTACGGATACGAAAAAGGCGCCTTCACGGGCGCGGAAAAAAGCGGACGCAAAGGTCTGGCGGAAGCCGCGGAAAATGGGACGCTGCTGTTAGATGAAATTTCAGAGCTGCCCATGTCTCAGCAAGTGAAACTGCTGGATTTTCTGGAAGAACGCAAGATCAGGAGGGTGGGCGGCAATCAGGCCATTGATGTGAATTGCAGGGTAATCGCTGCCACCAACAAAAATCTAGAACAACTAGTCAAGGAAGGAAAGTTTCGGGCAGACCTGTTTTTTAGACTGAGCGTGGCCTCCTTTGAGATCCCTGACCTGGACAAACGGACAGAAGATATCGTGCCTCTAGCGCAGAACATCTTAAAGGGCCTCAATAAAAAATACTCCCGTCATTTTGTGCTTAGCGATGAGGTTTTGACCATCTTCATGAGATATGGCTGGCCGGGAAACATCCGAGAACTGGAAAACGTGATCCACAGCATGGCCTTGACAGCTGATTCGGATGTACTGAAAAAACACATGCTGCCCTTTTTCCTCATCGACAGGGCAAAGCCCTCCGGCAGCGCAAAGCAGCAAGCGCTGGCCATGGAGCCTGATATGCAGGAAGATTACAACAGCCTCATGGAAACTTATGAGCGGGAAATCTTCAATCGCTATTATAGGAAGTATGGTTCCTCTGTAAAAGTAGCCAAAGCATTGAACATCGGACAAACCACAGCAGCGAGAAAAATCAGAAAATATGTCAGTAAAGGATAGTTGATTTTGGCTAGGTAGTTAAAAATAGCTATGCTAAAATTGGCTAGCCTCCTTAGCCAATGGCCGCACGCAGCGCTGACGGGAATCGAAAAAGACGAGAGACAGATTCGACGATAAAAACGGACCTGTCTTTTTTTCGTGTAAAAACCAGGCCTTCACTGGGACCGAGAAAGCGATGCTCAAAGCCGCCTCATAATTTCTCCCCTTTTGGCAAGATTATTGCAATATATCTAGTTAAAGCCTGCCAGACTGTCTATGAAGCCTTCGTCCATGGGTCAGGCAGAGCGAACTCGTTATTGTGCATGCTTGTTCTGACGCAAAAAATATCGTCCATGACGATATGAGCGGAATTTTTAGGAAGGTGGTGTTTCGTTATGCAAAAAGAAACAACAAAAAACGCAAAATTTAAAGATTATGACATGTGGATGGTTTACCTGATTGTGGCCATCGTGGTGGCTATCGTAGTATGGCTGCTGGTGAATCCCAATGCCATGGGAGCCATCAGCTCCGTAGCTAGTGGATTCGCGCAGAACGTGACGTGGCTGTTTCTCGTGATACCCCTTGTCATGATCGCGGCAGCGCTGATCATCGCGTTTTCACCCATCGGTAAGATCCGAATGGGCGGACCTTTGGCAAAGCCCAAATATTCTTTTTATTCTTATTGGGCCATGCTGTGGTGCGCGGGTTTTGGAAGCGCCACAGTGGTCATGTCATTTCTCGATTGGGTGGACGTGGTCCAGGCACCGGCCTTTGGGATCGAATCCATGTCAGCTGAAGCTTTTTACTGGGCAACGCCTTGGAACTTTTTTCACTGGGGGCTTACCACGTGTTCCCTGAACTTGTTCCTTGCCATTCCATTCTGTTACTGTTTTTATGTGAGAAAGAAAAACGCAGCAAGGCTGGGAGACGTGGTCGCTACCATGTCCAAGAGGAAAATCCCAGAATGGATCGTAAAAGTATTGAATTTTATTTTCATCTTTGTTGTGCTGGGCGGCATGACGACTACACTGGGATTTGGCGTGCCAAAGCTGACTGCGTGCGTATGCGCGCTGACAGGTGCGACCAACACCAATTTGATCAACATTGTCATGATTGTAGTGCTAGCGGCCATCTTCACAGGCAGCGCGGCTTTGGGCATCAGCAAAGGGATCCAGAACCTGACGAAGCTCAATATGTGGATCCTCTATATCTTTCTGGCTGCTGGATTGATTTTAGGACCGACCCTGTACATTCTCAACAACATGGTCGAATCCTTTGGCGTGATGGTGGATCATTTCTTTACCATGGCCCTGAACGCGGATCCACACTTTGAATCTGGAGTGGCACAGAATGAGACATTGTTTTATTACTGCTACAGCTGGGCTTATGTGGCAATGATGGCAGGCTTCATGATCGCTATTTCCTATGGCCGCACTTTTAGAGAAATGATACTTTCCTGTCTGGTTTGCATTCCAGTGGGCGTATGGGTCATGTTCGGCATTAACGGCAGCACGGCCATGTACAACCAGGTCAACGGCAAAATGGACGTGATCACCACGTACAACGAGGAAGGAAGCACAGCGGCGGCCATTGAAATCGTGCAGCACATGGGGCTCGGAAACGTGCTGGGCGTGGTGGCCTTTGGCATCATGATGCTGATCTTTATTGCCACGGCCATGGATGGGACTTCCGTTGTGCTGGCGCAGTCCACTATGAAAAGAGAATCGCTTGACAAAGAACCGGGATTTTCCATGAAATTTGTATGGTGCATGATCTTGGCAGCGATTCCGCTGATCATGGACCTGTTGGGCGCGGATCTGGGATTGTTTGAGGCAGTCGCCAATCTGACAGGCTGGCCAGTGATGCTGATCGGTATTTTGATCTGGGTATTTTTGATCCGTTGGTTCAAAGAGGACAAAGGCATCGAGTATGGGCGGGGATCCAAGATGGATCTGGATTCAGAGCGAGGCAGGCAAGCGGCGGCCGAGCATGAAGCGGCGCAGGCCGAGGCTGGCCAGGAGGGTTCTGGGGCTGCGGAGTAGACAGCTGAAAAGCGCAGGTGTTTCCTGCTGACTTTGCCAAAAAGCATTGATTGACACATTGCTGGCGGCAGCAGCAAGCTGTTCTGCCGCCAGCCCAAAACATATGAGGTGAACAGATGGATGAAAAGAAAAAAGCGATGGTCTTTGACATACAGCGATATTCCCTGCATGACGGACCAGGAATCAGAACCATGGTCTTTCTCAAAGGCTGTCCTTTGAAATGCCTTTGGTGCTGTAATCCAGAATCCCAGGAAACTTATCAAGAAACAGAATTTTACAAGGAGCTATGCGCTGGGTGCGGCGCGTGTCAAGCAGCCTGCGGGCACGGGGCTATTGACATGGGCACCTCTGGAAATAGGATCAACAAAACAAAGTGCCAAAACTGCGGAAAGTGCGCAGAAGCATGTGGACACAACGCGCTCCGCACGGTGGGACAGTGGATGAACGCCAAAGAAGCGCTCGAAGTGATCAAGCGGGATGCTAAAATCTTCAAAACATCAGGCGGCGGGGTCACGCTGTCAGGGGGAGAACCGCTGGTATGGATCGATTTTTGTGAAGAGGTGTTAAAAGAATGTTATGACCGCAATATAAACACGGCCATTGAGACCACGGGCCATGTGCCAGAATCCCATCTTATCAGGATCAAGGATCATGTGGACACCTTTTTGTATGACATAAAAAGCATGGATGACAGCAGGCACTGGCGTCTGACCGGCGTATCCAACAGACAGATTCAGCAGAACATCCGCTATTTGAGAACATGCGGCAAAAACGTGATCATCAGAGTGCCCTTAATCCCGAACCACAATTTCATGGCTGAAGAAATAGAAGGGATCTGCGGTCTGGCTCATGAGTTAGGGATCAAAGAAATCAATTTTATGCCTTACCACAATCTGGGTGAGGTCAAATACCAGCGACTATTCAGGCAATATCCATTAAAAGGATTAGCGCCTTTAAAATTTTCACAGAACATGGAACAGGAAATCGCAAAATACCGCGATATCTTTGAAAAGCATAAAGACATAACCATAAACATTGGTTAAAACAACAAGACAGGAGGGCAATATGCATGAACAACAACATAAAACAACAAAGCTGCTGGTGGGAAAGAGAAAGCGTGCCCTGGGGCGGCGACATTTTTGAACAATTCGCGTTAAAGGAAGACAGTGACAGAGAAAAACGGGTCCAGCTTCTCAGGGCAGAAATATTAGAAGGCAACTATGGAAAGCGGGGAGTCATTTCCATTGATCGAGCAAAACTGATCACAGAGTCATACCAGAGAACAGAAGGGGAATGTCCGGTGATCAGGCGGGCCATGGCATACAAACACATTTTGGAAAAAATTCCAATCTATGTACCGGAGCACCAACTGCTGATGGGATACCCCAGCTCTCAGAAAAACGGAGTCGAAGTGGAACCTGAATTTCATGCGTCCTGGCTGGAAAACCAAGTGGAGATTGAGGGAAAGAAAATGCGGGAACTGGACTCCCTGCCCGTGAGACAGTTTATTGAATTTCATTTGGACGAAGCGGACAAACGGCTGCTGGAAGACCAGATCATCCCTTACTGGAAAGAGCGGACCCTCCATGCGGGAACCATAAAAGGACTGGCGCATTACAGGCCGCAAGCCATCGATTACTGGGAAAATTCTTTGACCTCCTTTCCTGTGACCAGGATCGGACTGTGCCATACCATCCAGGACTACCGAGGCGTAGTATATGAAGGCCTCCTTCAGTTTCAAAGGGATATTGAGCGCGAAATGGATCAAATTCATCTGGAACATATGGACAGCTGCGGTGATTTGGAACGCCTGAACCATTACCAAGCCATGCTCATTGTTATTGAGGGCATCCTGGCATACGCCAAAAGATGCGCGGAGCTGGCAGATGAAATGGCAGATAAAGAGCAAGATGAGAAGCGAAAGAATGAACTGCGGCAAATGGCGAAAAACTGCAGGAACGTGCCTGCGAAGCCTGCCCAAAACTGGTGGGAAGCCATGCAGTCCCTGCACTTCGCGCACATGCTGACCTGGCTCACGGACGCAGGCGTTTCCCACTCCCTGGGACGGTTCGACATCTATATGAAAGAGATTTTGGAAAAAGACATGGCAGCTGGATTGACCAGGGAAGAAGCCCAAGAACTGCTGGAATGCTTCATGGTCACCTTCTGTTATCGCAACCAGCTAGTGGACTGGCGGGGTTCTCGAGCCACTCCAGGATGGCACACCAACGACAAGATCACCATCGGCGGGGTGGACGAACACGGAAAGGACACTACCAACTTGCTTAGCTATATGGTTCTGGAAGGTCATGCCCACATTCATCTCAACGATCCCATCATTTCCGTGCGCTTACATAACGACACGCCCGAAGATTTCCTGAAATCCATTATGGAAGTGCTGCGGACCAGCGGAGGCGTGCCGCAAATCATCAATGATGAGGCCATCATACCAAGCCTCATGGGGCAGCTGGGGATGACGCTAAAAGAAGCGAGAAATTATGCGGACGTAGGCTGCCAGGAAAACCAGTCGGATCCGAACACGGCCCTTGGCGCAGACGCTCATGGACACCAAAACGCAGGCTACTTCAATCTGGTGAAGCCTATTGAACTGGCTTTGAACAATGGCGTAAATCCGAGAAACGGCAAGCAGGCAGGCCCGAAAACAGGCGAGCCGAATTCCTTCAAGACCATGGATGATTTTAAAGCAGCCGTGGAAAAGCAATTTCAATACGCAGTGGAGATGAATGTGGTCATCAACAATATGATCGAATACGCTTTCTATACCTTCCTGCCTACGCCAATGCATAACCTGATGCACCCAAACACCAGGAAGTCGGGAACGGACATGAATCGTGGAGGCTGTAAATACAACTACGTGGGCGCCATTGGCACGGGACTGGGCACGGCGGCGGATTGTATGGCGGCCATTGAAAAAGTGGTGTTCACAGATCAGACCTGTAGTCTGGAAGAACTGGTAAAGGCCTTGGCCTGCGATTGGGATTCCCAGGACGTACTGAGAAACGCCTGTCTGAAAGCGCCTAAATACGGAACGGACAACGACACGGCTGACAGCTGGGGAAAATTCATCGCCGATACCTTTATGGATGCCTACGAAGCGCATCCCACTATGCGGGGCGGCAAATACGTATGCGGATTTTTCAGCGTGACCCAGAACCATGTGCTGGGCGAGGACACCTGCGCCACGCCTGACGGACGGCATGCTTATGAAATGCTGTCAGACACAGTTGCCCCTTCCCAATACGCGGAGCAGATCGGGCCCACGGCCACCCACCGCTCCTTTGTAAAGGCCATTGATACTCAAAGGACGGTCAACGGCATCACTTTTGCCCAGAGCATGGACCTCAATTCCTTGATGACCAACAGGGAATTGAGCAAGTGGGGTGATTTGATCAGAAACTTTATCAGTGAAGGCGGCCAGTCGGTCCAGTACAATGTGGTCAGCTTGGAACGGCTCAAAGAGGCCAAGCGGCATCCAGAGCAGCACAAAGATCTTTTCGTGCGCATCGGCGGCTATACCGCCAGGTTCGTTGATTTGAGCGAGACCATGCAGGATTCTGTGATCAACAAGGCCATACAAAAATGCTGAAGGAAAGGCGGGGAACACGAACAATGGATCTATCAAAAAACATATTAAAGACTTTATATGAAAACATGGTGCTGATCCGAAAGGCGGAAAACGCTTTTCAGAAAGAATTCCTAGCAGGGAACATCCCAGGCTTCATCCATCTTTATTTGGGTCAGGAAGCCATTGCCGCGGCTGTCTGCGGGCAGCTGAAAAGGGATGATTATGTGACCAGCACCCACAGAGGTCATGGCCACTTTATCGCGAAGGGAAGCGATCTGAACAAGATCGCGGCGGAGCTTATGGGAAAAAGCACCGGCCTGTGCAGGGGGCGGGGCGGTTCCATGCATATGACGGACATGGACAATGGAATGCTGGGCACCACAGGGATCGTGGGCGGCGGTTTCCCCATGGCAGCAGGTCTTGGTTTTGCCTTTCAAAAAATGGGCACGGATCAAGTCGCCGTATGCTTTTTCGGGGATGGCTCGGTCAATGAAGGGACTTTCCATGAGGCTGTCAACCTGGCGGCGATCTGGGATTTGCCGGTACTGTTCGTATGTGAGAACAATTTGTATGCCCAATCCACGCCCCAGGAATATCATCAGCGGGTGAAAGATATCGCCAAGCGAGCCGAAGGTTATGGGATCACAGGGGAATCAGTGGATGGGATGGATGTTTTCGCGGTTTATGAAGCTGCCAAGCGGTCCATCCGGCGGGCCAGAAGCGGCCAGGGACCCACGCTGCTGGAATGCAAGACTTATCTTTATTCCGGTCATTATGTGGGAGATGCCAAAGGCTATAGGAGCCAGGAGGAAATGGCGCATTACAAAGAATCGCGGGATTGTGTCAAACTGTTTACGGAAAGGGTGCTGCGAGAGGGTTTGCTGGGGCAGGAAGAACTGGATGGCATCAGCAAGTCCGTGGATGAAAAAGTAAAGCAAGCCGTGGAGTTCGCGAGAAAAAGTCCTTTGCCGGATCCTGCGGAAGTAACGGAATTCGTATATAGCAGTTATTGAAAGTGGACATGGAGGTGCGAAACATAAGATGATAAAGCGACAGATCACATATTTAGAAGCAGTGCGGGAAGCCATGACACAGGAGATGAAGCGGGATGAAAGCATTGTGTTCCTGGGACAGGACCTGTCGGGCGGCGCGGGGCGTGAAAAAATGGGGCTGACAGATACTTGGGGAGGCAGCTTTGGTGTCAGTAAAGGCATGGCAACCGCATTGGGAACAGATCGAGTGATTGACTGCCCCCTGTCAGAGGCAGGTTACATGGGAGCCGCCGCCGCTGCTGCCGCAGTAGGGCTGCGGCCCATCGCGGAGCTGATGTTCAACGATTTTCTGTGGTTGGCAGGAGACCAATTGTTTAACGGTGCGGCGAAGCTGAAATATCTATCCGCGGGGAAGATTACCTGCAAGCTGACAGTACGGACGGTTTCAGGGGGAGGACAGAGCGCGGGGATGCATCATTCCCAGTCCTTGTACGCATTAGCCGCGCAGGTGCCGGGGTTCAAAATCGCTGTCCCTGCCACCCCGTATGCGGCAAAGGGCGCGTTGATCGCAGCGATCAGAGACGATGATCCAGTGATGATCTTTGAAAACAAATCCTTGTACAGCTCCCTGGGAACGGTTCCAGAAGAGGCGTTTCAATGCCCGGTAGGAAAAGCTGAGATCGTCCGCGTGGGCAGCGATGTGACCATCGTAGCCATATCCAGAATGCGGCTTTTGGCGGAAAAGGCAGCAGCAGAGCTGGAAGACATGGATATTTCCGCAGAGATCATAGATCCTATTTGGTTGTCGCCGCTGGATGAAAGCGCGATTTTGGAGTCTGTAAAAAAGACAGGCCACCTTGTGATCGTGGATGAGGCCAATAACAGGTGCGGCATGGCGGCCGATCTCGCGGCTCTGGCAGCGGATAAAGCCATCGATTATCTGGATGGCCCCATCAAATCAGTGACATCTGTTTATTCGCCAGTGCCTTTCAGTCCAACGCTGGAAGCTGCGTATCTGCCAAAAGAAGCGGACATTGTGCGGGCTGTGTTGGAAACCATGAAATAATGTCAGGAGGAATAGGAGATATGGCAATTGAGGTGAGAATGCCAAAGCTAGGCATGACCATGACAGAAGGAAAGATCGTGAGATGGATGAAGAAAGAGGGGGAATTCGCGGCAGCAGGCGAGGCGTTGTACACTGTGGAGAACGCCAAAGTCAACATTGACGTAGAGGCGCCGGAGGAAGGCACGCTGATCAAAATTTCCGCAGAAGAAGGCGAGACTGTGCCAGTGGGACAGGTGGTCGCCTATCTGGGGAGCGCAGGAGAAAAAATACGAGCTGACCAACCAGCTGACAGCCAAACCGCAGAATCAGAAGCTTTGCCGGAGCCAGAATCCCTGTGCGGTGAAGAGGAAGAAAAGAACATCGTGAGAGCGACTCCGGCAGCCAGGGCGCTGGCGAAAAAACAGGGCATTGATATGAAGCTTATCACCGGCTCGGGCATAGATGGCAGAATCAAACGGGTGGATGTACAGCAATACGGGCAGAAAGGCGTAGAGCAGACAGCTTGCAGGGACGTTTGCCAGGCGGCTTGCGAAGTGGAGCCCGCCTATGTGGATATGGTGCCCAGCAGCATTCGAGCAGCGGGCGCGCAGCGCATGGCAGCCAGCTTTACACAAGTGCCGCATTTTTATCTCAGCACACAGGTGGATGTCAGCAAGCTCCAGCAGCTGCTGCGCCAAGCCAGAGGCAGGGCGGGAGAAGGAACTGTCAGGCCGACTTTCACAGATGTGCTGGCATGGTTTACCGCAAGAGTGATCAAAGAGCATCCGTTAGTCAATTCCCAATGGATAAAAGGCGGCAAAATCCGTCAATTCACAAATGTGAACTTTGGGATCGCCGCGGACACGCCAGAGGGGTTGGTAGTGCCAGTGATCAGAAACGCGGACAGTATCGGTTTTTCGCAGATCACTGCTGAAAGAAGCAGGCTGGTCCATGCTGCCCGAAACCAGAGCTTGACTGCGGAAGACCTGTCAGATGGGACTTTCACTTTGAGCAACCTGGGCATGTTTGACATTGATGTGTTTCAAGGGATCCTCAATGCGCCGCAGGCAGCTTTGCTGACAGTGGGCGCAGTAAATTCCGTTCTGAAGAAAGAGGGCGGCCGCATTGTGGAACAGCCTATCATGAAGCTGTGTTTGTCCTGCGATCACAGAGTGCTGGACGGCGCGGCAGGCGCAAGGTTTTTGAAGAGATTGAAAGCAGTCATGGAAGAGCCCATGAAGCTTCTGGACCAGAATCTGTTTTGATGGGAGGTGAATCGTAGATGCGTGAATATGATTTGATTGTGATAGGCGGCGGTCCCGCGGGATACACTGCGGCTCTGCGGGCCGCGAAGCTTGGCAGTTCCGTGGCGCTGATCGAGAAGGACTTTTTAGGAGGAACCTGCCTGAACAGAGGCTGCGTGCCTACCAAGACATTGCTGGAAACAGCGGCAGCAGCAGAGCTTTTCGCAAGCGCGGAGGCCTTTGCCCTGGAGGTCAGCAGCACATGCGTTGTGGACCGAAAAAAATTGATCCGCAGAAAAAACGCTGTCATAGAACGTCTGCGAAGCGGGCTTCAAGCCATGATCCAGTCATCTGGCATTGAGATCATTTCAGAGATTGGGAAACTGACAGCGCAGGGGTCCGTGTTGATCGAAGCAGAAAACAGCTACGAGATCCAGGGCAAAAAGGTGATCATTGCCACTGGCTCTGGAGAGGCGAAACCGAGGATCAAAGGAAGTCAGCACATGATAGGAAGCAGCGAAGCTCTGGAATTATCATGGATCCCAGAAGAGATCTGCGTCATCGGCGGCGGCGTGGTCGGCGTGGAACTAGCGACTTTTTACAGAGGCATTGGCTGTGAGACGCATATATTGGAAGCGCTGCCCCATGTCCTGGCAAACGTGGACACAGAGATACGAACAATGGCACAGCAGGATCTAGAGAAAAAAGGCATCCAAATCCATACGAACAGCTTTGTAAAAGAAATAGAAAAAACCAGTCATGGATTTGTGGTTTCCTATGAAGAGGGCGAATGCGGCCAGGAGAAAGAAATCAGGACAAAGGCAGTCCTCAACGCAGTTGGCCGAGTACCCAACACAAAAGGATTGGGACTGGAAAACTGGGACATTGCCTGTGATGAAAAAGGTTTTGTAAAAGTTGACAAATACCTTCGGACATCTTCTGATCGCGTATATGCAGCAGGAGACGTGATCGGCAGACAGCTCCTGGCCCATACAGCATTTGAGGAAGGGCGCGCTGCCGCGGAGAACGCCATTAAAGGCGACCATATAGTTTCAGGGAACAAAGCTGTGCCGCAATGCGTTTACACCCATCCAGAGATCGCTGCCGCAGGCATGACGGAACAGGAAGCCGTGAATCAAGGAATCCGCGTCAAGAAAGGCACGTTCCAACTGGCAGCCAATGGGAGGAGCCTTGCCAAAGGAATGGATAGAGGCATGGTCAAAGTCATTGCGGATGATACATTAGGGCAGCTGCTGGGCGTACAGATTTATGGTGAAATGGCTTCGGAAGTCATAGGAACAGCGGTCATTGCCATAGATGGAGAGTATACCTGCGAAGAATTCTGCCAATTGATCATTGCGCACCCCACTGTGACAGAAGCGTTGAAAGACGCGGTTTCCAATTGTGTGTGACATTGAGACGAAAGGAGATAATCATGGATAAATTCGATATGATCATTCAAAATGGCCGCATTGCCACCGCAGGTGAGGCATACACCGCGGATATTGGAATTAAAGATGGAAAAGTGGCTTGTGTCGCAAAGCGCCTGGAAAGAGGAACGAAGATCATCGATGCTTCTGGCAAATACGTGCTGCCAGGCGCAGTGGACATCCACACTCACATAGACGCGCCCCTGCATGGCTCTCACACGTTGGACGACTGGTATCAAGGGACTTGCGCAGCGGCGTTCGGAGGCGTCACCTGCGTGGTGGATTATCCCAACCAGATTAAAGGCCAGTCAGTGAGGAACATCATAGAGCAAAGCCATGGGAAAGCAAGAGACAAGGCTGTAATTGATTACAGCTTTAGCCCGGTGATCGTGGATCGGACAGAAGCCGTGTACGCGGAGCTTCCGCAATTGATCGAAGAGGGGTTTCCAACTTATAAAGTGTTCATGGCCTATGATTTCAAGATTCATGATGAAGAACTGGTAAAGCTTCTGGATGTGATCGCAAAGAACGGCGGCTTGCTGGGAGTACACTGTGAAAACGACTGGGCCATCGGATACATGGCGGACCAGCTGGTGAAGGCTGGGAAGACACAGCCAAAGTATCATTCTGTCAGCCGCCCGCCCATTACAGAGGAGGAGGCCACGGGACGAGTGCTGCGGATCGCGGAAATGGTGGGCGCTCCTGTTTTGATCGTCCACGTTTCAGCCAAAGGCGCGCTTCGGGAGATTACCAATGCCAAGAGCAAGGGTGTCAGAGCCTATGGAGAAACCTGTCCGCATTTTCTCCTGCTGGACGAAAACTTGTATGATCAGGACGTTTCCGAGGCCGCCAAGTTCGTGGTCACGCCGCCCCTTCGTACTAAGGAACATAGGAAAGCCCTTTGGAACGCATTGACAGCAGGGACGATTTCTTTGGTTTCTTCTGATCACTGCGCCTTTTCCCTCAAAGAGAAACTGCGGCTGGGCAGCGATATGTTCACGAAGATTCCCCATGGCGCTCCTGGTGTGGAGACAAGGGTGCCGCTGCTTTTTTCGGAAGGTGTGGCAAAAGGCCGGATCAACATCAATAAATTTGTAGAGCTGATCAGCACGAACCCTGCGAGACTGGCGGGATTGTATCCGAGAAAGGGGACCATAGCCGTTGGCTGTGACGCAGACATCTTGATTTTGGATGGAAACAGGGAAGAGACCATATCTGTCCAGGGGCTTCACGGTGCATGCGATTTCACTCCATTCCAGGGATATCAAGTAAAAGGATGGCCGGAAACCGTGATTTCCAGAGGGCGAATCATTGTTGACAAAGGCCAGCTGGTGGCAAGGCCTGGATCGGGGAGACTTGTGAAGCGCAACGGATTTCAGGCGTTTTAACGATTGCGGCGGATTTTCGTGACTAAGATAAGCAAACAAGTCAATGATGGCCGCAGCCTGGCTGACGGCTGCTCCAATTAGCCAGGAAAAAACGAAAGCAGAAAGGATGAGCTATGAATCAGATCAGACAGGCTTCAATAAAACGGATCAAAAAGGATCTAGAAGCGCTTGGCAAATACAACAGCACGCCTGGGCAGGGGATCACAAGAGTGCTCTTTACAGAGGCCGAACTGCAGGGCAGGGCGTTTATCAAAGAGCGGATGCGGGAAAACGGTCTGGAAGTAAGGGAAGATGAGATCGGAAATATTTTTGGCAGACTTTCCGGAGAAAACAGCGACCTGTCTCCTGTGTGGACCGGTTCCCATATCGACACAGTGCTCAACGCTGGAATGTTCGATGGGACTGTCGGCGTGATCGGCGGCATGGAGGCGCTGCGGATCATCGGAGAATCAGGGCTAAAACACCAGCGAGACATAGCAGTGATCGTCTATACATCGGAAGAACCCACTAGATTCGGGCTTGGGTGCTTGGGAAGCAGGGCCTTGGCAGGTGAACTTACGGCAGAAGACGCAAGGAGGCTGACAGATAGCGGCTCATTTTCGAGCACTGATGAGAGAGAATCGTCTTTGTACGATGTTTTGGAACGTCTGGGCCATGACGCGTCCCAGATTTCCAATATAAAAAGAAATCCAGGAGATGTGCATGGAGCCGTGGAACTGCATATTGAGCAAGGGGCGGTTTTAGAGCATCTTGGCATGAAGATCGGCGTGGTGTCCACTATTTCCGCACCCACTGATATCAAAATAAAAATCCAGGGGACTCAGGAGCATGCGGGCGCTACGCCCATGCATCTGAGAAAGGACGCGCTTTCCGCCGCCGCTGAGCTGATTTTGCAGCTGGAGAACTTTGCGAGGAGCGCAGAAAGCAAGAGCACCGTGGTCACAGTGGGAAAGGTGGCAGTTTTTCCAGGAGCAACCAATGTGATCCCGGGAGAGGTGAATTTCACCATTGATATGAGAAGTGCGGTAATGGCTGAAAAAAAGGAAATTTTAAGAAAACTGGACAGCCTTGTGGAAAGCGTTTCAGCGATCCGCAGAGTAAAGATCACAAAAGAAATCACAGCACATGATGCTCCAGCTGACGCGGATCCGCATATTGTCAGCTTGATTGAAAACATATGCCAGGAAAATAAGGTGGCATACAACAAAATGGTAAGCGGGGCATATCATGATTCCATGTTCATTTCCAAATTCGCGCCATTTGGGATGATCTTTGTGCCCAGCAGAAAAGGCATCAGCCACCATATGGACGAGTGGACGGACTTTGAGGATATCGCATTGGGAACGGATCTTTTGGCGCATACCTTGTTTCAACTGAGCAATGAAGTATGAAGGTCAATGATATAAATATGAAAGAAAAAACAAAAAGTAGTGAAAATTCAAGAAACCTGTAGTATAATCCCGAGTTTGACAGTTTCATAGGCGAAAAATCCTGATAAACGTTGA